>NZ_JAMBLP010000015.1:0-90077 GCF_023336985.1 Marseilla massiliensis | reverse complement strand
CCGGAAGGCTTGGCGGGAGCCACATTTTGTAAAATAGTATTACCGTGGCGTGCGTTCGGCGCAACACGCTGTGCCACAGTGCCTTGCGCAACGGGTGCCGTGAGCCTGCCAAACGGCCCGTCTTGGCATGTGGAATGGGCCGTTTGGCGGGCCAATACGGGCTGTTCGGCAGGGCTACATCGCCCTTGAAGGCTTTGCCTGCGGCAGTTGTCATGATTGTTTACCACCCTTGCCCTACGGCGGCCGAGGCCGGCGCAAAGCGTCGAAAAGCGGCTTCAAACCACCGGCCCATGCCCCGCCGGGTTGGCTATATATGTTTTTTTTCGTACCTTTGCATCCGAAAAGCTGCATGCGTACAGCCATTGGCAGGTCCAACCGCTGCCCGTATGCATGGTCTTTCTGTTGTATTAAGTTTGTAAATAACCGTCTGAAATATTGTTTTATAGGATGGATGCAAGGAAAATGTTACTGTTGTCGGCCTTAGTCTTCTTTACGTCGGGGGCTGCCATTGGCCATGGGCGCGACACCGTGGCCTACCGTGTTGAGGCTTCGTGCGGCGCGTCTACCGGGCGCCATGCCCCGCTATGGTTCACTGCCAACCGCTGGGGACTGTCGTTTACCGACGCCGCGGGCGGCTACCTGCGCGCCGGTGCCACCTATTCCAGGCCACTGCGCGCCGGCTTCTGGATAGAGGCGGCTGCCGACATGGCTTCAGGTTGGGGCATCGGGGCGCCCGTGGTGGTGCAGCAGGCATACGTTGACATGTCGTGGCGGCGGCTGCGCCTGAGCGTGGGCAGCAAGCAACGGTGGGGCTATCCCATGGACAAGAACCACAGGTTGAGCTCGGGCATGATGGTGGAAGGTCCGGGCGCCAGGCCCGTGCCGCAGGTAAGGGCCGACATTGCCGACTTCGTCCCGGTGCCGCTCACGCGCGGGTGGCTGTCGTTCAAGGGCCACTTGGCCTATGGCATATTCACCGACAACAAGTGGCAGCAAGGCTTTGCCGCCCCCGGTGGGCTCTACACGCGCAACACGCTATACCACAGCAAGTCGGCTGCGCTGAGGGTTGGGCGGGCCGACCGCTTTCCGCTGACTGTCGACATAGGCATACTCACTGCGGCGCAATTTGGCGGAATGAAGATGAGAAAGCGCGCCGACGGCTCGTCGGTGATGGTAGAGAACATGCCTAACCGGCTGCCCGACTTCTTCTACATGCTCATGCCGTCGCAGGAGAGCACCCTGAAGAACGTGCAGGGCAACCACTGCGGCAGCTGGAACGTTAGCCTCGACTACCACGGCAGGGCGTGGTCGGCGCGCGTATACATGGAGCATTACTTTGAAGACCATTCGCAGCTCACCATGCAATACGGCCTTTGGCGCGACGGGCAGCTCGGGGTCGAGGTGACGCTGCCGCGCAACAGGTGGGTGAAGACGCTGCTATGGGAGGGGCTGTCGACCACCGACCAGACCGGCCCTATACTCTACGACGGCGTCGGCGGCACGTTTACCGACCTGCAGATGAGCGGTTGCGACAATTACTACAACAACGGACAGTTTCTGGGGTGGCAGCACTGGGGGCTGGGCATGGGCTGTCCGCTGATGCCGGGGCCGGCTTACAACTCCGACGGCACCAACGAGTTTAAGAGCAACCGCGTGCGCGCACACCACGTGGGAGTCGACGGCCAGCCTTCAGACGAGTGGGCCTACAGGTTGCTTCTGTCGCACGTGAGGCATTGGGGAACCTACCGCGAGCCCCTCGACCGGGTGAGGCTGCAGGTGAGCACTTATGCCGAGGCCACTTATTCGCCGCGCAAACTGCCCGGATGGAGCATGGCCATGGCTGTGGGTATCGACGGAGGCGACTATCTAGGAGCCTCTGCCGGAATGATGTTAACGATAAAAAAGACAGGGATATGTGCAAGGTGAAGGCGTTGGCAGGCCGCATCGGCCTGATTGTTGTGGCGGTAATGCTGGCTGCGGGGTGCTCGAAGCAACCCGTCGACGGCGACATCGAGGGGTTTTGGCGGCTGGAGCGCTTCGTGACCCATGCCGACGGAGAGGTGCATCAGTGTGAGCGCATCTTCTACGGCATAACGCGCTATGTGGTCGAAGTGGCCGAACGGCAGGGCCCCGGCGGCTACGGGGCGTTTGTGGGGCGCTTCGAATATGTGGGCGGAAGCTCGCGCGTGGCCATGAAAGACTTCCGCCACAGGGCATCGACCAGCGACAGCGGCCGGCAGGCAACGCCCGAAGAGCTTGGCCCGTTTGGGCTCGGCGCCACGTCGACAGAGTTTCGTGTGGTGGTGGCCGACGTCAACCGGCTGGTGCTCGAGTCCGACTATGCGCGGCTGGAGCTCGTGGCTTTCTGAGCCGTGTGGGCGTGGCGGGCACATGGTGTGGGCGTGGCGGGCACATGGTGTGGGCGTGGCAGGGCTGCCACATGCCCCGGGCAGCGGTGCAACGTCAAAGGAAAATGGTCTCAAGGTCGTCGGGAACTACCACGTTGCCGCCATATTCAGTCTTCGCCTCGGCGCCATACCGCTCTTTGCGGGTGGCCAGGCTGTCGTCTTCAGTGTGGTATACAATGAGGTTGCGCGCACGTAGCGATGCCGCCGTGCGGCCGGCCTCGAGCGCCGTGCTGTGGTGTTTCTCATACGGTTTGTAGCGTTCGCGGTCGGCATACAGGCAAAATGCCTCGCTCATGAGCCAGTCGGCGCCTTCGGCCTGGGGCCTGTTGCGCTCGTTGAAGGGTTCGTCGCCGAGGCACACCAGGGTGGTGCCGCCAGGCAAAGTGGCCCTGTAGCCAAACTGCTTCTCCTTAGTCGATCCGATGTCGAAGCACAGCAGGCTCGTTTGCCCGGCCGTGACCACGTCGCCGTCGGCCACCTCGCACAGGCTGACAGCGCGGTCGAGCACGGCCCGGTCGCTGCCCGAGAGCAGCAGCAGGCACATCTCTCTCAGCACGCCGAGGGCGCGCCCGTGGCCGAATATGCGCAGCGGGTCATGGCGGCGGCCGCCTCGCAGCGAGCTGGCCGCCGTGCGAACAAGCCACACCGCCCCCATGATGTGGTCGGTGTGGGCGTGGGTCAGGAACATGAAGTCGATGCCGTCGGGGGGCATGCCGGCCTTGCGCAGCTGGCAGAGTATGCCGTTGCCGCCTCCGGCATCGGTAAGGAGGGTGGCTCCGGGCGTGCTTATCGCAAAGCAGGTGTTGTAGCATCGCGTTACGAGGGCGCTGCCCGTGCCGAGCATTGTCAGTGTGTTCATCTCGTTGTCTTTGCGGGTTTGGCATGCCGCTTGCCGTTGCGGGCGGTCGGGGCCAGGCCCCGTGGCTGCCTGTGGCGCGGCATGCTGCATTCTGCCTCGGCCCGCCAGCCGCCGGGGCCGCGGCGGCCTTGTGGCGCGCCGGCGGCCGGGTCGATGGTGGCGGCGGCGCGCAACAAGGCCCGGTGGCGGCTTGTGGCACCACGGAGTGGTTGCCCCTTGATGCCCGTCGATGCCATTGTGCAAGTGGTTTGCGGCCCTGTTGCTCAGTTGTGCACCAGCGTCCCGATTTCTTCGCCGTCCATCACGCGGCGCAGGTTGCCCACGATGTCCATGTTGAACACGTAGATAGGCAGGTTGTTCTCCTTGCACATGGTTGTCGCCGTGAGGTCCATCACCTTCAGTCCGCGGTTGTATATCTCGTCGTAAGTTATCTCTCTGAACTTCGTTGCGGCCGGGTCTTTCTCTGGATCGGCGGTGTAAATGCCGTCGACGCGCGTGCCCTTGAGCATCACGTCGGCCTCAATCTCGATGCCGCGAAGCGACGATCCGGTGTCGGTGGTGAAGTAAGGGTTGCCCGTACCGGCCGAGAATATGCACACATATCCGTCTTCCAGGGCCTCGATGGCCTTCCATTTGCTGTAGAACTCGCCTATCGGCTCCATGCGTATTGCCGTGAGCACCTTTGTCTTCACGCCTATTGCGTTGAGCGCGGAGCTCAGGGCCAGCGAGTTGATTACCGTGGCGCACATGCCCATCTGGTCGCCCTTGACACGGTCGAAGCCCTTGGCGGCTCCGCTGAGTCCGCGGAATATGTTGCCGCCACCTATCACTATGCCAATCTGCACGCCCATTTGGCTCACCTCCTTTATCTGCTCGGCATATTCAGCCAGGCGCTGTGCGTCGATGCCATAGTTCTGACTGCCCATCAGGCTTTCGCCGCTGAGCTTCAACAATATCCTTTTGTACTTTGCCATGATGTATTTATTAAAGTTTTAAATGATGAATTTCACTTCCTTGAACTCATATTCCGACAGCCTGCCGTCGGCGCGCCGGAGCACGAGCGGGCCCTCTGGCCTCACCGTGGCGGTCGTTGCCATGAACTCTCCGCCGGCATCGCGGTACCTGTAGAGGCCCTCGCGGCGGTAGAGGGTGCCCAGGTAAAGGTTGTGCAGCCGTTCGTACTGCCCGCTGTCGACCATGGCGGCGTAGTGGGCTATGCGGTCTGTCAGGCAGTCGAGCACGTCGGCCGTGGGCGTTGTGCGGCCCGTGAGCTGTATTATCGACACGGGGTTTGGCGCCCCGCCCGCGAAGCTCCGCTGGTTGACATTGATGCCTATGCCCAGCGTGCACGTCTTTATGGTGCTGCCGCTGATGTCGCATTCAGACAGCGTGCCGCTTATCTTCCTGTCGCCCACGTATATGTCGTTGGGCCATTTTATGGTTGCCTCGCCGGTGAGGCGGGCCACGGTGTCGCGCACGGCCAGCGCCCCGGCCTCGGTCATGGCGTATTGTCGCGAGGCGTGCAGCCCGCGGGGGTGCAGCCTGATGCTCACGAGTAGGTTGCTGCCCCGCTCGCTCTCCCACGTGTTTGTGCCCTGGCCGCGCCCTGCCGTCTGGTAGTCGGTGGTGGCCACGGTCATCAGCCGCCCCTCGTCGCCGGTGTATTCGCGCAGCAGCCGGTTGGTCGAGTCGGTCTCGGGGATGTGTATGTATGCTATGTCTTTCATCGTTTTCAGTATGGCAGCGGCACAAACGCGTCTTCTATGTGGTTGATGGTGCATCCGGCCGATGGCGTGCCGGTCACGGTGATTATGTCAAAGCGTGCGTCGGCGTCGATGCCGTGCTGCTGCATGAACGCCCCCGCGGCAGCGGCTATTGAGCGTATCTTGCGCGCGTCGACGGCCTGCTCGGCCTCCATGTAGCGGTTGTCGCGCCGCGTTTTCACCTCTACGAATACCACGGTGCCGTCTTTGTGGGCCACGATGTCAAGGTCGCGGTGCCCCAGGCGCCAGTTGCGGGCCATTATGCCGTACCCGTTGGCTTCGAGGTAGCTTGCTGCCTGCTGCTCGCCCCAGTAGCCCATGTTGTTGTGTTCTGCCATGCCGGATGAGTAATAACACTTGCAAAAATAGCATTTTTCGGGCAGATTTCAAAGGAAAATCATTAATTTTGCCGTATCAAACCGAACAATTATGACTGAAGAAGAACAGATTAAGGCCGACGAGCAGTATATGCGCCGTGCGCTGGCCGAGGCGGGGCTGGCCATGGAGGCGGGCGAGATACCGGTCGGGGCGGTGGTGGTTTGCCGCGGGCGGATAGTCTCGCGGGCCCACAACCTGACCGAGACGCTGTGCGATGTCACCGCCCACGCCGAGATGCAGGCCATCACCGCGGCAGCCAACACGCTCGGTGGGAAGTATCTTACTGACTGTACGCTCTATGTAACCGTGGAGCCTTGCGCCATGTGCGCGGGCGCGATAGGGTGGGCCCAGGTGTCGCGCGTGGTCTATGGCGCGCCCGACGAGAAGCGCGGCTACACGCTGCTGGCTCCCCGTGCGCTGCATCCCAAGTGCTCGGTGACGGGTGGTGTGCTCGCCGATGAGTGTGCCCGGCTGATGAAGGAATTCTTCGCCGCCCGCCGGTAGCGGCCGTTCCAGGTCGCCAAACGGCCCGTTTGGCATCCTGGAACGGGCCATATTGCGTTGCCAAACGGCCCGTATTGCCATCGTGCTGGCCCTCAGCCATTTGCGGCGGCGGCAGTGGCGGCACGAAAAAAGCCCTCCGAGGCGGCGGCGACATGGTGTCGCTGCAGCCTCGGAGGGCTTTGCTTTGTTTGCCGGTCGAAGCCGTGGACCCCGGCCAGCGGCTTCGGTGTATGGGTATGTCGGCCCCTGTGGGCCTTACTTGTTGTGTATCAGGTTCATGAATTCCTGCCGCGTCTTGGCCTGGTTGAATGCCCCCGAGAAGTCGCTGGTGGTGGTTATGGCGTTTTGTGTCTCCACCCCGCGCATCTGCATGCACAGGTGTCGCGCCTCGACCACGACCATCACGCCCAGCGGGTGGAGCGTCTGCTCGATGCACTCTTTTATCTGCAGCGTCATGCGCTCCTGCACCTGCAGCCGGCGGGAGTATATGTCGACCACGCGGGCAATCTTGCTCAGCCCCGTGATGTAGCCGTTGGGGATGTAGGCCACGTGGGCTTTGCCGAAGAAGGGGAGCATGTGGTGCTCGCAAAGCGAGAAGAAGTCGATGTCCTTGACGATGACCATCTGGCTGTAGTCTTCCTTGAAGAGTGCGTCGGTGAGCACCTTGTGCGCATCCATGGTGTAGCCGCGGGTGAGCACCTGCATGGCCTTGGCCACCCTCATGGGCGTCTTCAGCAGGCCCTCGCGGGTGGGGTCTTCGCCCAGCAGGCTGAGTACACTCTTGTAGTGTGACGCCAGTTCGTCGATGCCGTCACGGTATTCTGTCTCAATATCCATTGTATTTAGTATTGAACTGTGATTTTTCCTTTTACTATCAGAGCTTGCTTGTAGCCGAGCTTGCGCAGCTCGGTAAGCATCTGGTGGGCCTCTTCGTATGTGCGGAAGTTGCCCACGCGGCATATCCACCGCGGTGAATAGAAGTGAACATATACGGGCTGCATCGGGAAGAGCGTCTTTATCTCGTTGCCGATGCGCTCGGCCTGCTGCCTGTCGCGACGGGTGTTGCCCCCCGCGAATGCCTGCACCCTGTAGCCGTTCACCTTGTATGCTCCGCGCATCACCTTCTTGCTCGTGTCTATCACGGGCGTGTCGGCGCCGCTTTCGGCCGCGTCGGCTTCGGCGGCCCTGTGCGTCTCGCGCTTTGCTGCCTCGGCTGCCGGCTTCTGTGCCGGCTGTGGCTTGGCGGCGGGCGGCTGTTGCTGGCTGCCGGCCTGGGCCTTGCCCGTTGTCGGGGCTCCGGTCGGTTGCGGCGTGATGCGTACGGTGCCGTTGACCAATTCGTCGATGGCCGCGCTCTGGTTGACGGTCACTGTGCCTTGATTCTTCACTTTCTTTTGCAGGCGTTCGGTGAACGTCTGCGCCCCGGCCGTTGCTGCTTGGCAGGCTATGATGAGGATTAGTGCGACGAATTGCTTCATTTCTGGTTGTTGTGGGGTTGTGTCTGTTGGTGTTGAAAGCGCCGCCGGGGCCCCGGGCTGCGCCATGCGCGCATGCTGCCCCGGGCCTCCGGCAGGCTTGTGGGTGGGATGTTATTTCTTCCAGGCGTCGATGATGCCCTTGAAGTCGGCTGCCTTGAGCGATGCGCCGCCTATGAGCCCGCCGTCGATGTCGGGCTTTGCAAACAGCTCGGGGGCGTTGCTGGCCTTGCAGCTGCCGCCGTAGAGGATGGTGGTGTCGTCGGCCACGGCCTCGCCGTAGTGCTCGGCCACCACGCTGCGGATGTAGGCGTGAATCTCTTCGGCCTGCTCGGCAGTGGCGGTCTTGCCCGTACCGATGGCCCAGATGGGCTCGTAGGCAATGATGATGTTCTTGAACTCCTCTGCGCTGAGGTTGAACACGCTTCCCTCAAGCTCGGCCTTCACTACCTCGTTCTGCTTGTTGGCCTCGCGCTCCTCGAGGCTCTCGCCTATGCAGAAGATTACCTTCAGGCCGTTCTTCAGTGCCAGCAGCACTTTCTCTTTGAGTATCTCGGGGGTCTCGCCGTAGTAGCCGCGGCGCTCAGAGTGGCCCAGGATAACGTATTGTGCGCCGGTGCTCTTCACCATCTCGGCCGAAACTTCGCCCGTGTAGGCGCCTTTCTCCTTGTCGGCGCAGTTTTCGGCGCCCAGGCCGATTACGTCTTGGTCGAGCAGCTGTGCAATGCTTGCAAGGTGGATGAACGGTGTGCAGATGATGACGCCGCAGTTGGGCTTCTCTGCCGTGAGTGTTTCGTTAAGCTCTTTTGCCAGAGCTATACCATCCTGCAGGTTCATGTTCATCTTCCAGTTGCCTGCTACAATTTTCTTTCTCATTTTCTTTCGTTTTAAAAGTTTGTATATCTTGGTTTGTCTTTCTTTGTTCCTTACGAACTTAGACCACGCCCAAAGCCTGTCGGCCAGCGTTAGAAGAAGCAGCGGCAGCACAAACCATGTGACGATGGACAGCACGCGGCTGGCTGTGGTGTCGTCGGGTTGCCGCCCCAGTTCGATGCGTTCAAGCCTGTCGGTGAGCTGGTATTCGTCGGGCAGACGGTTGTGGCTCCATTTCCGTATCACACGTCCTGACTTGATGAGAACGAGCCCGGGGTTGCTCCGTATTACGGTCTGCAGGGTCGTCGCATCGGTCGAACAGAACGGGTATTCGGCCCCCGTCATGTCGCGCCACCGCTCTATGGCCCGGTCGGTGCTTGCCGTGAGGCAGTAGAACGGGTAGCCGTTGTCGGTGGCGTATTCGTATATTTGGTTTATGAGGTCGAGGTGGCTGTCGTCGGCCAGCTCAAGGTAGGGGGCCACAAGGAGCATGGTGTAGCTGCTGTCGGCCAGCACCTGCTCTGTGATGTCTTCGCCGTTGTCGCGCCGTGTGATTGAGAAGTCGTGTATGGGCGGCACGTAGCCTTCGGCCGTCTGCACTGTCTTGCTGTCAATGAAAGTCCATGTGGAGTCGGGATAGTTGTCGAGCGTGAATTCCTTGCGCTGCCCGTCTTTCTCTAATATGAACGTTGTTTCGAACTGAGGCTGGGGCGCCCCGGGCGGAATCTCCATGCCCTTGCGTATGTCGGCGCCCACATGGTAGGGGCGGAAGTCGAACTGCGGCAGGTAATACAGGCTGTAGCCCGACACGGCGAGTATGAACAGTGCCGAGTAGTTGAGCACTATCCACTGGTTGGTGCGGCTGATGAACCTTATCATGTCGGCCGGCCGGCGTGCGAGCACTACGGCGAAGGCCAGCAAGACGACGTTTTTCCAGAACGTTTCCCAGTTGGACAGCTTGATGGCGTCGCCGAAGCAACCGCAGTCGCTGATGGGGTCGGCAATGGCAAGCCACAGCGTCAGCGGTGTGAACACGGCCATGATGAGCAGCAGCAGGCGCGACGTGGCGCGTCGGTGGATGGCGAATAGCAGGCAGATGCCTATGCCGAACTCCACTGCCGACATTGCCACCGATGCGGCAAGCGTGAGGATGTCGGGCACGTATTGGGCCAGGTGCCATGCCTCGAGGTAGTCGTTTATCTTGTACTGCGTGCCCAACGGGTCGACAGCCTTGACAAACCCCGACAACACGAACGTGGCCGCTGTCAGCAGGCGGCAGGCATTGGTTATGGCTATTCTTGCTCCGGCTTTCATCTGTTGTGCTTGTGTGGGTGTATCACTGCGCGAGCTTGATGGCCCCGAACACGGCGTAGTTGATGATGTCCATGTAGTTAGACGCTATCCCTTCGCTCACTATGGTGCATCCGCGGTTGTCTTCTATCTCCTTCACCCGCTCTATCTTGGTGAGTATGAAGTCTGTGTAGCTGCTCACGCGCATCAGCCGCCATGCCTCGTCGTAGTCGTGGTTTTTGCGCTGCATGAGCGCCAGGGCCTCGGCGGCGTGGCTGTCGTATAGCTTGAGGGCATCGTCGGCGCTGATGTCTACGTAGTCGGCGAAGCCGCGGTCAAGCTGTATCAGCCCCACTATGCCATAGTTGATGAGTGCTATGAACTCGGGCCTGATGCCTTCGCCCACCAGCGACTGCCCCTTGATCTCGAGGCTTCTGATGCGCTTGGCCTTTATGAGCAACTGGTCGGTGAGCGATGCCGGGCGCAGCAAACGCCACGACGCGCCGTAGTCTGCGAGCTTTTTCGCAAACAGCGAGCGGCATTCGGCCATCACTTGCTCGAACTCTTGGTCTGTGGATGCTTCTATTTGTTTTGCCATTCTCGATATAAACAAAGTGCGGTGCAAAATTAAGAATTTATATTGAGAACACCAAACGTTTGCCTAAAAAGCCGTTGGCGGCAGCCCGGGCCGTTGTGGTGGCGGGCCGGCGGCGCGCTCAACAAGGCCCTGCGGCAGGTTGGCAACGGGCCGGGGGCGGGCTGCCGGGCTGCCTCGGCTCTGCATGCGGCATGGGCCGGCCATGGCACGCGGCCTTTGCGCGGCCCGTGCCGGGCGCATCACTCCTCCCTCTGTTTCTTGTGTATGTATTTTATCTTGGCGCACTGGACGTCGAAGCGCACCTGCAGCGAGTCCATCTTGACCTTAGTGAGGTTGAGCGTGCTCAGCTCGTCTTCGGTGGCCGTGAGGTTGGCTCGCTTCTTTTCCACCGAGTCTTTCAGCTGCCTGTAGGCGGCTTTCACGGCCTGCAGCGCGCTGTCGGTCAGCGCTAGGTCGTCTTGTGCCTGCTTGAGCGATATGTCCTGGTATAGCTTCAGCGCCTCTTTGCGCGTCTCGATGGCGTTTGGGTAAACGCGGCGCAGCGAGTCGATTGTGCGCAGCGCCTTGTCGTATTGCTTGCTCTCAAACTCTGTGTTGGCCCGTTCCAGCAGTCGGTCGGCCTCTGAGCGTGCGCCGTTGTCGCCGCAGGCTGCCAGTGCCGCCACGGCTATCAGCGCCGCCGTTATGTGTTTCTTGGTCATGCTGTTCGTGTTTTGTGTGGCGCGGCTGGCCGTGTGGCGCGGCCGTGCCGGCTGTTTGTTTTTTGCAAAAATACATCTTATCGGCGTGAAACAGCGACTGTGGCCCTCATTATTAGGTATTGTTAACATGCAATGCCCGCTTGCCGGGCCGCTGCCGGGGCCGTAGGGGCGTGGCGGGGCAGCCCGTAGGGCGCAGAGGCGGTGAAGCGGTTGCCGGGCCTTGGCCGTAGGCAATGGTGCCCGCCGGGGGCAGCCTGAGATGGCAAAGTGTAAATCTGTTTCATCATTTTTGCCCCCGTCTCATCCTTGCCTTTGGCGTTTGCCGAGGGCTTTCGGGCCCGGCCGGTTGCCCGTCGGGTCGCTGCCGCCCCGCCGCGAGGGCCTTTTCGTGGGGCCGAACGAGCCGTTTTGCATTGCCGTTAGGCCCGTTTTGCATAGCCGTAGCGGCCCGGCTGTGGCGCAGAAACATGGCTTTTCTGCCCTTTTGGGGCCTCCGGCGGCGGCACCGTGGCGCGTATGGGATAGCGATTTCATGCCTGTGGCGACCTAATGCCGTGTGCCCCAGCGCTTTGCGTATCTCCGCCGAGAATGGCTCATTTGCGGGCCGCTGCCGCCGTGGTGCCGCGCATGCTGTTCTCGGAGGCATGGTTGTAATTAAATTTCTGCACCGGCGGGCCGCCGGCAGATGCCGTTGCCGCGTTTGCTGCTGCCCCGCGCGCAGAGGGGCGCGGGCGCCGCCGATGGTAAAAAACCGCATCGCAAGAGGCGGAATGTGAATTTTTTGCATTAACTTTGCAGCCTTAACAAAGTGTTCACGACCGATTGAAGATTGGTCTTGCCGTTCGTTTTACCGGCAGTTTCGCTTATTTAACACAGCAGTGGCATCAATGAAGATACTTACAGACGCAGAACTGGCGCAGGCGCTCGACAGCGACATATTCCATACCATATCAGCTGCAGCCGACAAGCTCGGCCTTGAGTGCTACGTAGTGGGCGGCTACGTGCGCGACCTTTTCCTCGAACGCCCTTCTAATGACATCGACATAGTAGTGGTGGGCAGCGGCATCAGCCTTGCCTCCGAGCTCAAGCAGCAACTGGGGCGCAAGGCCCACCTGTCCGTATTCCGCAATTTCGGGACGGCGCAAGTGAAGTGGAAGGGCCTGGAGGTGGAGTTTGTCGGGGCGAGGAAAGAGAGCTACAGCCACGACTCGCGCAAGCCCGTGGTGGAAGACGGCACGCTCGAAGACGACCAGAACAGGCGCGACTTCACCATCAACGCCATGGCCGTGTGCCTCAATGCCGAGCGCTACGGCGAGCTCGTCGACCCTTTCTACGGCATAGAAGACCTTGAAGACGGCATCATACGCACGCCGCTCGACCCCGACGTGACCTTTTCCGACGACCCGCTGCGCATGATGCGGTGCGTGAGGTTTGCCGCGCAGCTCAACTTCATGATTGAGGACGAGACGTTTGAGGCGCTCAGCCGCAATGCCGAGCGGATAAGGATTGTGAGTGGCGAGCGCATCAAGGACGAGCTAAACAAGATAATGATGACGGCCACGCCGAGCCGGGGCTTTGTCGACCTGCACCGCTCGGGCCTGCTGCAGCTCATATTGCCCGAGCTGGCAGCGCTCGACATAGTGGAGCGAAGGGGCGACAAGGCCCACAAGAACAATTTCTACCACACGCTCGAGGTGGTAGACAACGTGTGCCGCAGGGGCGGGGGGCTGTGGCTGCGGTGGGCAGCCCTGATGCACGACATAGGCAAGACGAGGTGCAAGCGCTGGGAACCGGCGCAGGGATGGACGTTCCACAACCACAACTACGTGGGCGCCAAGATGGTGCCGCAGATATTCCGCAGGCTGGCGCTGCCGCTCGACGCCAAGATGAAGTATGTGCAGAAGCTGGTCGACCTGCACATGAGGCCCATTGTGATTGCCGACGAAGAGGTGACCGACAGTGCCGTGAGGAGGCTCATGAACGACGCCGGCGACGACATCGATGACCTCATGACGCTGTGCGAAGCCGACATAACGAGCAAGAACGAGGTGAGAAAGCGAATGTTCCTCGAGAACTTCCGCATGGTGCGCGAGAAGTTGGCCGACCTTAAGGAGAAAGACTACAAGCGACTGTTGCAGCCCTGCATCGACGGCAATGAGATAATGCAGATGTTCGCACTGCCGCCATGCCGCGAGGTGGGGCAGCTCAAGCAGGCGCTCAAAGACGCTGTGCTCGATAACAAAGTGCCCAACGAGCGAGAGCCGCTGATGGCGTTGCTGCTTGAAAAAGCTAAAGAAATAGGATTGGTTTGTAAAAATTAACGCACACAATTCTTACTTTTTTGTATATTTGCCATGCCGCATATAAAGATAGTTAAATGTGCGGCAGCATATTCTTTCAGTTAGAATATTCTGTGTATCTTTGCACTCTGAAAACCTAACCGTGGGCAGAAAGTTTTCTGCGGAGGTTGTATTTAGCATAAAAATTTATATATATAATAATAGGTTATGAAAAAGAACAAAATGTTGTTGATTGCGGCAACAGCTGCACTTCTCGTCTCTTGTGGAAACAAAGGCGCCATGACGGGCGACAATAGCTACCCGGTGCAGACGGTAAGTCCGCAGAGCGCAACGCTGCAATCAACCTATCCTGCCGTGATAAGGGGTATACAGGATGTGGAAATCCGGCCGAAAGTGTCGGGGTTCATTACTAAAATCTGTGTTAAGGAAGGCCAGACCGTCAAGGCCGGCGAGTTGCTTTTCGTCATCGACAACGTGACTTACGAGGCGGCCGTGCGCCAGGCCCAGGCCTCCGTGAACACGGCTTCGGCACAGCTTAACACCGCCAAGCTGACATACGAGAACAGCAAGAAGCTGTTTGCCAACAAGGTTATAGGTGCCTACGAGATGCAGTCGGCACAGAACTCTTACGAGAGCGCCGAGGCACAACTGTCGCAGGCAAAGGCCGCGCTCGTGTCGGCAAAGGAGAACCTGAGCTTCTGCTACGTCAAGAGCCCGTCGAACGGTGTCATCGGAACGCTGCCCTACAAGGTCGGGGCGCTCGTGAGCAGTTCCAGCACGCAGCCTCTCACCACTGTGTCTAACATCAGCACGATGGAGGTTTACTTCTCTATGAACGAGAAAGAGATGCTCGAGCTCTCGAAGACTGCCGGCGGAATGGCCGACGCCATAAGCAAATACCCGCCCGTTTACCTGCAGCTGGCCGACGGGACAACCTACCAGCACGAGGGAAAGGTGGCCAAGGTGAGCGGCGTCATCGACCAGACCACCGGCAGCGTGCAGGTTATCGCGCAGTTCCCCAACCCGGAGCACCTGCTGAAAAGCGGCGGGTCGGGCTCGGTGGTGGTGAAGCACACCAACAATTCGGCTGTGGTTATACCGAAGAGCTGCACTGTAGAGCTGCAGAACAAGATATTCATCTATGTCGTTGGCAATGACAACAAGGTGAAATACACCGAGATTACCGTCGAGCCACAGAACGACGGAAACAACTATATCGTAACCGGCGGCATAAAGGCCGGCGAGAAGTATGTGACCAACGGAGTGACCAAGCTCACCGACGGGGCACAGATTACACCGATAACTCCCGAGGAGTACGCCAAGAGGATAAAGCAGGCAGAAGGCATGGGAGCCATGCAGAAATAACCAGACCGCAACGGTCAATCTATTGATGCGTTAAACAAACAAAGGTAATATGACATTTACAAACTTTATAAAGCGCCCGGTGCTTTCGACGGTGATATCTATCCTCATCGTCATACTGGGTCTCATCGGACTGCTCACCTTGCCTATCGAGCAGTATCCTGACGTGGCTCCGCCTACCGTCTCGGTGCGTACCACGTACACCGGTGCCGATGCCGAAACCGTAAAGAACTCCGTGCTCGCGCCGTTGGAGGAAAGCATCAACGGTGTAGAGAACATGGACTACATGGAATCTACCGCATCCAACGACGGATCGGCAAGCATAACGATCTACTTCCGGCAGGGAGTGAACGCCGACATGTGCGCCGTCAACGTGCAGAACCGTATATCCCAGGCCCAGTCGCAGCTGCCGGCCGAGGTAACCCGCGTAGGTGTTACGGTAAACAAGCGCCAGTCGTCGCAGGTAATAATGTATGCCCTCGTGTCGCCCGACGGGCGCTACGATGACCAGTTCATCACAAACTACAACGAAATCAACGTCGTTCCGGCCCTCAAGCGTATTGCCGGCGTGGGCGATGTGATGAGCCCCGGTATGAAGACTTACTCGATGCGAATCTGGCTCAAGCCCGACAAGATGAAGCAATACGGGCTCATGCCGAGCGACATCTCAACCGCGCTGTCCGAGCAAAACATCGAGGCTGCGCCCGGTTCGTTCGGTCAGGAGAGCAAGATGGCGTTCGAGTATGTCATGAGATACACCGGACGACTCAAGACTGCCGAGGAGTTCAAGAACATAATCCTTACGAGCGACCTCACCGGACAGACCCTCAAGCTGAAGGATGTGGCCGATGTTGAGCTCGGAGGACTGAGCTATACCGTGTCGATGCGTAACAACAACATGCCTTCGGTCATGGGTATGGTGCAGCAGATTGCCGGCTCCAACGCCAACGAAATAGCCACCGCAGTGAAGGCCGAGCTCGAAGAGCAGGCCAAGAGCTTCCCCCCGGGCTTGACGTATGACGTCAACTACGACGTGACCGACTTCCTCTACGCTTCAATACATGAGGTTGTGTTCACCCTTGTGTTCACCCTCGTGCTGGTGTTCCTCGTGGTTTACCTGTTCTTGCAGGACTTCCGGTCAACGCTCATCCCGCTTATCGCCGTCCCGGTGTCGCTCATCGGTACGTTCCTCTTTCTCAACCTGTTCGGCTTCTCGGTCAACCTGCTCACGCTCTCGGCCTTGCTTCTGGCCATCGCCATTGTGGTCGATGACGCCATCGTGGTCGTCGAGGCTGTGCATGCAAAGCTCGACCTTGGCTACAAGAGCGCTCTCACGGCCAGTATCGACGCCATGAACGAAATCTCGGGAGCCATCATCTCCATCACGCTCGTAATGGCTTCGGTGTTCATCCCGGTGTCGTTCATGGGCGGAGTCTCCGGTACTTTCTACCGAGAGTTCGGTATAACGATGGCCATATCAATATTCATATCGGCCCTCAACGCCCTTACGCTGTCGCCGGCCCTCTGCGCCGTGTTCATGAAACCGAAGAATGAGGATGGCACCGAGCGCAAGCTCAGTCCGGTGGACCGTTTCCACGTGGCTTTCAATACAGCCTACGACAAGGTGCTCGGCAAGTATAAGACGGGTGTGGAGCGTTTCGTGCGCAAGCCCATACTTACCGCCGTGTGCGTGGTTCTGGGCATCGCCGCCCTCGTGGTGACCATGAGCACCACCCGCTCGGGCCTCGTGCCAGATGAAGATACGGGCGTTGTGTTCTGTACAATCACCATGCCCCCGGGAACCAGCGTGCACCGCACGCAGCAGGTTATCGACCAGGTTGATGCCATGCTCGCCTCAAATCCCGCCGTGCAGAGCCGCCAGCAGATACAAGGTTACAACTTTATCTCGGGCTCAGGTTCCGACCAGGCCACGTTCATCATAAAGCTCAAGTCGTTCGACGAGCGTAACGATGCACAGAGCGCACAGGCTGTGCTTGGCATGATCTACGCCCAGACGGCATCTATAAAGGACGCGCAGATACTTGCGTTTGCACCTCCTATGATTCCTGGATTCTCGGCAAACAACGGTGTTTCGGTTGTCATGCTCGACCGTACGGGTGGCGATGTCAACAAGTTCTTCGGCATTGTGCAGCAGTATCTGGGCGAGCTTAACAAGCGCCCCGAGATTCAGATGGCCATGACATCGTACAACTCAAGCTACCCGCAGTACATGATTGACGTCGATGTGGCCAAGTGTAAGCAGGCAGGGATATCTCCCTCAACCGTGCTGACGACGTTGCAGGGTTACTACGGTGGCCTTTACGCCTCGAACTTCAATGCATACGGCAAGCTATACCGTGTGATGATACAGGGCACGCCGGAGAGTAGGCAGCGTCCCGAGGACCTGAACAACATCTATGTCCGCACAACCAACGGCATGGCACCTGTGAATGAGTTCTGCACCATGAACCGCGTCTACGGTCCGTCGAACATCAACCGTTACAACATGTATACGAGCATCAGCGTCACAGCCACCGTTGCCGACGGCTATTCTTCGGGTGAAGCCATCAAGGCCGTTGAGGAAGTGGCCAGCAACACGCTGCCCGCGGGCTACGGATACGAGTTTACCGGACTTACGCGAACCGAGGCCAACTCAAGCAGTTCGACAGGTCTTATCTTCATATTGTGCTTCGTGTTCGTCTACCTGATACTCTCCGCACAGTACGAGAGCTACATCTTGCCCTTGTCAGTGCTGCTCTCCGTGCCGTTCGGACTTGCCGGAGCGTTCCTCTTCACTCAGCTCTTCGGCCACCAGAACGACATCTACATGCAGATATCTCTTATCATGCTCATCGGACTTCTTGCCAAGAACGCCATCCTTATCGTGCAGTTCGCCCTTGAGCGCCGCCACACCGGAATGGCCATCCGCTGGTCGGCCATCCTCGGAGCCGGTGCCCGTCTGCGCCCGATTCTGATGACCTCGCTGGCCATGATTGTCGGTCTGTTGCCTATGATGTTTGCAAGTGGCGTGGGAAAGAACGGTAACCAGACGCTTGGAGCGGCAGCCGTGGGCGGCATGCTCATAGGCACGTTGTGCCAGTTGTTCGTCGTTCCCGCCCTGTTCATGATATTCCAGTCGCTGCAGGAGAAGCTGACGCCGCTGAAGTTTGATGACGAGGAGAACGAGGAAGTGAGCACCGAGCTTGCCCAGTATGCCCATCGCCCCGATGATTACAAAAAAGATGAATAATTGAACATGAAGAAGCTATTAACGATAATGTCCGCAACGCTGCTCTTGAGCAGCTGCGGACTCTACAACAAATACGAGCGCCCCGACGTCAACACCACTGGCCTTGTGCGTGACACGGCGTCGGTAAGCGACACGCTGGCTGTGCGCGACACCGCCAATTTCGGCAACCTGCCTTGGCGCGAGGTGTTCACCGACCCGCAGTTGCAGGCGCTGATAGAGCAGGGTCTGGAGAACAACGTCGACTTGCTCAACGCTGCTCTCAACGTGAAGATGGTCGAGGCACAGCTCACGGCCGCCAAGCTGGCCTTTGTGCCGTCGTTCACCTTCTCGCCGCAAGGCACGCTCTCGTCGTGGGACGGCAGCAAGACGACCAAGACTTACTCGCTTCCTGTGCAGGCGAGCTGGAGCCTTGACCTGTTCGGCAACCTGCTCTCGCAGAAGCACAGTGCCCAGACGGCCCTGCTTGCCACCAAGGATTACCAGCTTGTGGTAAAGACCCAGGTCATTGCCAACATAGCCAACATGTACTACACTCTGCTGATGCTCGACCGCCAACTGGAGATAGTGAACGAGATGTCGGGCGTCACCAAGGAGACATGGGACATGATGAAGGGGCTCAAGGAGCTGAGCGCAGGCTACAACTCGACAAGCGTCAGCAGCGCCGAGGCCAATTACTACTCGGTGCTTGCCCAGGCTGCCGACCTGAAGAGGCAGATACGCGAGACCGAGAACTCGCTCTCGCTCATGCTCGGCCAGTCGGCCCAGGCCATAAAGCGCGGCAGGCTCGAAGACCAGAACCTGCCCAGCAAATTCAGCACCGGCATCCCCCTGCAGATGCTCAACAACCGTCCCGACGTGCACTATGCCGAGATGTCGCTCGCGCAGTGCTTCTACAACGTGCAGACCGCACGCTCGCGCTTCTATCCCAGCATAACCATCAGTGGTTCGGGGGCGTTTACCAACAGTTCGGGGGCAGGCATCGTCAACCCCGGCAAGTGGCTGCTCTCTGCAGTGGGAAGCCTCGTACAGCCGCTCTTCATGAACGGACAGCTCATCGCCGGGCTCAAGGTGGCCAAGGCAGAGCAGGAGCAGGCCTACAACACTTGGCAGAATGCGGTGCTCCAGGCAGGCAACGAGGTGAGCAACGCCCTCGTGCTCTACAACACGAGCGACGAGCGCAGCCGCCTCGAGCAGAAGCAGGTGGCTGCCTTGCGCAGGGCTGTCGAGGACACCAAGATGCTCTACCACGACCGCAGCTCCAACTACCTTGAGGTGATAACGGCCGAGACCAACCTGCTCAACGCTGAGCTTACGAAGGTGGCCGACGACTTCTATAAGATGCAGGCTGTGGTAAACCTCTACCAGGCTTTGGGCGGAGGCACCAATTGATAAACCATTAAAGCTAACTATTATGGCAAGTGAAATAAGTCCAAAAGCAGAGATTGACCCGAGGGCGAAAATCGGGAACAACTGCAAGATATATCCTTTCGCATATATTGAGGGCGATGTCGAGATTGGCGACGGTTGCACCATCTACCCGTTTGTGAGCATTCTGAACGGCACACACATGGGAAAGAACAACACGGTATTCCAGGGAGCAGTGCTTGGGGCACTGCCCCAGGACTTCGACTTCACCGGGGAGAAGTCTGAACTCGTCATCGGCGACCGCAATGTATTCCGCGAGAACGTCGTCATCAACCGGGCAACGCACTCCGACGGGAAGACGGTCATAGGCAATGCCAACTTCTTCATGGAGGGCGCACACATCTCTCACGACACCAAGGTGGGCCACAGGTGTGTGTTCGGCTATGGCACCAAGATTGCCGGCGACTGCGAGATAGGCGATGCTGTCATCTTCTCGACCAGCGTGATTGCCAATGCCCGCACCCGTGTGGGGGCGTGCTCGATGGTTCGTTCTGGCTGTACATTCTCGAAAGACATACCTCCGTTCATCATTGCCGGAAACTCGCCAATCAAGTATTGCGGCATCAATTCGGTCATGATGAGCAAGTATGGGTTAGACGCAAAGACACAAAAGCACGTTGCAAATGCCTATCGACTTGTGTTCCACGGGCAGACGTCTGTGTTTGATGCCGTATTGCAGATAAAGGAGCAGGTGCCCGATGGCGAGTCCATCCGCATGATTACCTCTTTTATCGAAGGCACCAAGTTGGGCATCATTTCGAAGATTTGACGCACTTTGTAATTGTTTTTTGATAATTGTTTGGGCCTGTCCTTTCATGGGGCAGGCTTTTTTTGTACCTTTGCAGTTGGCATGCCGCCATGTGGCCCGGGTCGTTCGGCATGGCCGTATGGGCCGTTTTGCAGCCTCATGTGGGCCGTTTGGCAGTGCCATACGGGCCGTTTTGCACGGCGTTTCGGCCCACTTCTGCAAGT
This sequence comes from Marseilla massiliensis, assembly GCF_023336985.1. Lineage (NCBI taxonomy): Bacteria > Pseudomonadati > Bacteroidota > Bacteroidia > Bacteroidales > Prevotellaceae > Marseilla > Marseilla massiliensis. The sequence goes on along the minus strand of NZ_JAMBLP010000015.1, from coordinate 69,919 downwards.
GGCTGTGTGCCAGTGGGTTGGCTGCCCGGCCGCCATTGCGCCCGTGGGGCATGCCCGCGGCGCTCGGCCGTCGCCCGGATTGTGGCTCTTGGGCCGTGGTGTCATTGGTTGTTTTATATGGATTTTTGATATATGGGGATATACATTGAAGACGCGCCATCCGACTTCTATGGCGAGTTGCTGGCCGCAGCGCAGAGGGCCGGGGCCGATGTCATGGGGGCGTATGCCACGCTCGCCGCTGTCTTCCGCCGTGCCGTCGACCAGCGTCTGATGCACAGCACGATAGCGTTTGCAGGCATGTTCGCCAAGGTAGACTACCTTGTCAAGGAGTGCGGCGTCGAGCCTCCGCTGGCATACCGCATCAATGCCACCCGCATACGCCTGCGCCATCTTCAAGAGCAGGATGGTGGCAGCCTGCCGCGACTGTTCCCCTACGACATGAAGCATGTGTGCCTGTTCATCGCCCGTGTGTATGGCGGGGCTGCCATTCCGCCCGGGCTTGCCGCCATGCTTCCGGCGAGCGACCTCAGCGCCGACGGGGGCGAGGTGTTGGGCGAATGCGTCCGCGTGGTGGCCGAAGGCTGCGAGGGCACTGTGGTCACTGCCACCGGCGAGCACGGTGGCAGCCTGCGCGTCGACTGTTCGGGCCCGTGGGCCCCTCTCTGCGGCCTGATCTCGCCCGGAAGCCAGCTCAACCTCGTGCGCCCTCGTGAGGTTGGGGGGCTTGTTGTGCCCGAGCTTGTTGTCTTCGAACCCGACTACCTGGTAGACATCTCTGCCGTTGCGGCCTGTTTCGAGAGCTATGGCGCAACACCATACACTTATCTCATAAACAAGATAAAGCCTTCGCCGCTGTCGTCGAACATACTGCTTGGTAACTTTGCCGGCCAGCTTCTCGACGAGGCCGTGCACGGGCTCGACTGCACTTACGCCGACAGCGCAGCCCGCTTTTTCCGCAACAACGCCCTGGCCCTGGCGGCTTGCGACGGCATCGACGGCGGTTTCCACAGCGAAGCCCGCTCGCAGCTCGGCAACATACGCCGCGCCGTGGGCAGTGTGCTGCCAGCCGAGGTGAGCGACTATTGCCCGGCCGAGGCCATGCTCGAACCGTCGTTCTTCTGCGAGACGCTGGGCCTTCAGGGCCGCATGGACTTCCTGCAGATGGACGGGGCGCGCCCGGGGCGTTGCATACTCATCGAGCAGAAGTCGGGCAAGGGGGCGTTCCCGCCGGGGCCCGACCCCGACACGCCCCGCCACCAGGAGCGCCACTACGTGCAGTTGCTGCTCTACATGGCCCTGTTGCGCTATGGCCACGGGCGCCCCAATGCCGACATACGCGCCTTCCTGCTTTATTCCCATTACCGCAACAGCCTGCTCAAGGTAGGCCCCGCGCCCGAGTTGCTGTGCCGGGCGCTCATGCTGCGCAACCAGGTTGTGTGGTGTGAGCTGTGGTATGCGCGCGGAGGCATCAGCGTGCTGGGCAGGCTCACCCCCGACAATTTCAATGTCGGCGGCCAGTCGGGCCGGCTTTGGGAGCAGTTCACGCGCCCGCAGATAGAGCGCCTGCTGCTGCCCGTGCGCCGGGCCACGCCGCTTGAGCGTGCATATTACTTCAGGTTGATGACGTTTTTGGAGCGCGAGCACCTGCTGTCGAAGATTGGCAACAAGACGAAAGAGAACTCGGGCTTCGCCGCCAAGTGGCACGACACGCTCGAAGAGAAGCTGCAGGCCGGCAACATATTCTACCGGCTGTCAATCGACAGCCTTGTGCCCGAGGCAGAAGGTGGCTCGGGCATAGGGCGCGTAAGGCTGCGCTTTGCAGCCGACACCGATGCCGAGGGCGCCAATTTCCGTCCGGGCGACATAGTCATATTGTATTCTTACCAGAGCGGCCGTGAGCCCGACGCGCGGCGGGCGGTGGTCATGCGTGCCACCGTTGTGGCCATATCCACGGCCGGCATAGAGCTCAGCCTGCGCAATCCGCAGACCGACAGCCGCGTGTTCAGCCGTCCGCCGGGCTATGCCTGGGCCGTTGAGCACGACCTGTTTGAGTCGTCTTTCTCGTCGCTCTACCGTGCCATGCACTCGTTTCTGTCGGCACCGGCCCAGCGGCGCGACCTGTTGCTGTCGCAGCGCCGGCCCCGCGTGGATGGCTCGGTGGCGCTTGCCGGCGATTACGGGGCGTTCAACGGGCTTGTGCTCCGTGCCATGCAGGCCCTCGACTTCTTCATTGTGATAGGCCCGCCCGGCACGGGCAAGACCTCGTTTGCCATGCTCAACATCCTAAGCGAAGAACTGTTGCACCCCGGAACGGCCGTGCTCGTCATGGCATACACCAACCGTGCCGTCGACGAGATATGCTCAAAGCTGTCCGGTTGCGGCATCGACTTCGTGCGGCTGGGCTCGGCCTTGGCTTGCGCCGAGCCCTACCGGCCTTACCTTCTCAGCCAGAAGGTGGCCTGCTGCAAAAGCGTCGGCCAGGTGCGCCAGGCCATAGCGTCGGCCAGGGTGGTGTGCGCCACCACGTCGGCCGTCAACTCCAACCCGGCGCTCCTGCAGCTTAAGCGTTTCAGCCTGGCCATCATCGACGAGGCGTCACAGATACTCGAGCCCCACGTGGTGGGCATCCTGGGGGCCACTTCGGGCGGCGTGGAGTCGATAGGGCGCTTTGTTCTCATCGGCGACCACAAGCAGTTGCCGGCCGTGGTACAGCAAACGCCCGACGAGTCGGCCGTGGCCGACCCGCTGTTGCGCGCCATCGGCCTCACCGACTGCCGCGACTCGCTATTCGAGCGGCTCTTGCGGGCCCACCGCTCCGACCCCGCCGTAGTCTACATGCTGACGCGCCAGGGCCGGATGCACCACGACATAGCCTCGTTTCCGAGCCGGGCGTTCTATTCGGGGCTGCTCTGCGAGGTGCCGCTGGAGCACCAGCAGCGCCCCCTGCCGCCCCCTGCGGGCTGTGCCGACGAGGTAAGCCGCTTGGTCGGGGGGCACCGGGTGTCGTTCGTCTCGGTGCATCCCGACGCCTCGGATGGCTCCGACAAGGTAAACACGGCCGAGGCTCGGGTCATCGCCCGGGTGGTGGCTGCGGTGCGCTTGGCCTGTGGCGACGGCTTCGACCCGGCTGTTTCGGTAGGCGTCATCGTGCCCTACCGCAACCAGATTGCCGCCGTGCGCGATGCGTTGGTGCGCGCCGGGGTGTCCGAGGCGCATCAGATTGGCATCGATACCGTGGAGCGTTACCAGGGCAGTCAGCGCGATGTGATAGTCTACGGGTTCACTGTGCGCAAGCGATATCAACTCAATTTCCTTACGTCGAATGTGTTTTTCGAAGACGGCAAGCCCATCGACCGCAAGCTGAACGTGGCCATGACCCGTGCGCGCGAGCACCTCGTGATGGTGGGTTGCGCCGGTTTGCTTGCCTGCAATGAGGTCTTTGCCGCCCTTATAGACGCCGTGAGGCACGACGGCGGCTACCTCGAGGCCCGCTGACCGTGCTGCTGAGCGTCGGCGTTTGGGCACAGGACGGCGGGGCGGGGGTGGCGCTTTGCGTTGCGGCGGTGCCCCGGCCGTTGTCAGTCGGCGGCCCCGGCGGCCGCCTGTTCCAGCCTTTTCTGTATGTCGGCCATCTTTGTTCGCCGGGCAATGCTGAAGGTCTTGTCGTGCCGGTCGATGAAGTCGAAGAGTGCAAACGCCCTTTGCAGCAGCTCGTCGCCGCCAATGCCGGCCATCAGACCGGCTTCGGCGTAATACAGCTCGGCCAGCATCTCCATGCGTTCGGCGCGTTCCTCGGGAGGGAACCGCTCGAACGAGTCCATCACTTCGTCCATCGTGCATATATGGTAGAGCGAGTAAGGGCCCACGTATTGGTCGTACATGAGCCTTATCTCGTCTCTCTGTTTGCTTACGTCCTTCTTCATCACCAGTTCGAGAGCCTCGGCGAACTCGCGTATGAGGCGCAGTATATAGTCGCGTTTCAGCATGATTGTCGTTCGTTTATCCGTGTGGCACTTGCCACCCGCGGGGCAAAGGTAAGCAAAAAGTTTGGCAAATGCAGCCCGGCGCGGCCAGTTTTTACCCCCGGCGGTGCGTGTTGCCGCTGTCAGGGCGGTCTCGGCGCTGTTGCCGGTCAGGGGCGTTCGGCCCTGTATCTGAGCCACACTGTGCCGCAATCGAGGCGCTTCACGTCGGCGAGCGCCATCTTGGCGGGCATCCACCCCTCGTCGGCAATGCCGTCAAACACAGCCGTCTGCCCCTTCCTTCCGTCTATTCCCTGGCCAATCATGAGGCTTACCTCGTCGATAAGCCCGGCGGCGAGGAACCCGCCGTTGATGTTTCCGCCGCCCAGCAGGGCCAGCCTTTCCACGCCAAACTCGCCGCGCAGCGTCTTCATGGCCCCGGCCAGGTCGATGGCCGGGTTGCCCACGGCTATGTAGGATATGCCCTCGCTGCGCAGCATGTTGAGGTATTCAAGCGGTGCCCGTTCGCTCGTGATGCAGAGCAGCGGCACCCCGTCTATCTCGTTCGACGGCCACTGCAGTCTCCCCATGGTGTCTGCGGCAATGGCATATCCCTCTGCCTGTTGCGCCATGTAGAACGAAGGCCTGCCCACCGGGGCCGGGTCTTTTGCTGCGTAATGCCCTTCCAGTGCACTGTAGTGCTCCATTGTCACCCTCCCTTCGAGCGTCGAAGGGCAGTCCAGCTCGCCCAATGCCGTGTAATACTCGTCGCCGCTGATCTTGTCTACCATAGAGCAGTCGATGCGCCCGTCTATTGATGCCATCATGTGGCAGATGATGTAAGGTCTCATAATGCTACTTGTCATGTTGTCGTCGTTTTGCTGTTTTATGCCGCCGCCCGGCGCATACAGTCGGCGCGTGCGGCCTTTGGCGGGCCAATGCGGCCTGCCGGGTGCAAAGTTACGGCTTGTGGCGCAAAACCATGGCATACGGATTACGCATTGATGTATACATTTCACTTTGTCTCTGCGGGCCCGCCGCCGCAGCAGGCCCTGCACCGCCCGTGTGCGTCAGCGTGCCCTCAGTTGCCAGAAAGCCACGGCGGCGGCCGCCGCGACGTTGAGCGAGTCCACTCCGTGGGCCATGGGTATGCGGGCAACATAGTCGGCGTCGGCAATCGTCTCGTGCGGCAGTCCGTCGCCCTCGGTGCCCATCACTATGGCCAGGCGCGGCTCACTGGCGAGCGCCGGGTCGTCGATGGCCACCGAGTGGGGCGTCAGTGCCATGGCCACGGTGCGGAAACCGTGGTCGCGCAGCGAGCCCGCGGGCCCGTCGAGCCACGTCCACGGCACGAGGAAGACGCTGCCCATCGACACGCGCACGGCCCTGCGGTTGAGCGGGTCGCACGAGTTGCGCGTCAGCAGCACGGCGTCTATGCCCAGGGCGGCGGCCGAGCGGAATATGGCCCCTATGTTTGTCGTGTCGACAACGCCGTCGATTACCACCACGCGCCGTGCCCCGCGGCACACCTCGGCCACGGTTTTCATGGCCGGGCGGCGCATGGCGCAGAGCACGCCCCGCGTCAGCACGTAGCCCGTCAGCCGCGCCAGCAGGTCGCGGTCGCCGGTGTATACGGGTATGCCGGGGCACGCAGCGATGATGTCTTTGGCGTCGCCCCCGATGTGCTTGCGCTCGCACAGCAGTGCCAGCGGCTCGTAGCCGGCGCCGATGGCCACGCGTATCACCTTTGGGCTCTCGGCAATGAACACTCCGGCGGCCTCGTCCTTGCGGTTGCGCAGCTGCGCCTCGGTGAGCGTGCTGAACACGTCCACCCCGGGATGCGTCAGCGAATCAATGTTTATTACAGGCATGTGTGTGTCTGATTTCTTGTCTGGCTGCAAATTTACAAAAATGGGCCGGCATGGCAAAGCTTATCGTGCAAAACATGGATGTGGGGCCGCAGGCACTGTTGCCGGCGACAGGGCGGCCGGTGTGGGCGCAGCCGCCGGTGTGGCATTTTTGTAAAATATTGCCATGATGCGTGCGCTCCCGCCCAACTGCCTGGCCTGCAGCGGGTTGCAACAAGGACCGGACGGGGTTGCCAAACGGCCCGTTCGGCCGGCCCGTATGGCCCGTTTCGCCACCCCGTATGGGCCGTTTGGCAAGCCTGTGGCGCCCCCGCTCCTTTTTTCCGGGGCTTTTGTCATGGTTTGTCATGGCCCTTGCGGCCCTGCTGACTGCGCCCCGGCCTGTGGCGCTTGTGGCTGTGGCGCTTGGCTGCGCCCACGCCGTTGAGTGCCCCCGCAGCGCTTGCCGGTGTGGCATCAGGCGGCTGCCTTGGGGCGCAAAACGTGGTTTCTGGGCCGCTTTTAAGTAATGTTGGAATATTTTCGACAATATTTAACAGCCAACTTCGGCAGAAATCACTATTTTTGCAGGCGCTTAGAAATGCCAGGCGAGTGCCGTGGCATTGCCAAACATTGTTTGTTTTTTCCTGTAATAGATAAGAAAATGGAGTTCATTCAACTTGTTATTGACTTTATCTTGCACATCGACCAGCACATGGTGCAGCTCGTGCAAGACTATCACCAGTGGACGTATGCCATACTGTTTGTCATCATCTTCTGCGAGACGGGGCTCGTGGTGACACCCTTCCTACCCGGCGACTCGCTGCTCTTCGTGGCAGGGGCCATCACGGCGCTGCCGGGCATGCCCCTCGAGATAGGCTGGCTCGTGCTCGTGGTCTTCGTGGCGGCGGTGCTGGGCGACTCGTGCAACTACATGATAGGCCACTTCTTTGGTAAGAAACTGTTTGCCAATCCGAACTCAAAGATATTCAAGCAGGCTTATCTTGAGAAGACCCACGCCTTCTTCCGCAAGTATGGCGGCAAGACAATCATACTTGCCCGCTTCGTGCCGATAGTTCGCACGTTTGCCCCTTTCGTGGCCGGCATGGGCAAGATGCACTATTTCTACTTCATGGTCTACAACCTTACGGGGGCCGCCCTGTGGGTGGGGCTGTTCTGCTTTGCCGGCTATTTCTTCGGCGACCTGCCTTTCGTGCAGCAGAACCTCAAGCTCCTGCTGTTGGCGATAATAGTCATCTCGGTGCTGCCGGCGGTCATCGAGGTGGTCAGGGCCAGGCTCAAGCGCGACTGACGGCCTTGCAACGGGGTGTGGAAATGGCATGAACCAAACATTGATGTTATGATGAAATATGTGTTGACAGGCGTTGCGCTGATGCTCGGCGTGGCTGCCGCGGCGCAGACGTTCACCGCCGTGACGAGCACGGAGGGCCGCGAGTGGAAGGAAAGCAAGGTGAGGCTGGAGCGCAATGCCGTGGCCGAGCCGGCGCTTGTGGTCGACGGCAGCGAGGCCGGGACGCCCTTTTACCACTGGGGCCACTGCTTCAACGAGCTGGCATGGGACGCGCTCTGCATGCTGCCCGAGGCCGACCGCGAGGATCTATTGCACCGCATGTTCGCCCCCGACGGCGACCTGCGGTTCACCATGGGCCGCATACCGATGAACGCCAACGACTATGCGCGCTCGTGGTACAGCTGCGACGAAGTGGCGGGCGACTTCGAACTGAAGTATTTCAGCATCGACCGCGACCGCCAGGCCATCATTCCCTTCATACGGGCGGCGCAGAAGCATGTGCCGGGAATGACGTTCTGGGCGTCGCCCTGGTGCCCGCCGAGCTGGATGAAGATTAACGCCGACTACCCGGTGCGCAGCGACAGGAAGTACAACACTATGGATGCGCGCAAGGACTATCTGCTCTACGGCGGGGCGGCGGGCGACCGCGACGACTACAAGGCGCCCACGGGCAAGACCTTTCCCGACCCGCTCTCGCACACCGACTACATGATTCAAGACCCCCGCTACCTTCAGGCCTATGCCGACTACTTCTGCCGTTTCGTCAGCGAATATGCCGTCGAAGGCATAAAGATTGGCATGGTGATGTTTCAGAACGAGGCCTGGAGCTATACGCCATACCCCGGCTGCGCTTGGACTCCCGAGGGCATCATCCGCTTCAACGTGAAATATCTCGTGCCGACCATGAGGCGTGAGCACCCTGAGGTCGACGTTTTCTTCGGAACGATAAACACCAACCGGTTTAACATAATAGACCGGGTGCTCTCCGACACGGCCATGGCCGCCGCCGTCAGGGGCGTGGGCCTGCAGTGGGAGGGCGGCCAGCTGCTGCCCGGGCTGCGCAAGAAGTATCCCGGCATGCGCTTTGTGCAGACCGAAAGCGAGTGTGGCTGGGGTTCGTTCGACTGGCGGGCGGCCGAGCATACCTTTGAGCGCATCAACCATTACTTGGGCAACGGCTGCGAAGACTACACCTTCTGGAACGCTGTCTTGGCCGACAATGGCATGAGCACATGGGGCTGGAAGCAGAACGCCCTGGTGCGTGTCGACTCAAAGAAGCGCACGTTTACGCTCACGCCCGAGTATTACGCTGTGAGCCATTACACGCGGTTCATACCGCAGGGCTCGCGCATAGTGGGCTTCGTTGCGGGCGGCAAGCAGGGCCAGCCGGTGCTGGTGGCTCGCACGCCCGGGGGAAAGCTGGCCGTCATGGCGGGCAACTTTGCCGACAGCGAGCGCACCGTGACGCTGCGCATAGGCAAGAAATATCTTAACATGGCCATGGCGCCGCACTCGCTCAACACCTTTGCAGAGCGGTAAGCGGGCGACCGTTTCATGCCAGGTTGCAATGGATGATGTAATCGTCTGACCTTCAGTTGATTGCCAAACGGGCCGTTTTGTAGTGCAAAACGGCCCGTTTGACATCGCAATACGTGCCGTCCTGCACTGCAGAACGGCACGTATTGCCATCCGGGCCTTATGCCCGGGGGCTGTGGCGGGCCGGCGGCGGTCCGTCACATGGCCTTTTCCACGGTCCATGTGCACGAGTCTTCAATCACCGTCTTGCCGCTCTTGCCCACTATGCGTATGGTGTTGCGGCCCTCGTCCAGCCCGACCCCCTTCCAAACGGCACGCCTTATGTCGTCGGGCCGGGCCCGGCCTATTTTCTTGCCGTTGACATACAGCGTGGCCTCTTTGAGGTTGGTGTAGGCCTTGATGTCGGTCACCGGGTGCTTACGGCGGTCAAACCGCTTGCTGCAAAGGTGGAGCATGGGTTGTGGGTTCCAGTTGGCCTTGTAGAAATAAAAGGCGTCTTTGCGTGTCTTGCGGTCGTAGGTGACCATCCCCTTGTCGTTGATTCCGGGCGTGTCGCCCTCGTCTTTTATGCTCGACTGCATGTCGGAAAACTGCCACACGGTCTTAGTCCACAGCCACGGCCGCTCCTTGATGGCCCGCCAGTAGCCCTCGTGGCACACGGCCTGGTATTCTTCGGGGTGGTAAGTGCCCGGAACGCCGTCTTCCTTGTAGTACAGCGGGTCGGCGTGCTGCACGGTGCTGCCGCCGCGCCCGTATTCCGACACACCCACGGGCGTGCCCCCCCGAGTTGCGGCGGGCGTTGTCGAAGAACTTGGCGGCGTCTGTCTCGGCGTTCTTCCAGCCTGTGTATTTGTTCCAGGCAATAAGGTCGGAGCACCCCAGGTAGCGCGTCTGGTCTACGCAGGTGGCAAAGGTGGTAAGCCGGGTGGGGTCGAGCCGGTGGTAGAGGTCGTTGAGCTCGCGTATCATCGGCAGCGGGTCGTCGTATTCGCGGAACCGCTTGCCGTCGCTCACGAGCACCTCGTTGAATATCCCCCAGAAGCACACCGACGGGTGGTTCATCTTCTGGTAGACCATCTCGTGCAGCGTCTGGCGGGCGTTGTCGGCCACGTTGTTTACGTAGCCCGTATAGTCGTAGCCGCCGGGGCCGCACAGGGCTATCTCGCTCCACAGCACAATGCCCCGCTCGTCGCTCAGGTTGTAGATGGTTTCGTCCTGCGGATAGTGAGACAGCCTCACCATCGTTGCCCCGCTCTCCATGATGAGCTGCATGTCGGTTTCGTGCTGGCTGCGGCCCATGGCGCTGCCGTAGCCCTTGAAGTCTTCGTGGCGGTTGAAGCCGTAGAGGGGGTATGGCCGTCCGTTGAGCATGAAGCCGCGCTCGGCGTCGACGCTGAACGAGCGCAGCCCGGTGTGTTGCGTCACGCAGTCTACCACCTGCTGCCCGCGCATCAGCTCAACCCTGACATCGTATAGGTACGGGTTTTCGCGGCCCTGCCACAGGTTGGGCCTGTCGACGGCCAGCCTCTGGCTCACGCTGCTGCCTGTTGCCGCCGTCTCGTCCCGGGCCACTGTGCGCCCGGCGGCGTCGGTGATGGTGGTGCGCAGGCGCAGGCTTGCGTCGCCGGTAGTTATCGACAGCATGGTGGTCACGGTCAGTTCGGCGCGCCCGGCGTCTGCCTTGTCCTGCCTGATGAGCACCCCGGGCGAGCCGTAGAACAGCGGCGAGATGCAGTCGGGGCCGGTGGTGATGAGCCTCACGGGCCGGTGTATGCCGCCATAGACGTTGAAGTCGCCGCTGATGGGCAGCACGTCGGAGCGCAGGGCGTTGCCCGCCCACACCTCAAGTTCGTTGTCGCCGGGGCCAACCATGCCCGTTATCTCTACGCAGAAAGCCGTGTAGCCGCCTTTGTGCGTGCACGCCGAGCGCCGGTTGACATATACGTCGGCCACCGAGTTCACCCCCTCGAAGTAAAGGAACAGCCTCCGCCCCTGCATCTGCGGGGTGACGTCGAGCTTGCGCCTGTACACCATTGTCTCGCGGTTGTAGTGCCGCTTGCCGTCGTCGTAGGCAGCGTTCCATGTGTGGGGCAGCGTCACAGGCGTGCGCTTTGCCTTCATGTTGGTCTCGGCAATGGGCGCCACGGTCCACCCCTCGTTTATTTCTGTGTCGGTGCGGGGCTGAGCCTGCGCCGTGGCGGCAGCCATGGCGGCAAGCAGCAGCATGGCTGCAGTGATGATGTTGCGTTTCATTTGATGTGCTATTTGATGGTTATCTTGCCCACGTCTTGCAGTGTCATCCTCATGGTGGGGGCCTTCACGTTGTCGAGGGTCAGGTTTTCTATTGGCTGCTCGGGCAGCCCCTTGGCGTTGATGAGCGTCTTGCACTCGTCGATGGTGACGTCCTTGAATGTCAGGTTGGCGAATTTCGGCGTGAGCTTTCCTATGGGCCTCGCCGGCAAACGGTCGGCCAGGTTGCCCACCCAGCGCCGCGAGCCGAGCATGTCGAAGTTGATTGCCGTGCCCGAACACGACTTTATGTGCAGCTTCTCAAGCCATACGTTGTCGCATCCGCCCCCTCTGGGCCGCCGTGTCTTGATGTATATTGGGAACTTCGGCGCCTCCATCGTCACGTCGGTGGCGTAGACATTGCGTACCATGCCCGCCGTCTCGCTGCCTATGGTGATGCCGCCCACGCCGCGCTTCACGGTGCAGTGGCGTATGACCACGTTCTCGGTAGGGCGCGCTCGATCCACTCCGTCGTCGCCCCTTCCGGCTTTCAGCGTGAAGCAGTCGTCGCCGCAGTCGAGCGTGGTGTACTCGATGAGCGAGTTGACCGACGAGTCTATGTCTATGCCGTCGGTGCGGCCGTGGCCGTGGCTGCTCACGGTGACGCCCCTGATGATGGTGTTCTCGCAGTACACCGGCACGATGTTCCAGAATATGGAGCGCTCAAAGGTGACCCCTTCTACCAGGATGTTCCTGCAGTTGACGGGCCCGAAGAACACCGGCATGAATATGTCGGCCCCGTTGCTGCCGTCGAACACCCTGTCGGCGAGCGGCACTCGGCATATCGAGTCGCTTATTCCCTTGTCCATGCGGCGTGTCAGTTCGCAGTCGTATTCGGGCGCAATGAGCTTCCCCCCGCCTGTCACTGCAATGTTCTCGGCGCCGTTGGCGTAAACCATGGCCCCCATGGAGTAGAGGTCGATGCCTTCGTTGCGCGTGAGAACCGCCGGCTGATAGTCGTCCACGTTGCCGCTGAAATGCAGTTCGGCGCCCCTTTCCACCCTCAGGTTCACATTGCTTTTCAGTTCGATGCGGCCCGTAAGCCATTTCCCTTCGGGCACAACGACTGTGCCCCCTCCTTGCCCGGCAATGCGGTCGATGGCTTTCTGTATGGCCTTGGTGGCCATCTTGCCCTGTCTGGCTCCGGTTTTCGATATGCTCAGCGAGCGGTCGGGAAACGAAGGGCGCACGGGCTGGGGCATGTCGAAAGGCGCTTCCACCGGTTCGATGGCCTCGGGCAGCTGTGCGCCGGCCTGCATGGTGACTATTGCCATGGCTGTGACGGCAAGCAGGCGTGTGGCTTTTAGTAGTTTCTTCATTGCGTTTGTTGTTGTTCGTTTGTTTATGGTTGTGGTTGCAAATATACGTCAATAAATGCCCATTGGTTGTGTAATATCGTACAAAAACTTGCATTATCGTACGTTTGCCGCCCTTATGCAGGGCCGCCATGGGCTTTTGGCGTGCGGCCGAAACATTGTTGCATGCACCCTGCCCAAGCCTGCGGGCGCATGGCCCGGGGGTAAACCGCAGCCCCGGCGGCACCAAGTGGTGGGCCTGTCCTTGCAGGGGGGCGTTGCAATATCGGCCGTTCGGCGTTGCAATACGGGCCGTTCGGCAATGTAATACGGGCTGTTTCGCAACTCAAAACGGCCCGTATTGTAACGCATTGAGTGCCAGTGTGTTGGTGGCGTTGGGCGGTGCGGCGTCATGCCGGGTGCTGCCAGAGGGCATGGTGGATTGCGGCCGGGGGCGCCAGGGTGGCATCTATGTGGCCACAGCCTGCACATGCCGCCAGCCATGGCCGGTGGCGCTGGCTGCCGCCCGCCCCTTGGCCGACGGGCCGCTTGAGGCGTGGGCGTAGGCCGGGGCTGCATTTTTACAGTGTGCAATGGCTGCTGTTTGCCATATTTTTCGTAATTTTGCAGGCACATTCCGGAACGTAATATATTATAAGGTATACCATTTATGAATATTGAAGCAATGATTGCCGATGCCGTGAAAGCCGGCATCAAGGCCATATATGGGCAGGACGTGCCCGACAAGATGGTTCAGTTGCAGAAGACCAAGCGTGAGTTTGAAGGCAACCTGACACTGGTTGTGTTCCCATTCCTCAAGGTTTCAAAGAAGAAACCCGAAGAGACGGCCGAGGAGATTGGCCGTTACCTTGTTGACAATTGCACCGCAGTGTCATCCTACAACGTGGTCAAGGGCTTCCTCAACCTTGTAGTGTCAAAGGCGGCATGGGTGGAGCTGCTCAACGACATCGACGCCGACCCGGCATACGGAGAGCGCAAGGCAGCTGCCGACGCGCCCCTGGTGATGATAGAATACTCGTCGCCGAACACCAACAAGCCACTGCACCTGGGCCACGTGCGCAACAACCTGCTGGGCTGGAGCCTTGCCCAGATAATGCAGGCCAACGGCAACCGCGTGGTGAAGACAAACATCGTGAACGACCGAGGCATACATATCTGCAAGTCGATGCTGGCGTGGCTTAAGTGGGGAAACGGCGAAACGCCTGAGTCGAGCGGCAAGAAAGGCGACCATCTGATAGGCGATTACTATGTGGCCTTCGACAAACACTACCGCGAAGAGGTAAAGGAGCTTGCGGCAAAGTATGTGGCCGAGGGCATGGCGGCCGACGAAGCGGAGAAGAAAGCCAAGGAGGAGGCACCGCTGATAAAGGAGGCCCACGAGATGCTGGTGAAGTGGGAGCAGGGCGACGAGGACGTACGTGCGCTGTGGCGCAAGATGAACTCGTGGGTGTACGCCGGCTTCGACGAGACCTACAAGGCTCTCGGCGTTGGCTTCGACAAGATATATTATGAGTCGGACACTTACCTGAGGGGCAAGGCCAAGGTAGAGGAAGGGCTGGCAAAGGGCCTCTTCGAGCGCCACGAAGACGGCAGCGTGTGGGCCGACCTGGCCGCCGACGGGCTCGACCAGAAGCTGTTGCTGCGCTCAGACGGCACGTCTGTATATATGACACAGGACATAGGCACGGCCGAGATGCGCTTCAACGACTACCCGATAGACAAGATGATATATGTGGTAGGCAACGAACAGAACTACCATTTCCAGGTGCTCTCGATACTGCTCGACAGGCTTGGCTTCAAGTGGGGCAAGGAACTGGTGCACTTCTCCTACGGAATGGTGGAGCTGCCCAACGGAAAGATGAAGAGCCGCGAGGGCACCGTGGTCGATGCCGACGACCTGATTGCCGAGATGATTGCGCAGGCCCGCCGCACAAGCGAGGAGCTCGGCAAGTTTGACGACATCAGCGAGGAGGAGCGAAACGAGATTGCGCGCATCGTGGGCATGGGCGCGCTGAAGTATTTCATACTCAAGGTTGACGCCCGCAAGAACATGCTTTTCAACCCCGAAGAGTCGATAGACTTCAACGGAAACACCGGCCCGTTCATACAATACACCCATGCGCGCATACGCAGCATACTGCGCAAGGCCGAGGCCGAAGGCGTAGCTGTGCCCGAAAAGCTCGATGCCGCAGGGGCGGAGCTGGCAGACAAGGAAGTGGAACTGATACAGAAGCTCAACGAGTTTGGCGCTGCGGTGGAGCAGGCCGGCAAGGACTACAGCCCGAGCGGCATTGCCAACTACTGCTACGAGCTCACGAAAGAGTTCAACCAGTTCTATCACGACTACTCAATCCTTAAGGAACCAGATGCCGCAAAGAAGGTGTTGCGCCTCGTCCTGGCACGCAATGTGGCCAAGACCATAAAGAACGGCATGGCACTGCTCGGCATAGAGGTGCCCGAAAGAATGTGAGTCAACGCATAATGCACAATTCATAATGCATGATTGGCTGCGCGGTAAGCTGCAGAGTAGCAAGCCGGCTGTTTGTCGTTAGGCGGTGAACAGCGCGCTTGACGACTTGCTCCGCACCATGGCGCCCGCATCATAGGCGTTGTCGTGGCAAGCGGTTGTGGCATGCTTAACCGCAAGGCACGTGGTTGTCACGCGCTGTCATCAATCCAATTGCGCATTATGAATTGTGCATTATCAATTGTTCCATCGATAAACTGTGCATTGTGCATGGTGAATCATCAATTGCCCCGTCCTTTAATTTTGCATTGTGAATTGTGAATTATGAATTATCAGAATCCTCCGGACTACAGGACTGACACCGTGTTGCCGTTGCCGATGGAGGTGAGGGCAGACGCCTGGGCTGTCGATGCGGCTTGCAGCGGCAATCCGGGGCCCATGGAGTACCGTTGCGTCGACCTGGCCACAGGCGCCCAGGTGTTTCATTTCGGGCCTGTGTACGGCACTAACAACATCGGCGAGTTTCTCGCCATAGTGCATGCCCTTGCCCTCATGGACCGCCATAAGTTGCGAAAGGCCATCTATTCAGACAGCTACAACGCCATCCTTTGGGTGAATAAGCGGAAGTGCAAGACCAAGCTCGAGCGCACGCCACAAACCGCCCAGCTCTTTGATATCATAGCCAGGGCGGAGCATTGGCTGGCCACCCACGCCTACACAACGCCCATAATAAAGTGGGAAACGAAGAAGTGGGGCGAGGTGCCCGCCGACTTCGGGCGCAAGGGCTGACCGTCTTGTTTGTTTACAACTTGCGGCCGGCCGGGCCGTGCCGGCCAAATGGCGCTCCGAAACGGCCCGTTTCGCACTGCCGTATGGCCCGTTTGGCGCGTCAGTATGGCCCGTATTGCAAGGCATTCCGGCATGTCTGTTCAAGTGCTTGTGCCACAGCGCGTTGCCCGGGTGGGCGCGGCAGCCGTCGTGTAGGTAATGTTTGTTTACGTCTGAACAGTCTGGCCAAGCTGCCGCAGGGCTTTTGCACCATGGCCGCGGCAGCATTCCGGGCTGCCATCGCAACATGCTTGGCGCAACGCCCGAAGCCCCGCCGCAGGTCATAAACCGCCCGGCAAAGGTTAAATAAATATAAAACAAAGGTCGCGCCGGCGTCCAATCACATTTTATTATGGAGAAAAATACTACCTTTGCAGACCGATTATTGCGGGGATAATCCTTAGAGTCCCCATAGGGCGGTGTGTTAATAGCCATGTCTTTGGCCAGGCCTGGCGGTTAGTGAATCGCCGTCCAACCCTGTGGCAACGCCGCAGGCGATAATGAACAAATGTTTTTTAGTAGTAAAATTAAAAGTTAAAATGAACACTTTAAGTTACAAGACTATTTCCGCTAACAAGGAAACAGCCAAGAAAGAGTGGGTTGTGCTCGACGCAAGCGACCAGATAGTGGGTCGCCTTTGCTCAAAGGTGGCAAAGCTGTTGCGTGGAAAGTATAAGCCCAACTTTACTCCTCACGTTGACTGTGGAGACAACGTTATCATCATCAACGCCGCCAAGGTGGTGTTCTCCGGCAAGAAAGAGACCGACAAGGTCTACACTCGCTACACTGGTTATCCCGGAGGCCAGCGCTTCAACTCGCCCGCCCAGCTGCGCAAGCAGAAGGACGGTGTGGAGAAAATCTTGCGCCATGCCGTGAAGGGAATGCTCCCCAAGGGCCCGTTAGGCCGCAGCCTGATGAACAACCTCTATATATATGAGGGCACAGAGCATAAGCACGAGGCTCAGAAGCCAAGGACAATAGATATTAACCAGTATAAATAAGCATTCAGATAATGGAAGTAGTTAACGCAATTGGCCGCCGCAAGGCCGCCGTGGCTCGTGTATATCTCACCGAAGGCACAGGCAAGATTACTATCAATAAGAAAGACTTAACTGAATATTTCCCCTCTGCCATACTCCAGTATGTGGTTAAGCAGCCCCTGCAGCTGCTCGAGGTTGAGGGCAAGTATGACATAAAGGCCAACCTCGACGGTGGCGGATTCACCGGACAGAGCCAGGCTCTGCGCCTCGGAATCGCACGCGCCCTCGTAAAGGTTAATGCCGAAGACAAGAAGAACCTCAAGGATCACGGATTCCTCACACGCGACTCTCGCGTTGTAGAGCGCAAGAAGCCGGGTCGTCCGAAGGCACGTCGTCGCTTCCAGTTCAGTAAGCGTTAATTCCTCGTTGGCGTCCCGCTTGGGTGCCACGGGCTGTGGGCAGTGCCGCATGCCGGGCCAAGCTGCCTGACAGACGGGCAACCGCCATGGCCGGGACAAGGAAAACTGGACATCGTTTAGTATCTAAACCTGCAGGACTCTGCTGCGGCCGGTCAGGCCAGACCATGCCCGCCGTCCGACAGGCTCACGCCGATGGGCAGGGCAGGGCAACCGCAACCGATTACCGGCAGGCTGATTCTAATCATAGAATAAAAAAGAAAGTAAACAACAAACAAAACATTTTAGAGAACAATGTCAAGAACAAACTTTGATATGCTGCTGCAGGCTGGCTGCCACTTCGGCCACTTGCACCGTAAGTGGAACCCCGCAATGGCTCCTTATATCTACACCGAGCGTAACGGAATCCACATCATAGACCTCCACAAGACGGTGGCTAAGATTGACGAGGCTGCCGATGCGCTGAAGCAGATTGCACGTTCAGGCAAGAAGATCCTGTTCGTAGCTACTAAAAAACAGATAAAGGACGTGATTGCCGAGAAGGCTACCAGCGTCAACATGCCTTATGTGATAGAGCGTTGGCCGGGCGGCATGCTCACCAACTTCCCCACAATCCGCAAGGCTGTAAAGAAGATGGCCAACATCGACAAGCTCATGAACGACGGCACATACGCCAACCTTTCAAAGCGTGAGTTGCTGCAGATTTCGCGCCAGCGCGCCAAGCTCGAGAAGAACCTTGGCTCTATCGCTGACCTGACCCGCCTGCCGTCGGCCATCTTCGTGGTCGACGTGCTCAAGGAAGCCATCGCTGTGAAGGAGGCCAACCGCCTCGGAATACCTGTGTTCGGCATCGTGGACACCAACTCTAACCCCAAGAACATCGACTTCGTGATACCGGCCAACGACGACGCCAAGGACAGCGTTGAGGTGATACTCAATGCTTGCTGCGCCGCCATCGCCGAGGGCTTGGAGGAGCGCAAGGCCGAGAAGGCCGACGAGGCTGCCGCACAGGCACAGGCTGAGGCCGGCGAGGACAAGCCCAAGCGTGCCCGCAAGGCCCGCAAGGATGCCCCCAAGGCTGCCCAGGACGCTCCCGCTGCTGCCGCTCCCGCCGAGGAGGAGGCTGCCGAGGAAGCTCCCGCCGAGGCTTGACGAGAGTCTTTGCTGCAGGCCGCCGCTGGCTGTCATGACGGCGCAGGGGCCACCCTTGCGTCGGGGAACGGCGCCCACGGCCTGTTGCTTACAACAAAAGCAAATAACAACAAACCATTAATCAACGAATAATTATGGCTGTTTCAATAGCAGATATACAGAAACTCCGCAAGATGACCGGTGCCGGTCTGTCTGATTGCAAGAAGGCCCTGACCGATTCTGAGGGCGACTTCGACAAGGCAATGGAGATAATCCGCGAGAAGGGTCAGGCCATCGCAGCCAAGCGCAGCGACCGCGAGACCTCCAACGGATGCGTGCTCGTAAAGGCAAGCGAGGGCTTTGCCGCCATCATCGCCTTGAAGTGCGAGACCGACTTTGTTGCAAATGGCGCTGATTACATCAAGCTGACACAAGACATACTTGATGCTGCCGTGGCTGCCAAGGCCAAGTCGCTCGACGAGGTAAAGGAACTTACCATTGCTGACGGCACAAAGGTTCAGGACGCCGTTATCGCTCGCTCCGGCATCACCGGCGAGAAGATGGAGCTCGATGGCTACAACTTCATCGAGGGTGACAACGTTTCGGTTTACGACCACATGAACAAGCACTTGCTCTGCACCATGGTTCAGACAAACAAACCCGCCGAGGAGCAGGCTCACGCCGTTGCCATGCAGGTGGCTGCAATGAATCCCGTGGCTCTCGACGAGGCCAGCGTACCCCAGGAAGTGAAGGACACTGAGCTGAAGGTGGCCATCGAGAAGACAAAGGAAGAGCAGGTGCAGAAGGCTGTTGAGGCCGCTCTGAAGAAGGCCGGGTTCAACCTTTACATCGCTGAGAACGAGGAACACTTGGCCGAAGGCATCCAGAAGGGCAACATCACCGAGGCTCAGGCCGAAGAGATTCGCCAGCTCAAGAAGACTACAGCTGAGCAGAAGGCTGCCAACCTGCCCGAGCAGATGGTGATGAACATCGCAAAGGGCCGTATGGCTAAGTTCTACAAGGACTCTTGCCTGCTCAACCAGGAGTTTATACAGGACAGCAAGCTGAGCGTTTCAGACTACCTGAAGGCTGCCGACAAGGACCTGACTGTGGTTGCGTTCAAGCGTTTCACACTCCGCGCCGAGTAAGGACTGTAATTTTTTTCATAACATATCTTCCACGGGCAGGGGCTTTCGTAAACCCTGCCCGTGGTTTTGTTTTCCAATCGCAGTGGCATGGCGTGCAGTGTAAATTGCGTATGCCGGCTTGTACCCGACTTTGTTTTGGCGGCCAAACTAATGCCTGCCTCCACCCGACGGGCGTGTGGCAGTCTGCACGCCATGGGGCGGTGTGGCGTAAAGGGATGTAAGAATATTTTGCCGCATGGTGTGTCTCGCCCAATGGCTTGTGTTGCTGAGTGTTGTAAAACGGGCCGTTTTGTTGTCCGGAAAGGCCCGTTCTGCAAGGCCGGACGGGTCGTTTTGCAGACCAGTATGTGCCGTTTGGCCTGTGCGTATGCATGTTTGTGCAATCTGTGTCCGTTATTTTCAAATTGCGGGGCAGTGGCTATTGCAAGGCCTGATTGACCGTATTGTTTCAGCGAATTGTTGCTCTGCGGGTTTGTTTGTAGTCTGTTCGCAATGCCGTCAGGCAGTTTTGCCATTGGGCAGTGTCGTATTTTGCAAGGTCGCCTAATTTCGGCGGCCCTGCCCGCCAATTGCCACTGCACATCAGTGGTAGGACGGCTGTAGCGATGGCGGCATTAAAAAACATTGCCGTTTGTTGTCACTTTCTCGGAAATTTTAAATAACTTTGGCCCGGCGTTGGCCCAGCCGGCGCAAAGGTATTGTACTCAGATGATGACTATATGAAGATTTTTGCTTTGTCAATGAACTATCCCCAACACAATATCGGGGCTGAAACAGCGTTATATAATAATGTAGAACCGGTGGTGTTCACCAAGGCCGATTCGGCGTTGCTTAAGGACATGAAGCCCTTCTTCGTGCCCGATTGGTGCGAGCGGGTGGATTTCGAGGCCGAACTCGTGGTCAGGATATGCCGCCTCGGCAAGTGCATTCCCGAGAGGTTTGCCCATCGTTACTATGATGCCGTGACCGTCGGGGTAGGCTTTACTGCCCGCGATGTGCTCGAGAGGCTGCGCGCCGGTGGCATGCCGTGGGAACTGGCCACTGGCTTCGACGGCTCTGCGGCCATAGGGCAGTGGGTTGACAAGGCGGCTTTCATCGATGTGGCGTCGCTCTGTTTCCGCCTCGACGTCAATGGCAAGACGGCCCAGGAGGGTTACACCGGCGACATGCTTTGCCCCATCGATGGCCTGATTGCTTACATAAGCCGCTTTTTCACGCTGAAGACGGGCGACATGATATTTACCGGCGCGCCCGCCAAGGCCACGCCGGTGAGCATCGACGACCACCTTGAGGGATACATTGCCGACCGCAAGGTGCTTGAATTTAATTGTAAATGATGTGATGAATAGATTCTGTTTCCTGTTGTTTGCCGCTCTTGTGTGGTGTTCGGGCCATGCCGCCGCGCAGGGTTTCTTCGACTTGACTGCCGAGCATGTCAAGATCGATACGCTCTTGCCGCGCTTTGCTTATTCGCATAAGATAGGCTGCAACTACAGAGATTCGATTTATGACGTAACAATAGAATATCCCGAATTTGTAGACATGACCGAAGCCGACGTGCGGCGCTACAAGGCAATCACGTCTGATTCGCTGCCGGCCATGCCCGTGGTGACTTCCAAGATAGGCGTTGAGCGCAAGCAGGGCTCGCTCGACGTGTCGTTCATACCGCTCGTGTTCCGCGACGGTAAATACCAGAAGCTGGTGAGTTTTAAGCTGAACATCGTTGCGAAAGCAGCCAATACGGCAATGAAACGAGTCTCTTCGCGCGCTTCGGTGGCTTCTGCGGCCTCTCGATATGCTGAGCATTCAGTATTGAACAGCGGTAGGTGGGCCAAGATTCGCGTTCCTTCGAGCGGCGTATATCAGCTTACCGACGAGCTTGTCAGGCGCGCGGGGTTCTCTTCGCTTGAGCGTGTCAGGATATACGGGTATGGCGGCGAACTGCAGCCCGAGGCGCTCACGGGCGATTATCTCACCGAGACCGACGACCTCAAGCAGCTGCCTACGTGCACTGTTGGCGGACGCCGGCTGTTCTATGCGCGCGGCCCTGTGAGCTGGTCGTCATCAAACGACCGTGTGCGAAACTATTATTCTGATTACGGCTATTACTTCCTTACAGAGGGCGATGAGCCTGCCGCCACGCTCGACAGCGCGGCATTCGCAAGCTCTTTCTATCCTTCGGGCGACGACTACAACACCCTTTACGAGGTTGACGACTATGCTTGGTATCAAGGCGGGCGCAACCTTTACGACTCACAGGTGCTGCCCCTGGGCACAGCCTGCGACTACCAGCTGTCGAGCCCATCCACTTCGGGGCGCGGTTCGGTGCGCGTCGTGCTGTCGGCCTATGGCGCATCGTCGGCCACGGTGAGCGTCAACGACAGTGTTGTGGGCACAATCAACATATCGTCTTCCGGCGAATACGATGCCATGCGGGTGAGCTCGGGGCAGTACAGCGTGTCAAACCTCACCTCGTCTAACAAAATTACCATCACCGAGACGTCGGGCGGAACCATGCGCCTCGACTATATCGCTCTTCACAGCAATGAGCCCAAAGAGGCCCCGAGGCTGTCGTCGGCGTCGTTCCCGGTGCCAGAGTATGTCTATAACATCACCAACCAGGACCTGCATGCCCATGGGCCGGCCGACATGGTGATAATCATCTCTACGTCGCAACACTTGCGCGAGCAGGCCGAAAGGTTGGCCGCATTGCATGAGCAGGCCGATTCTATGCGGGTGAGGATAGTGCCTGCCGACGAGATTTTCAACGAGTTTTCGAGCGGAACGCCTGATGCCACTGCCTACAGGCGCTATATGAAGATGCTGTACGACCGTGCCGAGACAGAGGCCGACATGCCCAAGTATCTCGTTTTGTTCGGCGATGGCGCCTGGGACAACCGCATGGTCACACAGGGATGGCGGGGATACTCGCCCGACGACTTCCTGCTCTGTTTCGAGAGTGACAACTCTTACAACCACATAGACTGCTATGTGTCTGACGATTTCTATTGCATGCTCGACGATGGCGAGACCATCCAGGACGGCAACAGCCGCTATTCGTGCTACGGAAAGCCCGACGTGGCTGTCGGCCGCTTCCCCGTCAGGACGGCAACCGAGGCCGGCATAATGCTCGACAAGCTCGAGCAGTATATGAGCAATGCCAATGCAGGGGCGTGGCAGAACACTATTGTGCTCATGGGCGACGACGGAAACAACAATGTGCACATGGTCACGGCCGACAGGGTGGCCAACATGGTGATGGCAGACCATCCGCAGTACAATGTGAGGAAGATAATGTGGGATGCCTACAACCGCGAGGTCACTTCTACGGGCAACAGTTATCCCGATGTGGTGAGGCTGGTAAAGCAGTACATGGCCAACGGGGCGCTTGTGATGAACTACAACGGACATGGCTCAGCCAACAGCATTTCTCACGAGCAGGTGCTTGTGCTGAGCGACTTCCAGAGCGCTGTCTCGTCCAACCTTCCGCTCTGGGTGACCGCGGCATGCGACATCCTGCCCTATGACGGGCTTGAAGACAACATCGGAGAAGCTGCCGTCCTCAACCCGAGAGGTGGCGCCGTGGCATTCTACGGAACCACCCGCACTGTATTCACAAGCTACAACGAGAACATGAACATGGCCTTCATGCGCGAGCTGCTCGACGATTCGGAGGGTTTGGTCTCTGTCGGCGAGGCGGCTCGCAGGGCCAAGGTGTATCTCGTCGAGGCCCAGTCGGGGGGTGACGTTACCGTAAACAAATTGCAGTTTACGCTGCTCGGCGACCCGGCGATGAAGCTGGCAATGCCCACTCTGGGTGCTGTGGTCGACAGCATCGGTGGCGTTGCCGTTGGCGAAGGCGGCACTGTTCGCCTCGGGGCCGGCTCGGAGGTTGTGGTAAGGGGGCGCATCCTCGACCGCAATGCCACCGCTTCGGGCTTCAACGGCACCCTGACGGCAACGGTGAGCGATGCGGAGCAAGAGGTCGTATGCAAGCTGAACAACACCGATCCGAACGACGGCTCTGACGAGGCGTTTGTGTTTACCGACCGTTCAAGCGTGGTTTTCAAAGGTTCAAACACTGTGTCGGACGGCCAATTTGAGTTTTCTTTCGTCGTGCCAAAGGACATTATGTATAGCGACGGCAACGGTCTGATAAACATCTATGCCGTAAACGACGACTGCACCAAGACTGCCGCCGGCGCAAGCTCGGCCATTACGTTCAACGGCTCGGCCGAGCTCAGCCCTGACTCCGTCGGCCCGGCGATATACTGTTACCTCAATTCGTCGTCGTTTACAAACGGGTCGTACGTCAATCCCACGCCGTATTTCGTCGCTGAGGTGTCTGACGAAGACGGAATCAACGCTTCCGGCGGTGGCGTGGGCCATGATTTGCAGCTCATCATCGACGGCGACATGTCGCAGACTTACGTGCTCAACGATTACTTCTCGTTTGATTTCGGCAGTTACAAGAGCGGAACGATAGGCTTCAGCATACCAACCCTGTCGGAAGGGGAGCACAGGTTGCAGTTCAGGGCGTGGGATGTGCTGAACAACTCTTCGACCTCCGAGCTTACGTTCAGGGTGGCGCGAGGCGTCGAACCGTCCATCATCGATGTTGAATGCACCGAGAATCCCGCCGTCACGGCCACGACATTCCGCATCATCCACGACCGCATCGGCAGCGAGCTTGACGTAGTGCTCGACTTGTTCGACATGAGCGGGCGCCACCTGTGGTCTTATTCAGAGACCGACGTGCCCACCGACAACGTGCTGACCATCGACTGGGACCTCACCGTGGGCGGCGGCCGGCGCCTCGGCACGGGCGTTTACCTGTATCGGGTGCGCGCAAGTTGCGATGGCAGCAGCTACACGTCGAAGACCAAGAAACTGATAATAATAAGCAATAAATGATGACAATGAGCAATAAAAGGGCCCATGGCGGCGTTTTATGTTTAGTGTTCACCAAATAAAAAGTAATTTCACCAACATTCAATGAAGCATAATCCGAGAATATACGCTGCGCTGTTGTGCGTGTCGATGGCCCTCGCCGGTCATGCGCAAGACAAGCTGAGCGAGTTTAATCCTGTTGATCATGCGGTCATATCGCAGACCATTGCGCCCGACGCAAGGGCTGCGGGAATGGGCGATGTGGGTGTTGCCACCGACCCGGATGTCAATTCGCAGTACTGGAACCCGGCCAAATATCCTTTTTGCATCAGCCGGGCGGGCGTGTCGCTCAACTACACCCCGTGGCTCCGCCAGCTCGTCAACGACATCGACCTGGCTTACGTTGCCGGCTATTACCGCATAGGCGACTACAGCGCCGTGTCGGGTTCGCTGCGTTACTTCTCGCTCGGCGAGGTCATGACCTCGACCGAGGAGAACGCCATGAGCGTCAAACCCTATGAGATGTCCATCGATGTGGCTTACTCGCTCATGCTCAGCGACTACTTCTCAATTGCCGCGGCGATACGCTGGATATACTCCGACCTGCGCTACGACTACACCGAAGAGTCGTCGCCGGCCTCGGCTTTCGCCGCCGACCTGGCGCTTTATTACAACAATTACTTCACCATGGGCAGCCGCGAGTGCCAGATTGGACTCGGAATGAACATAAGCAACGTGGGCAGCAAGATAACTTATTACGGCGACAACCGCAGTCAGTTCCTGCCGGCCAACCTCCGCATAGGTGCCTCGTTGATGGTGCCAATCGACGAGTACAACCGTTTCTCGATATCGGCCGACGCCAACAAGTTGCTTGTGCCCACCGTTCCGTTGCAAAACGAGGGCGAGTCGGCCACCGACTACAGGAACCGCGTCATTGAGGAATACAACGATGTGAGCTCCATCTCGGGCATTTTCAAGAGCTTTGGCGATGCTCCCGGAGGGTTCAAGGAAGAGCTTGAGGAGATACAATGGAGCGTTGGAGCCGAGTATGTCTACCATGACCAGTTCTCGTTGCGTGCAGGCTACCACCACGAAAGCGAGAACAAGGGCAACCGCAAGTACTTTACCGTGGGCGGCGGCTTCCGCATGAGCGTGTTCTCGCTTGACGTGGGCTACGTCATATCTACGGCGCAGAGCAACCCGCTCGACCAGACGCTGCGCTTCTCGCTGGCGTTTGACATGGACGGGATAAAAGACCTGTTCCGCAGGTGATGCCACCGGGTATGGCACCTGTTGCCCTCGGCGAGGCATGGCCTGGTGCCGGGACGGTGCGGCAAGGTGGCTTCGGGCTGCTTGCCGTGCCGTTCCGGCAATTTTTTTGAGTTACATACATTCATCAATACTATAAGGAATATGAAGATAAGAGTAGGGTTCGGATATGATGTCCATCGCCTGGTGGAAGGCCGCGAGCTTTGGATTGGCGGAATAAAGATAGCCCACAGTCTCGGATTGCTGGGGCATAGTGACGCCGATGTGCTTATCCATGCCATCTGCGACGCGCTGCTTGGCGCTGCCAACATGCGCGACATAGGCTATCATTTCCCCGACACGGCGGCCGAGACCGACGGCATTGACAGCAAGGTGCTGTTGCGCAAGACAGTGGAACTGATAGCCACGAAGGGTTACTCCGTGGGCAACATCGATGCCACGATATGCGCCGAAAGGCCCAAGATGAACCCGCACATACCCGAGATGAAGCGTTGCATGGCCGCCATCATAGGCATTGACGAGGATGACGTGTCGATAAAGGCCACAACAACCGAGCGCCTTGGGTTTACCGGGCGTGAGGAAGGCATCAGCGCCTACGCCACAGTGCTGATAGAGAAAGCATGAAATGCAGTGTCGCCCGTGGGCCGCAGGCTATGCCGTGAGGCAGCCCCGGCGCGCGGGCGGCACAAAAAAAACGTCACCACCCATCAACGGGCAGCGACGTCCAAGCCTATGTTTAACTAAAAATCCTTGTCATTTTTGTTACTCCGGCTTTATTAGCCAGAGTCCCGCTGCCATTAAATAATAATGGCAAGCAGGAATCATAACTAATACTAATACTAACCTTTTGAAAGTTAAGAGCGTCTCACGACGACCTTTGTTATCACACTTGAAACTTTCTTTCTACCAATAACTAAAAACCTAAAACTATAAATATTATTACTAACCTAAAACAATCTATTAACCTTTTGACGTTGCAAAGGTACTGCCTTTTTGCGGATTGGCCAACACTTTGAAGCGGAAAGTGTTGGTTAATTGCGTTATTCTTGACGTAAATCAATATTTTGTGTGCGCAAACAGGATAAGAATGGAAGTTTGATGTCGTTCAGCCCAGAAGGCGGCATGGATGGCGTGGCCTTCAAAAGGCATATTGATGCCCTTTTCGGCCTACCGCGCCTCCGTTGTAGCGTGGCCATGGGCTTGCGTTATAAAAGGTTTCGGTGGTGTTTTCCAGATATAATATAATTTGCTTGCATGGCCCTTGTGTCATTATGCCATGCAAAGGCCCGGCCCCGGGGTGAAAGCCTCCGGGCCGGGCCAAATGTCAGTATTCGCGTTTGTCGTCTTTCTCCTTCCACATCTCGAAAGCCCGTTTGGCCTCTTCGGACAAGAATATTTCCGACGGCTTATGGCGCTCGGCCGGTTTCAGTTCCAGTTCTTTGTAAATGAAATCGTCGTCGAATCCTATGCCGGCAGCATCCTTCCTGTCGTTGGCATAGTAAATCTTGTCGAGGTGAGCCCAGTATATGGCCCCGAGGCACATGGGGCATGGTTCGCACGATGTGAAAATCTCGCATCCGCTCAGGTCGTAGCTGCCGGTGTTGCGTGCAGCCATCCTTATTGCGTTCACCTCGGCATGGGCCGTCGGGTCGCAGTCGGGCGTAACGCTGTTTGAGGCTTCAGCCACAATCTCGCCGTTGCGCGCTATCACTGCGCCGAACGGTCCGCCACCGTTTCTTACGCTTTCTTCCGAGAGCCTGATGGCCCTCATCATCAGTTCTTTCTTGTCCATTTTGTCTCGTTTTTGTTTTGTTCGTCCGCCCGTTCCGCCGTCGTAGCCTTGGCCTGATGTTGTCGAGGCGAGCCGTGGCGCTGTCGTTAGTGTTTTGTTGCCGCTGTTCCCGCCATGCCAAGTCATGGCAGCAACGTGCCCGGTTTGCCCATTTTGGCAGTTTGGCCGCCATTTTCCGGGCAATCCAGCCCGTTTGTTGCCACTTGCATTCTATCTTGTTTGAATGTAATGCGTGCGGTGGCAATGTGGGCTTGCCAGCCGATTGCCGAGCGCAGCTTATCTTATGCAAAGGTAGCACAAACCGTTGTAATTTCAAAATGTTTTCTTCAAACAATCGTTTCGCGCCATTGCTTCTCAGTGGCAGCCGTATGGTTGCTGTTTCATGTTCAGCGCGTGATGCGCTTGCAACCGTGGTGAAATATGCTTACAGAGGGCCGGTGTTGTTGGTGTCGATGCCGTTTTGCATTGCCAAACGGCCCTTTTCACCGGCCAAGACCTGCCGTTCTGCATGCCCGCATGGGCCGTTTTGCAATCTGTTTTCGGTTGTCTTGCAATCAGTTGAAGGCCAGTTTGTTGCAGAAACTGGCCAGGGTGGTAAAAGGATTTTACACCGATGTGCTGTCGCGAGACCTATGGTGGCCTGGCGTGTCTGGCGGTTGGCGGTTGTTCCCAGCCTGTTTCGTGAGCGGCTGCCTGTGTGCGGATATGTGCTCTCGGCCTTGCCGCCATGCCATGTGTTGGCGTTGGCTTCGGCGTCGTGCACCAGCTTTTTGGTGTTGCCACTTCTAAAAATGGCCAAACATTTGGTTGACGCAATAAAATGTTGTATCTTTGCATAAGATAAGCTGCGCTCGGGAAATAGCAAGCCCGCTTGCTTTCCTCTCGCTTGCATTATCTTTGCATAAGATAAGCTGCGCTCGGGAAATAGCAAGTCAGCTTGCTTTCCTCTCGCTTGCATTATCTTTGCATAAGATAAGCTGCGCTCGGGAAATAGCAAGTCAGCTTGCTTTCCCCTTGCTTGCGTTGTCTTTTAATAAGGCAATCTGCGCTCGGCCCGACGAAGGCAGGGCGGTCTTGTCAGCGCATTGGCCGCCGCAGCCACGGCCGCGCGCAATCCGGCGGGTCGCATCCATGCCGTCCGCCACTCGTAGCATTGAAACATTTTATATATATAAAGGCATGATACTTTTTTTCAGAACTCCGCAACAGAGCGTGATTGCAACAGAGACTGACCATCAGTTGGGTCAGGACGAAATCAAAGAATTGTGTTGGCTTTATGGCGGGGCCGCCCTCGAGAGCGCCTCAAGTCTTGAAGGCTTCTTCGTCGGACCGCGCCGTGAGATGGTCACTCCGTGGAGTACCAATGCCGTGGAGATAACGCAAAACATGAACCTCCATGGCATATCCCGCATCGAAGAGTATTTCCCCGTGTCGGGCAAGGATGCCGACCACGACCCGATGTTGCAGCGGATGTACGACGGGCTCGACCAGACCGTATTCACCGTCAACCACGAGCCGGAGCCGATAAAGCACGTCGAAAACCTTGAAGAGTACAACGAGCAGGAGGGCCTGGCCCTTTCGAAGGAAGAAATTGAGTATCTGCACAAGATTGAAGGCGAGCTGGGGCGCCCGCTTACCGACTCCGAGATATTCGGCTTCGCCCAAATCAACTCGGAGCACTGCCGCCACAAGATATTCGGCGGCACGTTTATCATAGACGGCAAGGAGATGGAGTCGAGCCTCTTTGCCCTTATCAAGAAGACAACCAAGGAAAACCCAAACAAGATTCTCTCTGCTTATAAAGACAACGTTGCCTTTGCCGGCGGGCCCGTGGTGGAGCAATTTGCACCCCGCGACCAGTCGACGAGCGACTATTTTGCAGTGAAAGACATCGAGAGCGTCATCTCGCTGAAGGCCGAGACCCACAATTTCCCGACAACCGTAGAGCCGTTCAACGGCGCCGCCACGGGCACGGGAGGCGAGATTCGCGACCGCATGGGCGGTGGCGTGGGCTCGTGGCCCATAGCAGGCACGGCAGTCTACATGACGGCCTACCCCAGGCTGGCCGACGGCGGCGACCGCTCGTGGGAGTCGATACTGCCGGTGCGCAAGTGGCTTTACCAGACACCGGAGCAGATTCTGATAAAGGCGTCGAACGGAGCGAGCGACTTCGGCAACAAGTTTGGGCAGCCGCTCATCTGCGGTAGCGTGCTCACGTTTGAGCACAAGGAGGGCGATGAGCGCTACGCTTACGACAAAGTGATAATGCTCGCCGGCGGCGTGGGCTACGGCACGCGGCGCGACTGCCTGAAGAAAGAGCCGCAGGCAGGCAACAAGATTGTTGTGGTGGGTGGCGACAACTACCGCATCGGGCTCGGAGGCGGGTCGGTGTCGTCGGTAGACACAGGCCGCTACTCCAACGGCATCGAGCTCAACGCCGTGCAACGGGCCAACCCCGAGATGCAGAAACGGGCCTACAACCTGGTCAGGGCGCTATGCGAGGAAGACGTGAACCCCGTGGTGAGCATCCACGACCATGGCTCGGCAGGCCACCTCAACTGCCTCTCGGAGCTCGTAGAGGAATGCGGCGGCCGCATAGACATGACCAAGCTGCCCATCGGCGACAAGACTCTAAGCTCGAAAGAAATAATTGCCAACGAGAGCCAGGAGCGCATGGGACTGCTCATCGACGAGAAGCACATCGACCACGTACGCCGCATTGCCGAGCGCGAACGCGCCCCGATGTATGTCGTTGGCGAGACCACCGGCGACGCACACTTCTCGTTTGTGCAGGGCGACGGCGTCAAGCCGTTCGACCTCGACGTGGCCCAGATGTTCGGACATTCGCCAAAGACGGTGATGGTCGACGAGACTGTAGAGCGCCATTATGCCGACGTTGAATATAAAAAGCAGAATGCCAGCGGCGCCGACATAGAGAGTTACCTCGACGGTGTGCTCCAGCTTGAGGCCGTGGCTTGCAAAGACTGGCTCACCAACAAGGTCGACCGGTCGGTCACCGGCAAGATTGCGCGCCAGCAATGCCAGGGCGAACTGCAGCTGCCGCTTAGCGACTGCGGCGTGGTTGCGCTCGACTACCGCGGCCGCAGCGGCATAGCCACCGCACTGGGCCACGCCCCGCAGGCCGGGCTCGCATCGCCCGAGGCGGGCAGTGTGCTCTCTGTGGCCGAGGCACTTACCAACATCGTGTGGGCGCCTTTGGCCGACGGGATGCAGAGCCTCAGCCTTTCGGCCAACTGGATGTGGCCATGCCGTTCGCAGAAGGGTGAGGACGCGCGCCTCTACTCGGCCGTAAAGGCCTTGTCAGACTTCTGCTGCGCCATCCACGTCAACGTTCCCACGGGCAAAGACTCGCTATCCATGAGCCAGCAATATCCCGACGGCACCAAGGTGATAGCACCCGGAACGGTCATCGTGTCGGCCGGAGGCGAGGTCAGCGACGTGCGCAAGGTGGTGTCGCCCGTGCTCGTCAACGACAAGAACGCGTCGCTTTACCACATCGACTTCTCCTTTGACAGGCAGCGGCTCGGCGGCAGCGCCTTCGCACAAAGCCTGGGCCGGGTGGGCGACGACGTGCCCACGGTGCAGAACCCCGACTACTTCTGCGATGCGTTCAACGCCGTGCAGGAGCTGATAAGGCGCGGATGGGTGATGGCCGGCCATGACATCTCGGCCGGAGGACTTGTCACCACGCTGCTCGAGATGTGCTTCGCAAACACCACCGGCGGCCTGCACATCAACCTGCACGACCTTTGCACCGACGGCGACGTGGTCAAGGCGCTCTTCGCCGAGAACCCCGGCGTGGTCATCGAGGTGTCCGACGAGCACAAGTTTGAGTTCCGCGACTTCATGGAAGACATGGGGGTTGGGTATGCCAAGATTGGTTACCCGATGCCGAAGGAGCGCAAGCTGACAGTTGTCTGCGGCGACTTTGAGCACGATTTCGACATCGACGCCCTGCGTGACGTGTGGTACAAGACGTCTTACCTGCTCGACCGCGACCAGAGCATGAACGGTTGTGCCGACCGGCGTTACGCCAACTACAAGAAGCAACCGCTGCAGTTGCGCTTCAACCACAGCTTCACCGGACTCATGTCGACGTATGGCATCAGCCCCGACCGGCGCACGCCGACCGGCGTCAAGGCTGCCATCATACGCGAGAAAGGCACCAACGGCGAGCGCGAGATGGCCTATTCGCTTTACCTTGCGGGCTTCGACGTCAAGGATGTGATGATGACCGACCTCATCAGCGGCCGCGAAACGCTCGACGACATCAGCATGATTGTGTTCTGCGGAGGCTTCTCCAACAGCGATGTACTGGGCTCGGCAAAGGGCTGGGCGGGCGCTTTCCTCTTCAACCCCAAGGCAAAGGAGGCTCTCGACAGGTTCTATGCGCGCCCCGACACACTGTCGCTCGGTGTGTGCAACGGCTGCCAGCTGATGATGGAACTGGGCCTGATAACGCCCGACGACGACAAGAAGGGCAGGATGCTGCACAACGATTCGCACAAGTTTGAGTCGGCTTTCCTCGGCGTAGACGTGCCCCGCAACGACAGCGTCATGTTCGGTTCGCTCAGCGGTTCGAAGCTCGGCATATGGGTGGCCCACGGAGAAGGCAAGTTCTCGCTGCCCTATCCCGAAGACCATTACAACGTGGTGCTGAAATATGCCTACAGCGAATATCCGGGCAACCCCAACGGTTCAGACTACAGCGTGGCCGGCATAGCATCAAAGGATGGTCGCCACCTGGCCATGATGCCCCACCTGGAGCGTGCCTGCTTCCCCTGGAACAACGCCTACTATCCGCTCAACCGCCGCGGCCGCGACGAGGTGACGCCTTGGATTGAGGCATTCGTCAATGCCCGCAAGTGGGTGGAGAGCCACAGGGGGTGAGGCATACAATATAGTGGCCTTCGTGACATGAATGTCTGCGGAGGCCGTTGAAACCATGTGGCACCCGGGGCTTTGCCATGCCCCGGGTGGCCCGTGGCTTCAGCGTTTGCTTAAATTCACTTAGCCAATGCGCAACATTTACATCGAGAGTTTTGCCACTTTCTTCAAGATAGGGATGTTTACCCTGGGCGGAGGCTACGCCATGATACCGCTCATAGAGCAGGAGGTGGTGGCCCGCCGCGGCTGGGTGACCAAGGAAGAGATGATAGACCTCATAGCCATCTCCCAGAGTTGCCCCGGCGTTTTTGCCATCAACCTGAGCACGTTCATAGGATACAGGCTGCGCAAGACGCGCGGAGCGCTGTGCACATCGATAGGCACAGCCATGCCGTCGTTTCTTTGCATACTGCTCATAGCCATGTTTTTCCATCAGTTTGACGACAATCCCGTGGTGGCCGCCATATTCCGCGGCATACGCCCGGCGGTGGTTGCGCTCATTGCCGTGCCCACTTTCGACTTGGCGCGCAGCGCCAAGGTGGGCTGGGCCAACTGTTGGATACCCATCGCCGGGGCGCTGGCGATATGGGCTTTCGGCGTTTCGCCCATCCTGATCATTATCCTGGCCGGCCTTGGCGGCTATGTTTACGGCAAGTATATCAAACCCACAGAATGATGATATTCGTCAATTTGTTTGTCACCTTTTTCTTTATCGGCCTTTTCGGCTTTGGCGGAGGCTATGGCATGCTGTCGCTCATACAGGGCGAGGTGGTGCATCACTGGCATTGGATGACCACGAGCGAGTTTACCGACATAGTGGCCATAAGCCAGATGACGCCCGGCCCGATAGGCATCAACAGCGCCACCTATTGTGGCTTCACGGCCGTCCACAACGCCGGCTACGGCTATTCCATGTCGGTTGTGGGCAGCGCCTTGGCCACCTTTGCGCTCATGTTGCCGTCCATAATACTGATGATTCTCATCAGCCGGCTGTTCATCAAGTATATGAACACGCAGGCCGTGCAGTCGGTTTTTGCCGGTCTGCGCCCTGCGGTGGTGGGCTTGCTCGGCGCGGCAACGCTGTTGCTGATGACCCGCGAAAACTTCTCGTCGCCCGACGAGAACCCTTGGCAGTTCTGGATTAGCGTCGCCCTCTTTGCCGCCACGTTCATAGGGACAAAGATTCTCAAGATAAACCCGATACGGATGATACTCTACAGTGCCGTTGCCGGACTTGTCTTGCTGTATTGACACGCAGTGGCCTAAATACCGTACAGCCGTTGCCGGGGGCTCCTCGGCGGCCGGTCGTGCCCTGCCGCGCCCGGGATGCTGTTGGGCCGATGGCCTTGCGGGCATCCGCTGTGGCCCTGCCTTTTCTATAGACCATATTCAAACCAAACCGTACATTATACCGAATGATGTTTGTTCAGACATCTGCGTTATGCCCTCAAAGCGATAGCGGCCCATTGCCGGCATCTTGCCTGCAGCCTCGCCCCGACCTGGCCGACGGCGCCTCGGGCAATGGCGGCAGGCCATCTGCACGCCAATCGCGTGCCATTGTGCCGGGGGCAGGCGGTATGTATGGTGCAAAACAAAAAACTGTTTCATGCGAAATACATTGATAGCAATGCTTGCGCTTGCCTCTGTTGCGGCCGTGGCGCAAGACCGTAAGCCGCACGGGCGGCACTCATTCACCACAGACACGCTAATGGTACACGACCCCGTGATGGCCGTTGAAGACGGCGTTTATCACGTGTTCAGCACTGGCAACGGCCTGCAGCACGCCACTTCGGCCGACAGGCGCACATGGACGGTGCACGCTGAGCCTGTGCTCGACAGCATACCGCAGTGGACGCACGACTCCGTGCCGGGCTTCCGCCGCCATGTGTGGGCCCCCGACGTCATACGCTACCGTGGGCGCTGGTGGATGGCCTACAGCTGCTCAACGTTTGGCAAGCGCACCTCGGCCATAGGGCTGGCGTCGTCGCCAACGCTTGCCGTGGGGGCACGGTGGCGCGACGAGGGGCCGCTGGTGTGCTCGCGTGAGGGCCGTGACAACTGGAATGCCATCGACCCGAATTTCGTCATCGATGAGAATGGCCGGCCGTGGCTTGCCTACGGCTCATTCTGGGGAGGCATACAGCTCGTCGGGCTCGACTCTACGATGCACGTGGCTGCAGGGGCCAGGCCGCAAACCATAGCGCGCCGCACCACCACGGGACGCGCCAACCCCATCGAGGCCCCGTTTATCTTCCGCCACGGCGACTATTTCTACCTTTTCGTGTCGTGGGATTACTGTTGCCGCGGCATGGAGAGCACATACCGGGTGGCCGTGGGCCGCAGCAAGACCGTGGCCGGGCCGTATCTCGACAAAGACGGTCGCGACATGCGCGATGGCGGCGGCACGCTGGTGTTCGAGGGCGACAAGAGGGAGTTTGAGGCTGCCGGCCACAGCGCAGCCTACCGTTTCGGCGATTCCGACATATTCATCTGCCACGGCTATAGCATACCCCGCGGTGGCGCCTCGATACTTGTGCAGCGCCCGATGGCATGGACGGAAGACGGATGGCCGAAGATTTTTTAGAATTAAGAGTTAAGGATTAAGGGTTAGGAAAACATGCACGGAAGTACTCTGTGGCGGCTATTTTGAATTTTGCATTGTGCATTATGAATTATCCATTGTGTATTGTGGATTATTCATTTCAATATAGTCGTCTTTTCAAGTAGTCTTAGCTCTTACTCCTTAATCATCTGCTGGAATCTTTACAATGCGCTTGTTGCACAAGATTTTTGTATGAAATGCTAATCCGTTGATTGCCAGTGGTCTCCCTGTGCAGTGTGCCTTGACGTGCAAAACGGCACGTTACGGCCTGCCGTATGGCCCTTTTGGCACAACAAAAAGGGCCATTTCATAGCTTGAAATGACCCTTAATGAGATATACCCTGATTATCATCAAGAAATATTATAACAAAGAGAGTTTATTCATAAAACACGATTTGCTAATTCATAATGCACAATGCAAAAGACAAAATAGCCGCCACAGAGTACTTCCGGGCATGTTTTCTTAACTCTTAACTCTCAATTCTTAATTCAGAATCGTTTCGTTTGAGTACGTCCGTGCATGTTCTCTTAATTCTTGATTCTTAATTTTTAATTCATATAGCATCCGTCGGTGTTGAGCACCAGGTGCGCTTTCTCCATGGTGAGGAACGCCCCTTTGGCCCCGGCGGGCAGTCCGCTGACGGTGTATGTGTATGTAAACGTCTTGCCGGCGGCCGTGGTTGTTATCGCCGTCATGTCCATCTTGCCATCCTTGATGCCCAGCGTAAGGTCGACCTTTGCGCCGTCCATGTCGTCGTTGAACGTAGTCCAGTCGTAGTCGTTGGCCATGCCCGCCTTGCGTTGCGCGTCGTTGGCAAAGTCGCCCCATCCGTAGGCGTCGGCCCGAATCACGGCATACTCCTTGTAGTCTTTGGCCGCCCGCTCCTTGCCGTTGGTTATTACGAGAATCCAGTTGTTCCATGCCTCGGCCCGGTCGGTATGGTTTGTGAAGTCAAAGTGGAACGTGCAGTCGCCCGAGTCGGCCCTGTAATACGGCGAGAACGCCGTCCAGAACGCCGCCGTATTGTCGGTTGCGCCATACGTAGTATGCTTTTGCGACTTCTTGCCCCACAGCGTCTGCTTGCCGTCAAGGCCGGCATACACCAGCGTGGCGCGCCTCGGCGCAGTCTCCCAGTCGGCCTCGCGCGCCACATATAGCTTCGTGCTGCCCACGGTGAGCACATTGCCCCGGGCGTCGAAAGTCCATCGCAGCCCGTCCATGGGTGCCCCGCCAACGGTGTGGTCGGCTCTCAGCGTGATGGCCGTCGCCACATCCTGGTGCTGATAACCATAGTCGAGGGCAATGTTTTCCCACTGCCCCACCAGCTCGCTCTCGTCGATGGCGGCCTGTGGCACGGCCCCGTAGCATTCGGGCAGCACCACCGGCCATCCCTCTTCAGTCCATATCAGTCGTCGTACCTGCCCCATCATGATGGCGTTGCTGTAGGCGTCGCCGTAGACATTGGCCGGCAGGCGGCCCTGCGACGAGTAAAACCAGTTGCCTTCGCCGTCGTCGAACACCGCGCAATGGCTTATCCCGACCCATCCGCAGCTCTCGGAGAAACTGTAGGGGTGGGTCACTATCGGGTAGGCCTCGCCCCCGCGGTTGGTCACGTCGGTGCCGTCGATGCCCACATAGGGCCCTGTGATGTTGCGCGAGCGCACCACCCGCGTGTTGTAAGCCACGCTCAGTTCGTCGTAAGCCATGAAAAGGTAGTAGTAGCCGTCGTGGTATACCACCTCGGGAGCCTCTGACGCCTGCCAGCGGTTGCCCATCTGCCGCGTGCTCACCATCTGTCCGTAGGCCGAAATGTCGCCTCCCCACGGGTTGCCCTGCTCCTTCTGCGGCTTGCCGGTGTCGGGGTCAATCTGCAGGGCGGCAAATCCCGAGTGCCATGAGCCGTATATCAGCCAGTGCTCCCCTTCGGGGGTGATGATGTACGAGGGGTCGATGGCGTTCCACTTGAAGTAGCATTGTGCCCAGTTGTCGGCCTTGACGTGGTAGTTCAGGCCCCTGTCCGATGCGTTGGTCACCACATATCCCTTGTCCACCCAGCTGTTCACGTCGCCCGGCGTGGCCGTCTCCATCAGTCCTATGAAGGCCCGTTCTGTCCATGTGCCGTCGCCGTCGATGGTGCCCGGGCATGTGATGGCATAGTACATGCGGTAGAGCCCGCTTTTCACTTTGCGCACACAGGGCGCCCAGAAGCCAAACTGAGTGTCGTCGCCGAAGTCGGCCGTGCTCTTGCCCAGGCCCATGGCGGCGCGTATCTCATTCAGTTTTGGCTCCACCCACGACGGCAGCGAGGGCATGGTGGTGCCCATGAACTCCCAGTCGACGAGGTTTCTCGAGCGGCGGCACATGAAGTGCCCGTGCCCGTGGTGTACGTTGCCGAAGCTGGCATCGGTGGTGTACATGTAGTAATACCCGTCGTCGGCCCTCACCACCGAGGGGTCGTGCACGTTGGCCAGGTTCCATTTGTCGCGTTGCTCCCATGACGATATGGCCCTGTAATAGTCGGCGTAGTCGGGCGCCGAGTAGTTGCCCAGCCTTTCTGACAGCGGTGTTATGCTTATCGATTTGATGTCGCTGATGTCTGTCCCGCCTATTGTCCACTCGTCGGCGTCGCCTTTTTGAGTTATCGTCATGTTGTTGCCGCCCATCGTCACCGTCTCGCCGTTGTTCTTCTCGGCCACGAACTGGGCGCTCACCGATGCCGCCATGCATGTCATCGCGGCTGCCAAGAGTATAGCTTTCCTTGTCATACGCCTTCCTCCCGCTTATTTTTTGATGAACTTTACCGCCGTGTCGCCGGCCTTGAACACATATATTCCCGGTGTGAGCCGGCTCACGTCGATGTCGGTCCTGCCTCCGTCGGTCACGCAGCCTGATGCCTTGCGCCCCGCCGCGTCGTATATGCCGACCGCCGTGCCGGCCTTGCAGCCGGTCAGGGTGAGCGTTCCCGAGGCGCTGATGGCCACTTGCGGGGTGGCGCCCGTGCCGGTCACGCCATTTATCCCCGATGGTTCGGCCTTGACCACGTTCACCTTTTCTGCGCCGGCCACCACCGTTCCGTCCTTGCATACGATGGCAAACGTGTCCTGCCAGTCGGATGCCAGCAAGAAACTAACGTCGCCCATGAGCACGGTCGCGCCGCTCTTGGGCTCTTCCAGGGCCCACTTGAGATTGTTGTCCTGGGCTTGGCTGCCTGTGGCACACAAGACGGCCAAAGACAATAATGTCATTTTCATTTTCGTTTGGTTAGTTGGTTATACTTCCTTGGTTGTTGCATGGCAAAGTTACTCAAATCGTTGTAAAGCACAAAACAAATCGGGCCGAATGTTGGTATTTTTCATGCCATGGCCCAACTTTGTCCGCTCTGCGTTGCTGGTTGCGGAATATTATTCGTAAATTTGCGGCATGAGGCAGCCCAGTCTGCCGGTTGTCGTTATGAGGAAATTCTTGTTTTTTCTTTTGTCGTTGGTCAGTCTGGCAGCCCGTCCGTCCGACGACGAGATTGTGGGCGTGCGCATCACGAGGGCGCAGGGCGGCTTGCCCGACAACAATGTGAGGGAGATATACCAGGATTCCGTGGGGTTCATGTATTTCTCCACGCATTATTCATCTTACCGTTACGACGGTTATGCATTCAGCTATGTGCCCGACTCGGTGGTGCAACCATTGCGGCTGGCGGCGGCCAGGCAGCGCAAGTCGTTCGGCAGGGGCTATTTCAGCGACAACCGGGGCAACGGCGTCACCGTGTCGCCTGACGGGATGCTCGAGTATGTAGACCGCGCCGGCTCCGGGCGCATCAGGATGAAGGTGTTCGATGCCTCGCTCCTTGGCGAGACCGACAACATAAAGTGCAAGGTAGTGACCGATGGCGACGGGCGCATCTGGGTTTCTGTCAATGGCAACGGGGTGTTTGTCTACGACAAGGCAAGCCGCCGAATGACGCACATCACCCGTGAAAGCCTTGGCGGACTGCTCGGGAGCGACTACGTGGTCTACATGATGGAAGACCGCGACGGCAACATTTGGCTTGCCGTACGCAACAACGGGATTGTATGCATGCGTGCCGTGCGCCGTCAGTATGCCGCCGTCGGCCTTGGCGCGTGCGCCGAAGAGTGGGCCCTCGACATAAGGATGGTGAGCCGCTTGCCTGGCGGGAGCATACTGGTGGCCAACAAGAGGCAGCTTTTCGAGGCCGCTCCCGACTTGCGCTCACTGCGCGAGCGCGGCCCGGCCTTGGGCGGGGTGCTCTCGGCGGGCACCGACGGGCAGGGCCGTTTGTGGCTCGGCACGCGCTTCGACGGGGTGTATGTCGATGGCGTGCGCCACGGCTCGGGGCGCGTAGACTGCCTGACGGCCGACAGCCGCGGCCGAATATGGAAGTGCGGCATACACGGGGCTGTAGCCATGTCGGCGCTGACGGCCGGCGGCGAGTACTCGGAGCGTGCGTTCCAGTTGGGAAACAGCGGGCTCACCCCACACACCATGCTCCTCGGCAAAGACGGGAGCATGCTTGTAGGCGCCGAGACCGGCCTCTACCGCTTTGTGCCCGACAGCCTGCTGGCCGACACCTCGGCCTACCAAAGGCTGCTGCCTTATCCCGTATACAGCCTTTTCGCCGACAGCAAGGGCCGACTGTGGATAGGCACCCACGGCCATGGCGTGCTCACGACCGATGCCCGCGGCCGATACATCCGACTTACTGCTAAAGACGGTTTGCCCAGCGACGTGGTGCAGTCGGTGGGCGAAGACCGCCACGGACGGATATGCATAACCACCCAAGACGGCGCCGTCTACTATTCGCCATCTACCCGCAAGATGGAATACCTGTACTTCCACAACGACCCCAAGCTCAACTTCTTCAGCGAAAACTGTGCTTTGCGCCTGGCCGACGGGCGCATGCTGTTCGGCACCCTGGGCGGGCTTGTGGTGGTAGACCGCGACTTCAGGCCCGCGACGAGGGTGCCGCAGCAAGTTGACGTGACCGAGGTGTCGGTCGACGGTGTGCCGTCGTGGACGCTGCCCCGGACGGGTCGTGCCGGCGCCGACGGCGGCGGGCGGGCCCTGGTGGTGGGCCACGACGAGAGCTCGGTGGTATTCCGTTTTTCCAATTTCAACTACCTGCGCCTGCAGCCCACGCATTACTCATATATGCTGGAGGGCTGCGACAAGGGCTGGAGCGCGGCCACCGAGCTCAACTTCGCTTCCTACAACGACCTGCCGCCGGGCAAATACGTGTTCAGGGTGCGCTGCCTCGGCGACGACGGCACGTGGACCGAGCCCCGGGCCGCGTTTGCCCTCACCGTGCTACCGCCGTGGTGGGCCTCGCCGGCGGCTTTCGCCGTCTACTGCGTGGTGCTGTTTCTGGCAGCCATGGTGGCCTACCGCTACCTTCACACCGTCTACCGCTTGCGGCGCGACATAGCCGTCGAGAAGCGCCTGACGCAGTTTAAGCTCGACTTTTTCACCAACATCTCCCACGAGTTCCGCACACCGCTCACACTGATAGCCGGCAGCATGGAGCGCATAAGGCAGGTGGGCGGCAGCATAGGCGACCTGCGCATGCCCATCGACAGGATGCAGCGCAGTGTCGACCGCATGCTGAGGCTCGTCAACCAGCTGCTTGAATTCAGGCGCATGCAGGAAGACCGGCTGCACCTGTCGCTCGAGCTGACAGAGGTGGTGGGCTTCCTTCGCGGCATTGCCGACTCCTTTCACGACGTGGCCCAGGGCAAGGGCGTGGCGTTGCGCTTCGCCCCACAGTGCAAGAGATGGGAGGTGTTTGTAGACCGCGGGTTTCTCGACAAGATAGTGTATGAACTGCTCAACAACGCCATCAAGTATACCCCGGCCGGCGGCAGCGTCGACCTGAGGCTGCGCAACGATGGCGGAAGCATGGTGGTGATGGTGGCCGACACTGGCGTAGGGGTGCCTGCCGACAAGCGGGCAGGCATATTCGACCGATACAGCACGGGCAACCAAAGCCGCGGCAGCCTCGGCATTGGGCTCAACCTGGTGGCCGGGCTCGTGGCAGCCCACCACGGAGTGATAAGCCTCGACGACAATGCCGGGGGCGGGAGCGTGTTTACCGTGAGCCTGCCTGTGGCGAGAGAAGCCTACGCCGAAGGCGATTTCATGGCGGCTGACGGGGTGGCCCCGGGCCCGGCAAACGCCGGCAAGGCTTTTGTGGAGCCTGTGGCCGAGCTGCAGATGCCGCCGATGAACGACAAGACGGTGCTTGTGGTAGACGACGATGCCGACGTGCGCGGGTATCTTGCCCACGAGCTCGGGCGCTACTTCACGGTGGTGGCCGCAGCCGACGGGCAGGAGGCCATGGTGCGCCTCGGGCTGGATGGCGGCGGCGGGCACTACAGCGGGGCCGGCAAGGCCGTCGACCTGGTTGTCAGCGATGTCAGGATGCCGCGCATGGGCGGCATGGAACTGTGCCGCCACATACGCTCATGCAGCCGCACAAGGGGGCTGCCGGTGATACTGCTTACGGCCCTCGGCGATGTGGGCACGCAGGCAAAGGGCTACGATGTGGGTGCCGATGCCTATGTGACCAAGCCTTTCAGCCTTCGGCTGCTGGTGGCCCAGTGCCGGCGGCTGATGGAGCGCGGCATGGCAGACGGGGCCAACTCTGGTGGGCAAGGGGCGCCCCCGGCCGGGCAGCCGGCAGCGGCAGTGGTAACCGACGAGCGCGACCACAGGTTGAAAGAGCAGATAGTGGCTTACGCCGAGGCCCACATTGCCGACGCAGAGTTTTCGGCCGACCGCTTTGCCGACGGCATGGGCATGGGCCGTTCGGCCTTTTTCGCCAAGTTCAAGTCGCTCACCGGCAAGTCGCCCAATGAGTACCTGCGCGAGCTGAGGCTCAGTCGTGCAGCCGAGTTGCTGTCGGCCGGGCCCGTGACTGCTGCCGAGGTGGCATACCAGGTGGGAATGAAGACACCCCAGTATTTCTCTACCTGCTTCAAGAAACGCTTCGGGGTGACCCCGGCCCAGTGGCAGGCCGGCATGCGCTCTGCGGCCGACAGCCATGCCGCCGGCTGACGGTGGTTGTGGCCGCCTGTGGCCGTGGCAGCGTGGTGGCTGCAGCCCCGGATGGCGGTGGGCCGCAAAAGAAATGGCGGTTGCGGCCGTTGGGCATAGCAAGGAGAGCCTTTGGGCATAAGGAAACGTGCCGTTTCGCCTTGCGAAACGGCACGTTTTGTAAGCTGTTGGAATACAGGCAGTTTGCTCTTCGCTTTGACAGCGTGCTGCAGTCCGGCTCACTTTACTGCAAACTTGCGTCCGTTGCAGATGTAGATGCCTTTGGGCAGGCCTGCGGCCTGCGTGCCCACTAACTGTCCGTTAAGGTTGTAAATCCGGCCGTCTGCGTTGTCGCCCGTCATTATTTCGCTGATGGCGTCGGCCACATTCGCGGCGTATGTAATGCCTATGTAAGATATGCGCATTGTCGATGCCGACGAGCCGAGGTAGATGTCGAGCGTGCCATCGGCCGTCATGTTGAACGTGTAGCGCGCCTTGCCGCCCAGTCCGTCGGCGTTGAGCGAGTTGTCCAGCTGGTTGGCGCCCACCTTGCCGCCGCTTTCAAGCTGCTTCTTGTTGCCGGAGGCATCGTAATACCATGCGTTGGCCGAGGTTACATATACGCTGTGGCCGCTGTTGCCCATGCTGTAGTCTATGGTCACTTGGTCGCCTTCCTTGAGGTTGAGCACCGACATCACCGTAGAGTTCTTGCCCGGGTAGCTCACGCTCAGGCCATGGTTGGGGTCGAGTGTGGGCTGCGCCTTCTCGCTGAAGGCTATGCGTCCGCTAAGGTCGTTGCCGGCGAACAGGGCCGTCTCGGCATACATCGTGGCTCCGGAGCTCGTGGTGAGCGGGTTGCCCCAGTCGGGGGTCGGCGTATATGAGGCCCCTTCTTTTTGGGCCCAGCTGAGCCAGATGTATTTTTCGTCGGCGTGGATGTTGGCAACCACAAACCCGTTGACGGCCTCTTTCAGGGCCTTGCCCTGCTCGGCTATGGCCAGGTCGGTCTCTTCCGAATGCTCGGTGGTGAGCCCTTCGGCGAAAGCCTTGGCTTGGCTTATGGCCTGCTGCAGGGCGTCGCGCCCCTCTGTGTATGCGGGGTCTGACAGCTGGGCCTCGGCGTTGGCGATGTCGCCCACCAGAGCCGTGTATGCCTTGTTGATGTCTTTGAAGTGGGTCATGGCACTGTCGAGGTCGGCCTTGGCAGCCACCAGCGTCTCGGTGTCGGCGGCCGTGTCGTGGGCCTGTTGCGCCGCGGCGATGCTGTCGCGCAGGTTGTCTTTGCCATAGAGGTATAGCTCAGAGCCGAGCAGTTGGCCCGCCGTGCCGATGGCCTCGGCCAGTTGCTGCCTTGCGGCCTGCGTTTCGCGCTGGGCAAAGTAGTCGTCGATGTCCTCCTGTGTGGCCCCGATGATGCGCAAGTCGGCGTTGTCGAGGTCTACCCGGTTGCAAACGCTGTCGGGGATGTATATGCCTATGGTCACCGTCCCGGGCTGGTCGAGCTTGTGGAAGGCCGAGTAGGTGGTGAGCCTTTCGGTGTGTATGGGGTGCATCTCTACCGAGTCTTCGTTGATGAAAATCTTGAGTCCGCGCAAGTCGCAGTCGTAGTCGATGTCGTTGTTCTTGTTCTTGTATTTTGCCGCGCGCACTTTCAGGCTGAACATGTATTGGCCCGCAGGCATGTTTTCCATCACCTGGTACAGTCCTCCCTGCTCAAGTATGTACTTGCCGTCAATCTCTCGCTTCATCCAGATGGATGTGAACGGGGCCGTGATGTCGCGTTGCGTCCACCGTCCGCCCCACGCCTGCCATCCGTCGGGCCCGCCAACGTTGGTCACATCCTTGCCCAGGCTTACCGAAGTCTCGTCGAAGTCGGGGCACTTCACGTGTCCGGTGACGTTCACCGAGTTCTCGTCGAGGAACAGCGCCACGCATTCGTCGAGGAATCCCAGCATTCCGTTGTAGCTGTCGAGGTCGTTTTGCTCTACATACAGCCTCAGGTCGCCGATGAACCCTTCCAGTATGTCGTGGCCGTTGGGCAGCAGCGGGTTGCTCAGGTAGCCGTTGAGGCTCTCGATGATGGCGTTGGCCTCGCGGTCGTCTACGGCCTTGTTGGCGGCCAGCACCTTGAAGTCGTCGAACGTCGTGCCCACGTAAGAGCCGTAGAAGTGGAACACCACGTAGCCGTTTTCGGGCGCGGTGAAAGAGTATTCAATCTTGGTCCAGTCGAGCCCGTAGCTTTTGGATGTGGCTATGGGCTGTTGCGGCGTGGCCGAACCGTCGGTGTTGAAGAAAATGTTCTGGTAGTTTTTCACCCCGCTGCCGCCCGTTGTCGTGGTGGTCACCTCTTCGCCGGCCGCCACGCTGTAGGTGATGTAGTACGTGCGGCCCTGTTTCACTTCGACCTTCTGCATCAGCGAGCAGCCCGTCCCGGGGCCGTTGTCTTTCTTGTTGGCCACCAGGCAGGGGCCTCCGTCGGGCCCCAGGTTGTCTACATAGAACGTGTCGGGGTTGAGCGGCGTCTGGCCGTCGGTGGTCCAGTGTTGCGTGCCCTGCCCGAAGTCGCCGTTTTGCAGCATGTTTACGCCGTCTGTAATCTTGAAGCGCCCGTCTTTCGTATATACGAAGTCGCCGGCGTCTTGTGCGTGCGAGCCCATTGCGCAGGCCAGCACGGTCAATGTAAGTAATAGCTTGTTCATGTTTATGGATGTTTTTAGGTTGTTGTTGGTAGTCCCGGCCGCCGTCGGCCCGTCGCTC
Organism: Marseilla massiliensis; assembly: GCF_023336985.1. NCBI lineage: Bacteria > Pseudomonadati > Bacteroidota > Bacteroidia > Bacteroidales > Prevotellaceae > Marseilla > Marseilla massiliensis. The sequence goes on along the minus strand of NZ_JAMBLP010000015.1, from coordinate 25,424 downwards.
CGCCGGTTGGCCGGGTGTTGTGGCATGTGGCTGCCACAGCCCAAGCCGGGCCGCAGCGTCACAGGTCGTAGGCGTGGTAGAAGGGCATGAACGTGGGTATCTCACCGTCGGGCTGCCCGAAAATGGCCCTCATCGCCTCGTTCCACCGGCCTGTCAGCGGTATGATGTCGAAGCTGCCCTTCATCCTCAGCCCGTCGGTCTCTGTCATTCCGGCAGGCCATTCATACTTGTTGTATGCCGAGGCCACGTGGGTGTTTATCCCCACCACGATGCCCCGGTCGTGGTTTTCGACGGCAATGTCGGCGTCGTCGGCCACAATGGCGAATCCGTTGCCGTCATCGTCGGTGAACAGGGCTATGTCAACGTGCTGCCTGTTGCCCGGGTAATAAAGGTCGCCCGAGGTGATGCTCCACAGTCCGTACTCGCTCAGCATGTCGCGTCCGGGGTAGGCCGCGTATGGGCCGTTGCCCATGTAGCGCATGTTGGTGAGCTCTTTGGGCAGCATCAGGGCGGCCCCCGCCTCGACGGTCTCGCCATTGCCATGGGCCGTGAGGTCGAAAGTGTAGCCTATGATGCCGCCGGGCTTGTGCTCGATGGCCACCGTGCCGTCGATGTATCGCGTGGAGTCGCAGTCAAACCTCACCCTGGCGGTGCACCCCTTGCGGTTGTTGGCCTCGACGGTGGTGACGGTCTTGCCGGGCATGTAGGCAGGCCACAGGCTGTGAAGCTTCGACGAACGCCTCGATGCCTGGGTGGCCGTTGAGGCCAGTGTGGGCTTGCGGCCTATGCGGGCCAAGGCCATGTCACTGATTATTTCCACCCCGTCGGCGTTCTTGAGCGACAGGGTGTTGCCGTCGAAGGTGTATCCCGGCGCAGTGACCACGCCCTTCTTCACCTTTGTGCGGCCTTCGGGCTTGCCGCCAATGCGTTGGGCCAAGCCTGGTGCACCGTCAGGGCGGAGCCTTACCGACTTCTCGTATATCTGCCGCCCCTGCCTGTCTTTGGCCGTGATGCTTATCCAGTACTTGCTTGCCGAGAGCGGCTGCGGAACCCGGGGCGACAGCGACAGCAGCGTGGAGTCGTGGGGGGCGCATTCCACATCGAGCTTACCCGAGGCAAGCTCCTTGCCGTCGCCCATCAGTTGCCAGCCGAAGTCGATGTCCGACAGGTTGGTGAAGTCAAACCTGTTGAGCACCCTCAGCGGAGCCTCGCGTATGATGATGTTCGAGTAAACCTTGCGTGCCTGGTAGTAATCGGTCTGCGGTGTCCTGTCGGCATACGTCATGCCGTCGGTTCCCTGGTTGCCCGACGTGTCGTAGTAAGAGCCGGGCGTGGGCCACACATAGTCGGCAAACTTGCTTCCGGGGGTAGGTTTCTTGTCGGTATCGACGAGTATTCCCTGGTCGAAAAACTCCCATACCGACCCGCCGAGTATGCCCGGTGTCGTGGCCATCACCTCGTAGATGTCTTGCATCTGGTCGAAGTCGGTGCCCAGAGCGTGGGCATATTCGGTGGCTACCATGGGGCGGTCGTACATCTTGGCGAACGCCGCCACTTCCGACGGGCGAGGGTAGTGGGGTGAGACAATGTATGGAGTGTTCCGGCTGTTGAATCCGTTGGCGCGGTCGAAAGCCTTGTGCCCCTCGGCCCAATCCTTGTAGACGGAGGGCGTCATGGGGAATGTGAATGGCCTTGTGCTGTCGAGCGACGCCACGTAGAGCCCCGTCTTGAGCCCTATGTCGGTCACGGGGTTCTCGTTGCCAACGCTCCATACCACTACCGAGGGGTGGTTTTTGTCGCGTCGCAATGTCAGGCGGGCCCTGTTCTTCAGGTCGTCGAGGAATGTAGAGTCTTTCAGGTTGCTTTCGCCGAAGCCGAAAGGAACCTCGCACATCACGTACATGCCGATGGAGTCGCAAAGCTCCAGCAGTCTCGGGGCAGGCGGATAGTGGGATGTGCGCAGGAAGTTCATGTTGGCATCCTTCATCATCTGCAGGTCGCGCTTCATCTCCTCGTCGGTGATGCTGCGCCCGTTGACGGGCGAAAGGTCGTGGTGTGTGGCCCCGTGAAACTTCACCGGGCGGCCGTTGATGCGGTAAATGCCTCCGTCCCAGGCTATTTCGCGTATCCCGACCTTGCCGTTGTAGGTTTGCACCGTCTGCCCGTTGAGCTTCAGCCTCAGGCTCACGGTGTACAGATAGGGCGTCTCGGCCGTCCACAGGTGCGGTTGCGGCACACCGGCTGCAGCCCTGTGGCGGGCAGAGGTGGTGGCGGCTGACGCCAGCGAAGCCACCCTGTTGCCTTCGGCATCGGTTATTTCGCCTTCAATCACGGTCTTGCCTTTCTTGCCTTTTCCGGCAACCAGTGCCTCGATGTCCACCCGGCCGTCCATCGACGTGTGTATGGTTATGTCGTCGATGTGTACCTTTGGCAGGGCGAAGAGCAGCACGTCGCGCGATATGCCCGACAGCGACCAGTCGTCGTTTGTGTCAAACTCAAAGCCCCTTGGGCGGGTGTCTACCCTCACTGCCAGCGTATGTGTGTGGCCGGGTTGTGCAAACCGGGTGATGTCAAACGTCTGCCGGTTGTACGAACTGTTGAAAGAGCCGGCCTCATGCCCGTCGACATAGAGCGTATATCCGAAGTTGACGCCTTCGAGGCACAGGTATATGCCGCGCCCGTCCCACTCGGCCGGTATGTCGATGGTGCGCCTGTACAGCCCCAGTCCGGCCCTTACTTTCTTGCCGTAGGTCATGCCTGCAAACCCCTGCAGCTCCCAGTTGCCCGGCACTTTGATGGTTTTCCACGCGCCGGTGTCGTATTCCGGCATGAAGAACAGCGAGTCGCTGCCGGCAGAGCTGCCTGCAATGTACTTGAAATCCCATTGCCCCGACAGCGACCTTGTGTACGTTGCCTTCTCTGTTGTGGGCAGGGTCACTTGCGCCGAGGCCGTAGTCGAGGCCATCAGGAGCACCATGCCCAAGATGTTTCTGTCCATTTTCGTCATGTGTTTATTTGGTTGTAGTCTTTAAGTATTTGCCGTTTTTCCTTATGATATACACATTGCCCGGCCTCAGGTCCGTCGCCGGCTGTCCGCCGATGGTGTATGTCTGCCCTCGGTCGCCGTGGCCTTCGTCCTGCCATGCGGCATCGATGGCGTCGGCTTGGGTTACGTTTATGCGTATGGTGTCGGTGATGTTTGTTCCGTCGAAGCTGCCCGTAGTGCGTATGGCAAACTCATACAGCCCGGCTTTCTGCGGCGTTCCGTTGAGTGTGAACAGCCTTGTCTTGCTGTCTTGTTCGTAGCTGAAGCCTTCAGGAACGGAAAAAGAGCTTATGCGTTTGCCGTTGAGGAACGTTTGGAATGGCATGGCCCCGGTGCAGTTCTTGAGCCTGCAAGTCACTGCTTTCATAGCGTTGCCCAGTTCTACAGTCTGTTCTTTCAGGCCATCGACGGCAATGATTCCGGCTGCCACCGAGTCGGGCAGGTAGTAGCCCAGGTGGGGCGGTTGGTTGTAAGCCACGTTTTGCCATGCCACACTCATGCGGTACACGTGGTCGTGCATCAGCGTTGGCACCCTCAGGGCCGTCTCGGTTGTTGTCGATGCGATGTTGATGGTGGCCGAGTCGGTGGCGCAGCACCATACCACCTCCTCCCTCCAGTCGCCGAAAAGGTCGGCCGCCAGCAGCGGGTATGCCTTTGTCCCGTTCTTCATCGAGTGGTTGGGGGCTTGGTAAATGCGCGTGCTGCGTCCGTTGTTCCACTTCGTTATGTTTACTCCGTCGAGCAGTTCGTCGTATGCATCGCCATCCCAGAATATGCGGAAGCAATATGCCGGGCGTGCTTCCTCGCCCGAAGCCACCACTTGGTCGTTGATGTCGTAGACGTCGTAGTTGGCCGCCGACCAGAACAGTCCGCCCCTGTGTTGCGGCGATATGACGGCAGCCATGCCCCGTCCGTTGTCGCCAGCCGAGCTGTGGCGTATCAGCAGTTCACCCGTGGCGGCGTCGCGCACGTGCCATCCGTATGGTGTGTCTTCATGGGGCATCATGAACTGCAGCCCTTGTCGGTCGGGCATGAACACTCCCAGGTGGTGGGCGTCGCCATGGCCGAGGCCGGTTGAGTATAGCAGCCGGCCGTCGTTGTCTATTGCCGCGGCCCCGTACATTATCTCGTCGCAGCCGTCGCCGTCGACATCGCCAACCGCAATGCTGTGGCACCCTTGTCCGTAGGCAGTGTAGCTGTCGCCTGTGCCCGATGTGTTTGAGCTGTAGTTGTAGATGCTTTTGTTGTCGTTGGCATCGCTTACCTCCACCCTTTGCTTCGAGCGCGAGGCGTGGAGCCATTTCTGCCGCAGCTTCATGCCGTCGAAATCCACGGCCCACAAGTATGCCTGGGTGTAGTATCCGCGGCACATCACGGCGCTCGGGTTCTTGTCGGCACCGTCGAGATAGGCCACGCAAGCCAGGAAACGCTCGCCCCGGTTGCCGTAATCGTCGCCCCAGGCACCATATCCGCTCGTGCGCCCGCAGGTGAAGCCGCGGTTAGGGTTGTACCATATTGTGTGCACGGCCCGCCCGCTCTGTCCGTCGAAAACGGTCAGGAACTCCGGCCCGTCGAGTATGTGGCCGCTGGCGTTGCGGTAGTCTGCCAGGTTGTCGGTGGCCCTTATGCCCTCGTCGTCGGCTGCCTCGGTCACGTAGCGGCCCGTGCCGTCGGTGGTGCCGGGGCCGGTCTTGCATATCAGTTCGGCCCTGCCGTCGCCGTCGAAGTCGAAAAACATCGGTTGCGAATAGTGCGAACCGGCCCTTATGTTTTTGCCCAAGTCAATGCGCCACAAGCGTTGCGGGGCAGGCTCGTCGGCCGTTCCGGGCTCTATGTGGTAGCAGTCGTAGTAGACGTTGCCGGTAAACCCGCTGGCGGAATTGTCCTTGGCATTCGACGGGGCCCACTTTACGAGCAGTTCATACTTGCCATCTCCGTCGACGTCGGCCACGCTTCCCTCCTGCGCATAGTAGGCGTAGCAGTCCGTACTGTCGTTTTCGGCGTAATGGAAACTGCCTCCCTGCGGGCGCTCAAGCCTCATAGTCTTGTACTCCTTGCCCCATGCTGTGGCCGGCTCTGATGTCTCTCCGGCCTCGCCGCCGGTCTTTTTCACAATCTCGTAGACAGCTCCGGCCTCGCCGCCGGCATCGTTGTAATTGGTGGCGTAAACGTCGCGCGCTATTGTCTGCCCGTCTCTGATTACGTCGAACGTTACGTTTTCGCCCTCGTCGCCGAGCAGTCGCCAGCCGACAAAGTTGCCCCCGTCGTGGTGTATGGCCACCGTGCCGCGCCCGAGCCTTTCCATCTGGCTACGTGGGGTGGCGTTCTGTGCCGTTGCGGTTGTCGTCACCTGTGCCGCCGTTGCCGCAATGAGGCATAAAAGGTGTAATAATCTGTTTATGTTCATGTCGAGGTTGGTTATTGGTTTGTTCTTGCCGCAAAGTTAATTTGCTTGCAAGAGAGAGGCATTACACTTTCGTACGATTGATTACAAATATGTGCATGGCGTTGTGTTTCAGGCATGTGCCGGCCTCGCCGCATGGGCGTGTCGCCTCGTGGCGGGCCGGCCTTGGCCGTTTGTGGGCAGCTGCTGTTGTGTCTTTCGTTGTGTTTTTCCTTTGGGTGATTGTGTGTTGCCGCGTCGTGCGGCTGTGTCTTGTCTGTCAATCATGGATTGCCGTGCCGGTGGCGCTGTCGGCCTTGGGCGTCGCCGACGTCTTTTCGGCAAACGTCTCGGGGCTCACCTTCATGGCCCTGAGTGTGCGCGAGACGGGGAATTTGCTGAAGAACTCATCGTCGGAAGCAAGCCATTGGTGCGAGAGAATGGCGTTGCACCGCTTCACCTGCTTTTCGATTGCGTCGAAATACCTGCCGTTGATCACGGCCAGGTAGTGCTTGCCGTCGTGCGTCCTGAATGCGAGCACGAGCCGCCTTTTGCCTTTCCGCTTGTCGTTGGCGGCCCATTGGCGTGTGTCAACCCTCACCTTTATGTTCCAGCCGTGGCGGGAGTTCAGCTCGTTCATCATGGCCCTGAACACCTGCCCGTGGGCCGACGTGTCTTTTATGCGCTGGTATGCAATGTAGTAGTGAATCATCTCGTGCAGCAGCACGTTCTGGTATTCACGTTCGGGCAAGTCGTAGTATTTTGTCACCTTGATGGTGAAATGGTCTAATTTCTGCCGTCTCAGTATTGCCGAACGCCTGCTTCTGCAGCAAAACTGCCCCAGGATGGTGCGTGCGTTGCTGACGACAAACTCCGGTTCTGGCAGTTTTCCGCCGAAATAAGCATTGTTGAATGTGCCGAACTGCTCTCTGAGGTATTCTTGTGTGGGCGTCATAGCTTTTTGCCAGCGATAGTGCGAGCGAGAGTAAAGCAAGCCGTCTTGCCATATCCCGAGTGCCGCTTATCTTTGGCAAAGTTAATACAAAAGGCGGGCGGAAGCAACAGAAGGCTAAAAAAATATGTTTATATTGCAATAAATTCCGGAAAAAAGGCTTATGATATTATAAAACCGGCATTTCGGGTTGGTTGGTGTGATAATTTGGAGTAACTTTGCAGCCGAGATAACAAACAACAGATTGATATGATGATAAGGAATGGTTATGTGCTGTTGGCCGCAGCCACGCTGGCTTTGGCGTCGGGGGTGGCCTCATGCGGCAACGACGATCCGCCCACCGGCGATGGCATTGACTATACAGAGAAGGTGGTCACGGGCTACAGGATGCAGTATAACATGAAGTTGGCCGACCCCAATGTGCGCGAGGTGGCCGACGTGCTTGTTACATACATCGACGCCGAAGGCAAGGAGGTTGAAGACACTATGGACGGCCAGGAGTGGCAGAAGACGGTGGTGATGCCCAGCGGCAAGGAGCAGACATACGGCCTTGCAGCCCGCTTCGCGTCGAAGCAGAGCCCCGTGATGAGCCAAAACGAGTATGACTTTGCCGTCGACCTGACCTCGGGCATTTACACATTGTATTCAAATGGCAGCGCCATGATGCTGGCGTGGGCTACAAACCGCGAGAGCCAGGGCATACTGAAAGCCGACGCCGACGGCGAATACCGCACCACGCGCTCGGCCTCCTACCTGGTCACGCCGCAGGCCCGAGAGGACATGGACACCACGTTCACCTACTTCAACTTTACAAACAGGAGGCTGGAGTCGGGGCGTGACACCATCATTTTCAATAAGTTTGATTTCAAGAAATAGCCTTTTGCCGCGCCGGAGGCGGGGCTGCCTCATAGCACCGGCATCCGAGGCGTAGCGCGTCAGCGCCCGCCGTCACCCCTGTTGGGTTGATGGCGGGCGCTGTGCATTGTGGCGCGGCCATGTCTGCCGCGTTTGGCCTGCTCACTGGATAAATCTATTGGGCTTTTTAGGAGTTAAGGAGTTAGGAAGTTAAGAAGTTAAGACAATAGTATTTGGCTATCTTCCTGCAACACTTTCCCCATGCTGCCAGAGCTCCCATGTTTCCATAACTATTGTCTGTACTCCTGTCTCCCGCCTCCCAAATAAACCCCAACAATTGTCTTAACTTCTTAACTTCCTAACTCCTTAACTCCTAAAACAATTCCTTGAATAATGCCATTGTCCTCTAACTCCATAACTCCCTGTACGTTTAAGCCCCCTGTGTTTGTCGGGTGCCCCGCTTGGCTTGCGTGCCCTCGCCGGGGCGTTCAGCCTTCCTGCCGCCTGCCGCTTCCGTCTATCAGCGCCCTGAGCGAAGCGTTGAACTGCTGGTCTTGCGCCATGTCTTCTATGTCCAGGTGCATGCGGTAGCGCCAGTAGTGGTGCGGGTTGGCCGGAATGTTTATGCGTTCGGCGCCGGCATCGGCCAGCCTCAGCTTCTCGTCGGTGGCCAGCCAGTCTTGCAGCGTGAGTATGCACAGTGCCGAGGGGCTCATCAGCTGGCGCTCAACGATGTCCTTGGCGAGCCATCCCGGCATCGGGTGGGGGGCCGTTCCGTCGTGGTGCAGCATCGTTGTGAAGTAGTCTTGGGCTCGCTCGTGGTCCTCGTCCCACCATGCCCGCATCGTGGGTGTGTCGTGGGTGGACATGGTGCACACCGACAGGTAAGGGTAGTGCGACAGATGGGCGAAGCGGGTGCCGCTCTCTTTGGGCATGGTCTGGATTTCCAGGCTCAGGATGTTCAGCCTGTTCATCACCCACGGCACGCATTCGGGCACCATGCCCAGGTCTTCGGCGCACATCAGCATGCGCGTGGCGCGGCCCAGCAGCGGCAGTTTGCGCATGGCCTCGTTGTACCAGAACTGGTTGTGGCGGCGGTAGAAGTAATCGTCGTAGAGGCGGTTGAACGCCGTCTTGTCTCTGTCGCTGAGCGCAGCGTAGGCCATGTCGGTCTGTGCGGCTATGCGCGGGTGCAGCTTGTTGGCGTCGGTGCGGTCGGCCACGAAGAGCACATTGCTTATCAGCGCATACAGGCCGTCGCGCAGGCGGGTGTCGGCTTCCGATGGTTTTTCGCCGAAGGCGGCCTCCACCTTGCGCTGCGTGTCGTATTCGGGCCTCATGGCGTAGCCGTCGTCCAGGGGGCATACATAGGTGGAGCGCACCTCGTCGGCCCTTTCGCCGAATAGCGCCTCGATCACGCTGTCGGTGATGTAGGGCTTTGTCAGCCGGCCGGTGTCGGCCTGCAGTCCGTAGGCAGCAATCTCCTCGCGGGTCATGCCGAGTGCAGGCACAAACTGGCCCAGCAGTCCGTGGACGGCATCTGCCGGTATCTCCCATATTCGGAAGAAGCCCAGAATGTGGTCTATGCGGTATGCGTCGAAGTATTCGGCCATCTTCCCCAGGCGCTGCGTCCACCATAGGCAGCCGTCGGCCATCATTTCGTTCCAGTTGTATGTGGGGAAGCCCCAGTTCTGCCCGTTGGCCGAGAAGGCGTCGGGCGGGGCGCCGGCCTGCCCGTCTAGGTTGAAATAGCGGGGCTGCGTCCATGTCTCAACGCTCGTGCGGCTCACCCCGATGGGTATGTCGCCCTTGAGTATCACCTTCATGTCGCGTGCCAGTTCGTGCACCTCGCGCATCTGCATGTCAAGGTTGTACTGCACGTAATACCAGAAAGCCACCTCCTTGTATAGCTTTGTCTGCGGGTTGGCCATGGCCTTCAGCTCGCCGTCGTCGGGCCTTTCGTGGCCTGTCCAGCGGCTGAAGTCGGGTGTGCCGTGCTTGTCGCGGTAGTGGCAGAAGGCGGCATACGGCACGAGCCACTGCCTGTTGGCCTCGAAAAACCGCTTGTAAGTAACCCTTCGGCTCACCGCCTGCCACTCTTGCGCGAACAGTTCGCGCAGGTATCCGGTCTTGGCTGCATTCACCCTTTCGTAGTCCACCTGTGGCAGCGCGTTGAGTTCTTGGCGCAGCCTTTCGTAGTGCTCCCGGCGTTTGGCGTCCTTGAGCGGCGCCAGCTGCCTCAGGTCGGTGTATTGCGGGTGCAGGGCGTATGTGCTGATGGCGCTGTACGGGTAGGAGTCGCGCCATGTGTGGGTGGCCGTGGTGTCGTTGACGGGCAGCACCTGCAGCGCGTGCTGTGCTGTCGACGCTGCCCAGCGCACCATGGCTTTCAGGTCGCCGAAGTCGCCAACGCCGTAGCTTCCGCCGGAGCGCAGCGCAAACACCGGCACCACCGTGCCGGCCCCGCGCCACAGGCTTATGCCGAACTCGGCCTGCAGCAGCTCGTAGGTCACCACGTCGCCGGCCTTCATGTCGGGCAGCGTGACCGTGCGGTTGGCGCCGTCTTCCCACATTATTATATTGTCGTTGTCGTTGCCTGCGATGACAAACTTAAACTCCATGAACGGGCGGTCTATCTTCGATGCGTCGAGGCTCACCACCCACTCGTTGGGCGTGTGCTCGGCCATGCGCAGCCCCGCCGGTTTGAGCCAGTTGCCAAGGTATGGGCCGCTGCCGGCCAGGGCCAGCCTCTGGCCCGCGCGCAGTTGCGGGGCCCGCACTTTCAGGCGTATCATCTTGCCGAAGTCGGCCACGGCGCTCAGCTCACGCTTGCGCCTTGCAACGCACTCGGTGAAGGCCGAGCTGTAGAGCAGGGCGTCGGAGGGCATGTCAATCCACTTGTCGTACATCACGTGGCACGCGCTGCGCGAGTTGGCAAACTCCAGGCGGTGGGGCATGGCGTCCCATTCGCGCCTGGCCTCGCTGCCTCGCCGTTCCACACTGTAGTAATAGTCTATGTATGTTGCAGGCTTCACCGTCCTCGACAGGCTGCACGTCCAGCTTCGTCCGTCGAGCGTTTCCATGGGGTGGCGCTCTGCCTTTGCGGTGGCTTCGCCACTGATGATGTTGAGCACCAGTGCCTCGCCGTATGCGGTCAGGTAGTCAATGTTGAATGTAAGCTTCATTGGTTTCGGTTGTCTTTGATGTTATTGGTGGCGTAAAGTTAATAATAAAATGTGGAAAACCAACAAAACTTCACTGCTTTTTCGCATGTTTTTTATCCGTTGGGGGCTGTTGGCCACTTGCTCTGCCGCGCCGTGTTTCAATGGTGCCGGTCGGTTGGTGTAACAACTTGTATACCAGAGTGTTGCCGTTGATGCCGAATGGAGGCGCAAAACGGGCTGTATGGCAGCGCGAAAAGGGCCGCTTGGCAGCTCGAAACGGGCTGTGCGGTGTATGGGCCCGGGGCGCATGCGGCCTTTCCGCCCGCTGGCGACGGCTGCAGGCTTGCCCCGCCGCCCGTTCACCTTATGTTTATGGCCACGTCAAACCCGCGCCCGTTGAAAGCCACGGCCACACCCTTGTCTTTCAGCAACTTGCCGCCCACAAAGTAGCACAGCTCTGTCGACAGTATGCCTATGGCGGCCCCGGCGGCCACGTCGTACCAGTGGTGGCGGTCGCGCATCACCCTGTCGGCCGCCGTCAGCGTGGCCACGGAATACCCCGCCACGCTTATCCACGGCGAAACCTTGCCAAACTCCTTGTGCAGCACGGTGGCGCCGGCGAAGGCGATGGTGGCGTGGCCCGACGGAAACGAATGGTCGTCGCTGCCGTCGGGGCGCTGCTCGCTGACGGTGTGCTTCAGGGTGTAGGCCACCCCTGCCGAAACGGCCATCGACGCCGCTGCCGTTGCTGCCAGCCTGGGCCACTCGTGGCGGCTGTCTATGCCGCTTGCCTTGAGGGCTATCACTGCCGCCCATGGCGTGAGTTGCAGCACGTCGTCTGTCGTTTCGCCGCCTATGCCCCCGGCGAGGGCAGGCGCGGGGGCGGCCATCAGTGCCGCCATGATCATAGTTTTTGTGTTCATGGCTGCAAAGTTAAGCATATTTTTCGGGCCGCTGGCCATGTAGACATCGGAAAGATTTGGCCTGCCGTCATTGCCTTTCCGATTTTTTGCAGTAAATTTGTGGTCTGAACGGGCTGTCCAGGGAAGGCGGCTGCTACGGCTGTCGCTGCTGTTGCCACTGTGGTTGCCCGATATTTTGGGTTGCCAATGCCCGGAATGTGTGTATGGGCAGTGCCGGCTTGTTCCGGGCGCCATGCCGCGCGCTGTGCCGTGCAGGCCGTGGGGGCCCTCGGCCTGCCATTGTAACAATGTAAAACAAAGCTCAATGATATGAAAAGACGGATTGTGATGGCGGCCGCCGCGCTGGCGGCCATTGTCGTGCTGGCCCTTGCGGGCGGCAGCTTCTATATGCTCGGCTATTCGCTCGACCCCGACCCGAACCGCGCCGACACCGACAGCGCCTACGCCCAACTGTACAGCCGGATGCCCGACATGAGGCCGTGGGCCGACAGCCTGCGCCGCTGCGGACTGCTGCGCGACACGTTTGTGGCAATGCCCGGTGGCGAGCGGCACCATGCCCTGTGGCTCCGGGCCGACTCGGCATGCGGCCGCACGGCCGTCATAGTGCACGGCTACAAGGATTGCGCTGTCAAGTTTCTGTACCTGGGGCGCATGTACCACCGCGACCTGGGGTACAACATACTGCTTCCCGACCTGCATGCCCACGGGCTGAGCGACGGCGGGAGCATAGGCATGGGCTGGAACGACAGGTTCGACGTGATGCGTTGGGCTGAGGTGGCCGAGCGCATGTTCCGCGTGGCGGGCCATGAGTCGAGGGTCGTTGTGCACGGTGTGTCGATGGGTGCAGCCACGGTCATGTGCATGTCGGGCGAGCCATTGCCGGCTTACATAAAGTGCTTTGTCGAAGACTGCGGCTACACTTCGGTTTGGGATGAGTTTGCCTGCCAGCTGCGCGAGCAGTTCGGCCTGCCGCCGTTTCCGCTGATGTATACCACGAGCGCGCTGTGCGGCGCCGTCAACGGGTGGCGTTTCGGCGAGGCGTCGCCCCTGGCCCAGGTGACAAGGTGCCGCAGGCCCATGCTCTTCATCCATGGCGATGCCGACAGGTTTGTGCCCACAGAGATGGTCTACAGCCTCTATGCGGCCAAGCCGGGGCCCAAGCGGCTGTGGATAGGGCGCGGTTCGGCCCATGCCATGTCGTATGCCGACCACCCCGTGGAGTATACGCGGGTGGTGGCCGACTTCGTTGGCCGCTGACGCTGTGGCCGCCCTGCGCCCCGGGGCCACGGGCGGCAGCCGGCCGCGCCCTCTCAGCGGCGCTGTCGGCCGGCGCGGGGTCGGAGTCGGCGCAGCAGCTCCCTCACCACAAACCAAGCGTGCATGATGGTGGTCGGGACCACCCCATAGTGGCAGGCCATCACGCTGAAGCGCTCGCGCAGCGACTCGCGGTGGTGGAGCGTGGTCTGCCCCTCCTGCGTGTAGCAGGCTATGGTGGCGCGGGCGTTGGCCAGCGGCAGCCTTTGGCGGGCGGCTTCTTTCATCACCCTGATGCACCAGTCGACGTCGGCCGAGTATTTGTACTTCAAGTCGTAGGGCGTGCGGCGGGCAATGTCGGTGCGGGCGTAGAAGGCTTGGTGGCACACCAGCATGCCATGGCGGAACGAACGCCACGACAGGTTGCGCGGAGGGCGCAGGCGGCGGGGGCCGAGGTAGCGGCCTGCGTCGTCAACTATGTCTGTGTCGCCGTAGATCACGGCAGGCAGTCCGCCCCCGGCGGCCACGGCCGACGCGGCGGTGCGGGCCAGCAGCCCTATGGTGTCGGTAGCGGGCAGGTAGTCGCCTGCGTTGAGAAAGCACACGTAGTCGCCCGTGGCCCGGGCCAGCCCTTTGTTCATGGCGTCGTAAAGTCCGCGGTCGGGCTCTGAGCTTATGGCCACGGCATGGCCGTTGGCGGCGCTGTCGGAGCGCCTCTTGTAGTCTTCGGCCACGCCCAGCGTGCCGTCTGCCGACGCCCCGTCGACAATCAGGTGCTCTATTGCCGGGTAGCCTTGGCGCAGCACGCTCTCGAGGGTTCGGGGCAAGGCGCCCTCGGCATTGAACGTTATTGTCACTATGCTGAACTTGATCATAGGCTGTAGCGTTTGTAAGCCACGGCTTGGTTGTACACCTCTATGTACTTGATGGCCACGCTTTGCTGTGAGTAAGACACCGAGACCTTGTGGACGGCGTTGCGCCCCAGCTCTTCGGCATCGGCGTCGGCCAGGGCCCAGCGTATGCCTGCCGCCAGGTCGGCGGCGTCTTTGTAGGCAGCTACATACCCGTTGCGCCTGTGGTCTATCATCTCGGGTATGCCGCCGGTGTTGAACCCCACGCACGGCACACCGCAGGCCATGGCTTCCATTATCGTGTTTGGCAGGTTTTCAGACAGCGACGGCATGACAAACAGGTCGGCGGCGCGGTAGGCCGCCACAATCCTCCCTGTGTCCGACACATAGCCCAGCGGATAGGCCGGTATGGCAAACTGACATGCCAGTTCGATGCCGCTGCCGCCCAGCATCACTATGCCCATGTTGGCGGCAATGTCGGGGTGGCGCTCGGAAAGCAGCCTGCAGGCTTCAATGAGGTAGGCGGCGCCCTTGTTGCCGCTCGACACCCGCTGGGCCACAAACAGCATGAGGCGGCGCCCTTCGGGCAGCCCGAGCATCCGGCGGGCCTCGGCCTTGTCGCCCGGGCAGAACACGCGGCGGTCTATTGGGTTGGGTATCGACACCACGCTCTTGCCCTCGAGCAGCTTGCTCTGCCTGGCCTCCGAGGCCAGCCACTTGCTGCAGGCCACGAAGATAAGCCTGCCGCCGCCTTTGAGCAGCCGCTGCTTCTTGCGCCATACGTGGCGGGCTGTGTCGCCAAACAGCCCGGCCGGCAGCAGGGGGCACGCCGAGCAGCCTGTGGTAAACTTGCGGCAGCCCAGCGTGAGGTGGCAAATGGCCGTGGCGGGCCACATGTCGTGCATGGTCCAGACCACGGGCTTGCCGCTGTCGAGTATCTTCCTGATGTCTGACAGCGACAGCATTCCCTGGTTGACCCAGTGCAGGTGTATTACATCGGCCTCCTTAAACTCGCGCAGGCCGGTTATGTCGGCACCGGCGTTGGCTATGTCTATCTCGAAGAGATGCTTGCGCGAGAAGTGGGTGTGGAGGAATATGACGAGGCGCTCCCACAGAAACCGCCACTGCATGAGCAGCTGGTGTGGCGTGGCCACGACGGTTATCAGGTCTGTCTCCTTGTCGCGCACCAGCATCTTGGCCTTTACCCCGTTGTTTTTCAGGGCTTCCATCAGGCGGTTGGCAGCCACGGCTGCACCGCCCGTCTTCTCGCTTGTGTTTACTATAAGAACTCTCATGGCTGTGTGGTAATGTGGCTCGCGGGCGGCCGGCGCATGCCGAGGCCGTGCCGGCGTCGGGGTCGGAGGCCGCCCGTTGTTGATGCAAATGTAATTAAAATTTCTGAATCCGAAGCCCCATGTGACTATTATTTTCACCATTTTTAAGTAGGTGTTCACAATCAATTGCCGTCAAATAGCACACAAGATGGTGGCAAAGATAATGGAAGACACCTGCAAGGGCTATTGTATAGGTTAATTTTGAGCAGCTACTTATGCCTGAATGCTGTCTTTCGGCAACTGCGGTGGCGGCTTGCCTGCCGCTGTTGGGGCTGTGGCGGCGGACAGCGATGTGTGTGTCGCGGCTGTGGCCTGTTGTAGCACAGCCGCCTGGCGTGGCCCGAGTGGCTTGGTTGTGGCCAAGGGAGTGACCCCGGCTGGCGGTGCCGGCGTGGCCCTTGCAAGGTGTTGCCGCACAGGCCGTTGCGCCGGGGCCCACCGCTGTGGGGTCGCATCCGGCCCGTCGGCTTTCCGGCGGGCAGCCCGTGCCGCAGCGGTGTCGCCCGTGCTGCCTGCATGCCGGTTGGGGGTTGCACATACGGGGCTGTTTGTGCCGTTTTTAAGGCGCGTCTCATTGATTTTTGTTTACGCTGCTTTAATAGTGTTAATTTGATGCAAATAATGCTCCTTTTGGTAACAATGTATTCCTAAATTTACTATCTTTGTGATTGAAAGAGAGACTAATTCATCCATTCATTAATTCTTAAAATACAGGGCTTATGACTAATTATCTTAGCTTCAACGTAGGTGCTATATTCAGTGATCTGGATGATTACATGCTTAGCACGGGAAGATTGGAGATAGACGCGATCGAAGCCAATCGAGAGTTGGATCGCAAAGGCCTGTTAAAGGATGACCAGACGCATCCGGGTAAACCATTGGAGTTGCTGCTTGGCAGGCTGCGCGACATGAATCTGTTGCCACAAGGCGTTCGTCAGCTGTATGGAACCTGGAAAATCAAGCATTCCAAGACAATCGCTAAGGTACGCATGATATTCCAGTATTGAGCTGATTGGGCTTGGGGATTATGGCTCACGGGGTGGGGCAGAGTCCGAGGGCACAAGTGGAACAGCCTGCGCAGATGGTCTTGATAGATGGCCATCTGCGCAGGTTTTTTTTCTGAAATAACATCAAAGACGGCCGATATGGGTTAAAATAACTTAACCCGATGTCACTTTCGGCGGCGTTATGTGTCATATAGATAACTTTGCACGGAATATCAATTAAACAGAAAGAATATGAAGAAAAATTTAGTAATGTTTTCAGTGATTGCCGGCTGTGTGCTTATGAGCAGCTGCGTGAGCAAGAAGTCGTTGGAAAACTGTCAGGAGGAAAACCAGAAACTGTCGGAGAATTTCCGCGACATGGCCAAGAACTACCAGAACGCCAAGGAGCAACTGGCTGCCAGCACAGCCCGCATGACGAGCCTGGAAGACCAACTGGCACAGCAGAAAAAAGACTATGCAGCGCTGCAGGGCTCGCTCGACAAGAGTCTTGCCAACGCCGGGCAGAACAACATCAGCATCGAGAAGCTGGTTGACCAGATCAACGAGTCGAACCAGTATATCCGCCATCTCGTAGAGGTGAAGAGCAAGAGCGACTCGCTCAACCTTGTGCTTACCAACAACCTGACCCGCTCGCTGAGCAAGGAGGAGCTCAAGGAGGTAGACGTGCAGGTGCTCAAGGGCGTGGTTTACATCTCGCTGGCCGACAACATGCTCTACAAGAGCGGCAGCTATGAAATCAACGACAGGGCTGCAGAGACGCTCAGCAAGATTGCCAAGATCATTAAGGACTACAAGGACTATGACGTGCTCATAGAGGGAAATACCGACAATGTGCCCGTGAACGCATCGGCTGCGTCGATGAAGAACATCCGCAACAACTGGGACTTGTCGTGCCTCAGGGCTTCGAGCGTGGTACAGGCACTGCAAAACCAGTATGGCGTCGACCCGAAGAGGCTCACTGCCGGAGGCCGTGGCGAATACAACCCTGTGACGTCTAATGACACAGAGGTGGGCAAGCAGCGCAACCGCCGCACGCAGATTATCATCACACCGAAACTCGACCAGTTCATGGACCTTATAGGGCAGGCTCCCGAGACGGAGTGATATTTGTCTGTACCGATATGTCTGCGGGCCGCCAACCGGGTGGGGCGCGAAGCCGATGGCTTCTGCTCTGCACTGTGGGCGGCCCGCAGTGTGTTTTCCGGGGGGCATGAGTGTGGCGGCGGCATGTCTTGTCGTAGCCTTTTGTTTTATTCGTTTTGTAGGCAGGCAAAGTGTCTGACGCCTTGCCAATGTGGCTTTTCGGTAGAAAATAAGTGTGCTTCAGTTGCTATAATTCAACTTATTATTGATATATTTGTGCTTGAAAACGATAATTAATCGTCATTCAATCAACAATCATGACCAAGCTGGTCAAGACCGATTTCGGTAAATTCCCGATGTGTTCAAGAGGTTGCCGACTTCAATTGGGGCATCGGATAAGAATCGGGATGGCTGGCACAAGCTGCATAATAAGATGAATAGGCCGGACGAATTTTTCATACCCGACAACGAGGTAAAGCTCTCCGGGGAGCTTGATTACGGCCGGGCGGATTTGTATATCAGCGCAGTGGATGCTCTTTCGCGGACATCTTGTCAAAGTGTATATATCATTGACTATTTCAAACGGGATTTCCTGTATGTGTCGCCAAACCGATTTTTTCTGTGCGGACTGTCGCAAGAGCGTGTCAGGGAGCTGGGCTATCGGTTTTATCTGGATTATGCCCCGGAGGGCGAACTGCCGCTGTTGCTGACCATCAACAGGGCTGGTTTCGCTTTCTACGAGGGCATTCCGGTCAAGGAACGCAAGGAATGGTATATCTCATACGACTTTCACATTCTGGATAACGGGCGGAAAACGCTTGTCAACCATAAGATGACGCCGCTTGAGCTCACTTCCGATGGCCGTATATGGCTGGCGTTGTGCGTAGTGACGGCGGCTACACATGCGGATGCCGGGCACATAGAGATGCACCATGCAGGCACATCCGACTTCTATGAATATAGTGTCGTTTCCCGCAAATGGAAAAAGAAGCGGATGCCTGTGCTCACCGACGGGGAGAAGTCGGTGCTTATGCTTTCAATCCAGGGATATACCATGGCCGAGATTGCAGACAGGATATGTCTTTCTCCCGATACGGTCAAGAAATACCGCCAGCGCATATTTGTGAAGCTCAATGTGCGCAATGTCTCCGAAGCCATAGTGGCGGCCACGAACAGCAAGCTACTCTGAGTTGCCGCAAAGGTAAAGTCTTTGGAGATGGTTTTACCTTGCGGAGGTATGTCTATCCCCTGCACGGCACCATACCCACAAGGGTATTTTTATGTTCCGATGCCCATTTGTACACTTTTGGGTACGGTTAAAAATACAAAAAGACCGTAACTTTGCATAAGAAAAGCTGCATTCGGCAATCAGTGGGCAAGCTCACATCGAGCTCGTTTGCATTGTCTTTGCAGCAGGAAATCATAAAATCAACTATATGAAAGCCATATTCTATGCGGTTATTATGGCCTTGGCGTCGGTCGAGGCCATGGCTCAAAGCATCACAGGCAAGGTGGTAGACGAAAGCAATTTGCCCATGGAGTTTGTCAATGTTGTATTGCAGAAGGCAGACTCTACATACATAACGGGCACTGTCACTGACGGAACGGGAACGTTCCTGTTCGGCGAAGAGCATGTTGACGCCAAATCAATAAGGTTGTCTTCTGTAGGTTACGCAGACCAGACCATAGGCATTCCGGCTACAGGCAACTTGGGCGTGATAACCATGAAGGCAAAGGATGTGATGCTGGGTGAAGTGGTGGTGAAGTCAAAACGCCCTCTGACCACAGTCAAGGGCGACGCCCTTGTGACCAATGTGGTAGGCTCGCAGCTTGAACATGCAGGCACGGCAAACGATGTCCTTGCGCAAGTTCCGATGGTGCTTGGGCGCGACGGAAACTTCGAGGTGTTTGGAAAAGGCTCTCCGGCCATATACATCAACGGGCGCGAGGTTATGGACATCACGCAGCTTTCGCAGCTGAGTTCGGCAGACATCAAGAATATTGAGGTGATAACAAACCCGGGTGCAAGGTATGGCGCTACGGTAAAGTCGGTAATCCGCATCAAGACCAAGCGACCGCAGGGCGACGGATTCAGCGGCAACATACGCGCGCAGGGCGTCGTGCAAAAGTATTTTCGTACCGTCGACCATGCCAACTTCAAATACCGTACGGGCGGACTTGAGGTGTTTGGCAACTTCGGCTATATCGGCGGCAAGTTTGAAGGCGGCAACAAAGTGGAAATGCTCACACAGTCGTCTGTGCTGTGGAACCAGGTAATTGCGCAGGAAGGAAGCATGCGTACCAATGAGTTTTTCGGCAAGGCGGGCTTTTCATACCTGTTCAACGAAAACCATTCAATAGGGGCTTATTACTCCAATGGCCTCATGAAACAAAAGGCTGTCAACAATGGCGTAAGCCAGATGTTTGCCGACGGCGTGCTTTATGACAACCTGACAATTGTCGAGCGCACCAATACCAACTCCCTGCCCAAGCACCATGCAAATGTCTATTACAATGGCGAAGTGGGCAAACTTGGAGTGGATTTCAACGTGGACTACATGTGGCGCAAGAACAATACCGACATGTGGAACGACGAGACAAGCGCCAACCATGACAATGCTGTGGTCTGCTCCAGCGGTTCCAACAGGAGCAGGCTGTTTGCCGAGCGCCTTGTTTTCAGCTATCCGTTCTGGAGAGGAGGCATAGAGATAGGCGAGGAATACACATCGTCGCGCTTTTCGTCAGACTACATCACTGACGCATCTATTGTCGGCGGCTCCGCGTCGAGGGTGGATGAGAACAACATTGCCGGCTTTTTTGAGATAGGGCAGTCTTTCGGCAAGCTCAATGTCAGCGTGGGTTTGCGATATGAGCATGTGAATTTCGATTATCTGGAAAACGGCCGGAAGAAAGAAGACCAAAGCCGCAGTTACAACAATCTTTTCCCTTCGTTGTCGCTGTCTGCGGCGATTAAGGATGTGCAACTGTCGCTGAGCTACACACACAAGACGCAACGGCCAGGATATGAAGACCTTGACGGCACGGTAGACTATATCAACCGGTTTACCCTTGAGGGCGGCAACCCGTTTCTGAAGCACGAGAAAATACATTCGCTGGAGCTGATGGGAGCATGGCGCCAGTTCTTCGCCCAGGTTGCATATACCTATAAAAAAGACCCGATAATGTACATTGCACGCCCTTATGGCGATGATGGCGAGGTGAAGCTCGTTACGAAAGACAATCTTCCTGAGGTCCAGGGGCTGCAGGCTTTTGTAGGCGGGCAGTTCAAGGCCGGTATATGGCAGCCGAGGGTAAACGTGGGGATAATGAAGCAGTGGCTCACCATCGACTATTCAGACGCACGCAAGAGCATGGGCAAGCCTGTCGCCCTTGTGCAATTGCAGAATGCCATCCACTTGCCTTATGACATCTGGATGAATGTAGACATGCAATGGATGAGCGCCGGCAACGACGACAACACGTATCAGGAGCAGTCGTCATATCTCAACGCAAAGCTGTACAAGGCGTTTTTCAACAACCGTTTCAGCCTTACCCTTGAGGCCAATGACATATTCAACAAAAGCAACCGCGACGTGACCATGATGAGCAAAGACGTCACCATACAGAGGTTCAACACAATCAGCAACCGCACTTTCATGCTCACCCTGCAATATACTTTCAACGCCACGCGCGACAGGTATCGCGGCCAAGGGGCAGGTAAAAACGAGCTGAACCGTTTTTGACCCGAACCGGAAGATGGCCAATTCAATGGCGGGTCGTAAAATAAAGATAGCCGTCCGGAACCCGGGCGGCTATCTTTGCGTCTGCTCATAAGTTGCTGTTTAAAATTTATTGTCATCAGATTGTGCGCAGTTCCGTGCATGTTTTTCAACGTTCGAGGTGGAAGTGTAGCGGGCTATACGACCGATGAGGCGTTGGAAAACAACGCGGAAGAGCGTGCAATATGATGGAAAAGATTAGATAACCATCTAAATTGGTTTGGTTTCCGTTAATTTTCAACAGCTACTTGATCGTCTGAAAATGAATCTATGGTTATTTACACTTGGTTGAGCGGTGATGCGTCATTCTGTCGAATGGACTATTTCACCAATATTTTCTCTACCTTGACATTGCCATTGGCGTCTGTCACCTTCCTTATGTTAATGCCTTTCGCGGGCTTCTCTACGCGCATGCCGGAAAGTGTCGTGTATTCGGTGCGCGTTTGGCTGTCGGCCCCAACGCCGGCAATGGAGGCCGGTGTCGGTTGCCATACGATGGGAGAGGCATGCTCCTCGCCGCCACCTTTGTACACGGTGCGTATGCCAACCTTCTGCATCTCGGAGTCATAGATGTAGAATTTCACTTGTCCGTAATTGAAGATGAAGTCGTAGTTGTTGTCGGAGTAAGCATAGGGCACCTGCGTCATCGCAGAGTCCAGGCGGTGGTACGGGCCGCCCTCTTCCTCCGGCACAAACCGTATGGGCTCGGTGTTGTCGTCTACATATACTTCATAGAACAGCTTGTCGGGGTCGATAAACTTGCCGTCGGTGCTCTCCAACTCCATTGTGAATATTATCTCTGCACCGTAATCCTCGATGTACCTACCCACTTTCTCTATCTTGGGTGCCACCGGTTCGGCTGCTACTTCATTGTATGGTATCAGTACCGGGTTGTCTATGATGCCAACGGGGTTTATCTTGGTGGTTGACAGGCTGCTCAGCAGCGACACGTTGCCTACGCTTGTCAGCATGCCGTCGGTGCCGGAAGGGCGCATCACCAGTTCGTCCATGTAGGTGTAGTCGTTGTAATTGCCGTATTCATCGCTCTTGACCACGTAGCAGGCGGGCATCTGGAACTGGTGCGAAATGAACCTCTCGTTCACTCCCATATACTCTTTGGCTGCAAAGTGGTAGTTGCCCTCTGCATCCTTGGTGCCTTTCATCCATAGTCCGGGTGTCGACGGGTCGTTGATGAACAGGGCGTCGTCGGTGAGGCGTGCGCTTACCACGAGGCGCCTGTTGAGCGAGTACTTCTGGTCGCGGGCCCCTTCAGGCACAGTCACGGCTATGTAGGGGTTCTTGGTAAAGACGTGGCCGTATTCAACGGCGTACCAAGACTCCGACTCGTCGATGAAGCCCAGCGGCGTCTCTCGTGTGTCGTCGAGGGCTTTCAGCGTGTCGTTGCGCAGCACGAAGTACATGTTTTGGTCTGCGTTAAGCGTCCAGTTGTCCTGGCCGTTCTGCTTCATCTTTGCCACAAAACTGTTGCCGTAGCTTTCTGCCACCACGATTTGTGGCAGGCGTGCCACCAGCGTGTCGCCGTTGTACGGGTCAAGCTTCATGTAAGTGTTGCTCACCATATACGATATGGGGTTGAGCATGTACACCGTTCCGTCGCTCCCGGTCACATAGCTGCCCACGGCCTCCGTGTTGTCGTATTCGTTCAGGTCGTAGTAGCTGTCATAAAAACCGTGTGCGGCCCTGATGCAGTTGTCGTGCCTCTGGCCTTCCGGTGTGCGTATCACATCGGGAATCGTTGAGATTATCACTTTGGGGGCGGCGGTCAACTTGTGTTTGACTGGCAGCGTCTGTGGGCTCACCGGGGCTTGCTGGCCATGGGCTGGCAAGGCCAGGGCGGCAAGCATAAAGCCTTGTAGAAATGAGTAATGAATTTGTTGCATAGCTTTTTCTTTTTATTAAGTGAATGATATGGTTCTGTATCTATGCTGCGGAAGTTTTCAATGCCGCTGCCAAATATCTTTGTTTATGCCTGCAAATATATATAATATATGTCAAACCCCTGTGTTCCACATAACGATAAAAACAGTCGCTTTGTCTGTTTCTTCCATTTTGGGGCCATTGTCGGGCAACAATCGCATGTTGTTGCCGTTCGTGTTGCTTGCCGTCATTGCCTGATGGGCGGCTGTTTGCGTCGGCGCAAGGTACCTCGGTGGGCCTGTTGGCCTATGGGTTGCATGGGGCCAGGCGGCTTGACGGGCACAGTGCGGTCTTGTTGCCGGTTGGGACATGGTTGCCGGCGTGGGCGTTTCCGTCTCTCCTCCCTTATTGCCTGCCCCTGGAAAATACTTGCCGCGCCGTGCATAACGCACGGCGCGGCAAGCGGTAATCCACGTTCAATGTGTGTGTGGTGCAAGGCTGTCAGCCTGCATGATGTTTATTTGCGGGGTGCCACTTTCCATGTGTTTCCGCCTTGGCGTATTATTGTCACGCCGTCATGGTCGGCATTTGTTGTTTTCCTGCCGTCGATGGTGTATGTCTCGTATGGTTCCGACGGGTCGAAAGCCGCCTTTCCGGTTGATGGCGCCGATATGTCGCTTGGCAGTCTTTCGCCGCTTACCGTCATCGACTTTATCTCCCAAGTGCCGGCCTCTTGGCTGGTGCTGGTATAGTGGAATGCAATCTTTATCTTCTTGCCGGCGAAGGCGTTGAGGCTTATGTCGCCCGACTCGTTGAATGTCCAGCTGTTGCCTCGCGGCCAGTTGATGCCGTTGAGCGGCGTGGCCACTCCGTCGCAGATGACCTCGACCGCCAGAGCGTCGGCCGGCGAAGCGAAGAAGTTGGCAGCATGGCTGAATGTGAGCGTGGCGGTGGCATATCCGGTCAGGTCCAGTTCGGGTGTCACCACCGATGCGTCGGCTGCATTGTTGGTGTTGTTTGCGAAGGCTGTGCCCTTCCAGCCGTATTTGTTGTCAAGCCTCCAAACCTCGAAGCCGTCTTGTGGCACCTCCTTGTTGCTTATTGTGCATCCGCCTGTGCCGTCTGTGAATATGGCGATGTAAATGGTGCCTTGTTCCGATGCTTCGCCGCCGGGTGTATATTCCGATGTGCACAGCGTCGTCCCGGGGTCGAAGGCATAGTCGGTGCTGTCGCCCCAGATGTATTCCATCAGGTTAGGGAAGTCTACAAAGGGGTTGCGGTTGCCCTGTATGCGGCTTACGGCCTCGTTGCGCGATGTCTCCGTCTCGTCGGGGGCGTCGGTCTTGGCCCAGCTTATATACAGTTTGTATGCCCATGGCTGCAGCGTGGGGTAGTCGCCCTTTTGAAGTATCTGCAAGGCTTGCGTGCCCTTCCAAGTGAAGTTCTGGTAAGTGGTGGCCATGTACATGTAGGCCCGGGCAAAGTCACCTTTCCATTTGTCTGCCGGTTCCCATAGCTTGTAGCCTTTGCTGCCGGTTCCCACCTTTGTGCATCCGTTGTCTGTTGTGGCCTTGCTTACCTCGCCCATCGGGTAGTTCGATTTGGCCGAGTTTATTTTCTGCTCGCTCGGCATCAGGTTGTAAAGGTCTTTGTAGGCTTGGTTTTCTGAGCCTCCCCACCAGCTTTTCGGAAACGAGTGCTCTATGTTCATGCCGCCCACCGAGCTTCCCTTTGAGCCGAAGTACCTCGTGTCGTTGCTGTATCTGTCAATCACTTGGTTGTCGGCTGTGCGGTCGGTGGTGTAGAATCCCTCCCAAGTGTGGCCCTTGCCCTTGCCGTAGTCGAGCACGTTGGCGTCTTTTATTGTTTCGTGCACGGCATTCTTAAGCTCAGCCCCGCTTTTCCCTTTCAGGTTATCGTAATATCCGGCCGGTATCTGTGCCGCCGAAGGAGCTGTGTTCATGGCCACCGCAATGGCTGCGATGGCTCTGGAAATGGTAGTTTTCTTCATTAGTAAATATGTTGTTATGTAATGTCCGTTTGATATATTTTGCAAAGATAGTCATTTTTATCCATGTGGCAATGCTTTGTGTCGACATAACGCGGGTACGCCCGCGATTGGGGTGGTGCCGGTTGGTGATGTGTTTTGGTTAATTTTGAACAGCTACTTATATGCCGGCGGTTGTTGGCGCATCTGTATGATGTGGTGCTTAATGTTCCCTTGGCCCAAGCCCGGGCCATGCGTGCCCGGCTGATGGCGCCCTTGCGGCAGTGGTTGGGCTTCTGCCTCCGGCCGCCGCGGCAAGCCGTGGCCGAGGCGTTTAAATGTTGTTTGGCCGCATTGTGGCGTAAAATCCGGGTGATGTTTGCAGGGCAGCGGCGCGTGTCTGTAAGTCATTGTCTGTCAGCGGGGTTGCCCTATATGCCATTTCGGCTTGCAAGAGGGCGCGTATGGCGCGGCGTTATGTGCCGTTTCGCCACGCTATACGGCCTGCATCGCGCCCCACGGCTTCTTATGCCTGCATCCCGCCGTGTCTTTGGCCCATGCCGGTCGTTATATGTCAAAGTGGTTTGGCTCTGTGGTCGGCCGGCAGGATGCCCGCAGCATGGCGAAGCCCAAGGTAAGCCTGCATAGGCAACCTTGGAGCATGCCCGGCGGGTCTGGTTGCCGTTTTTTTGAAAATTCGTGCCAGCCAGGTGCCGCAACTGCTTGTTGTTGGTTTCAACAAAAGCCGCGCATCGATGCACAGCGCATGCTGGAGCGTAGATGTATGTGTTGCCTGGTTCGTCTGACTCGCATTTATATTATAATGTGTGCGCACACATTTGCTTGATGTAACGCTGGTTAAATGCAAACGAAAGTTAAATACATGAAGATTTCTTTGCCAATTCTTTGTTGGTGTCAGAAAAATGCC
>NZ_JAMBLP010000014.1:0-110973 GCF_023336985.1 Marseilla massiliensis | reverse complement strand
TATTTAACAAGTTCTAATACTTATAATCCTGATTTCGTAGATGGGTACTTTATTTATAAGGGTCGACTTATCACCTACTTTCAAACAGATAGTATTAACAGGCGTAATCTAGTAAACGAGAAAGAACTTCTGCGATTTAAAGATAACATACATGGATATAAAAATGCTTATTATAGTAGCGTCAACTCTGAGCCGACACAAGAGCTATTTGAGGTTAACAAAAATAATATCATCAGGGTTAAGGACATAGGGAGGTTTGTGGATTGTGATTGTAAAGCCAATAAAACTACCGTATTTTTCAATAATAATCTAGAACACACCCTTCATGCATATATAAAAAATAACCCTGCTGTCCTTTACGAAGTTCGCTTTTGGCAGCAAGGTAAAAAGCAGTTCGTATTTTGGCGTCCTATGCCATATTACGATAGAGACAAGTATGATGGGTATTTATTTTGGGGAAATCATTTAGTTGTTTTATATGGCACCAAATATGCTGGTGGGTTGTTAAGAAAGACTTGGATAATAAAGGGCAAGGCAATACCAAAATTTAGGTACAAGTCTATAAAGGATTGGAATTATCCGTTCCCTTTAAAATTAGAGATTCTATCCAATGGTTCCATAAAAACAATCCCTATCAATGAGGGCTTTTTTATAAGGGATATTCTGTGAACATGCAAAAGATTAGTTACTACAAGTTCGAGCAGCGAAGCTACTCGAAGTATCGTAACGGAGTGGAAACGTTCTACACCTACGACCCACAACGTCGCAGACTGCAAAACCTTGCCGTGACCTCTTCTGCCGGCACGATTATGGATAACGCTTACAGCTATGATGCCGTGAGCAACGTCCTCTCCATCGCCAATGCAGCACCGCTGCCACAGAGTGGCAAGGCAGGTGGTCAGATGAGCCATACCTATGGTTATGATGCCCTCTATCGCCTGACAAGCGCAAGCGGCACCTATCGTGGTGTGCGGATAACAAGAGCGCATCCTATACCCTTGCGATGAGCTATGACAATATGAACCGCATCAAGTCAAAGAGCCAGCACCTTACCCAACAAGGTGTACAGTTCAATGGTACGCTCAATGCAGGATATGATCTGACCTATACCTATCAGGATTCTTTGGGTCACAAGTTCCAGCTCTCCAAGGTCGAGGACTTGAACTATCGCACCGAGGGAACACCCAAGGAAAAGATCGACAACGGACACAGATACCTCTACGATGCCAACGGTAATCTTGTCTATATCAACACCGGCAGAGTGAAGAAAGACGGTGTGGAAGATGAGGGTGTGAAGGAGAAAAAACATCTGTGGGATGAAGAGAACCGTCTCTTGGCAAGTGATGAGAACGGCTTTGTTGCCAACTATTGGTACGATGCCGATGGTGAGCGCACCGTGAAGTCGAGCGGTGAGGGCGAGCAGATATATGTCAACTCTGAGTTCTCGGGAGTTGTAACCAATACCGCCAAGTTCTCCCTCTATGTTAGCCCCTACCTTGTGGCAAGTCAGGGTGGCAAGTACACCAAGCACATCTACATCGGAAGCCAACGTATCGCCAGCAAACTTGGCGACCTCGCCAGCTATGGTGCAAATCCAAGGCGCATACCTTACGCAGGAACGGAAGCGGATGGAATCTCTGTGGACTATCAGTCGAAGTATAACCGTCAACAACAAGTCATCAAGGACAACTATGCCGACTTCGGTGTGCCTTACAATGGTGAGGACAACAATGACTATGTAAGCGGACAAGGCTTCTGTTGTAATGATAATTCACCGGAAGCTGCAAGGGCGAAGATGTTGAAAACACGAGCTGTTTCCAACAACTTCCACGATACCGAGGAATACGAGCGGATGCAGTTCTACTACCATCCCAATCACTTGGGTAGCTCCGGCTACATCACCAACCTTGACGGTGAGGTGGTGCTGCACATCGAGTATGTGCCTTTCGGAGAATTATTCATTGAGGAGCGCAACAATACGTGGAACACGCCTTACCTCTTCAATGCCAAGGAGTATGATGAGGAAACAGGTATGTACTACTATGGTGCAAGATACTACGATCCAAGGATTAGTCTGTGGATGAGTGTGGATAGATTTGCAGAGAAATATCCAAACTCGACACCTTATGCGTATTGTCTTGGTAATCCTTTAAAATTTACGGATATAAATGGTGATACATTGGATGTTAGAAATTCAAGAGGTGCTTATTTATTTACATTAGATAATCATCAAGCCAATCGCACTAATATTACAGCGAAAGATTTGTATGCTAAAGGTATTCAATGGTTTGAATCCTCTGCAGATAATTATATGCCATTACTTTTTGTAAGTACTAACATTAGAAAATCTGATAGTTTTAAACATTTTACTTGGGATGATATCATTTCTTTTTTAGAAGTTGATAGATCCATGTTTAGTTATCGTGCTGGAGGTAGTGGAGATTGGAAAGCTGAAGGTAATTCTGGAAATGGGTATTTAATGGTAGAAGTAGAAGGGGTTCCATATTGGACTGATGCCATAGGTCAAATACCATTTACATTGAATGAATATAGAAATGTATTAAGAAGGACAAAAAACTCAGAAAGAGCGGCAGGAGAAACGATATATGTAGGCAAGCAGTTTGGGAATGGTCGTTTATTAAATCTATTTTTCCCACCCCCAGATAATAGTAATAGTTATGATAATGCTATTATAAAACGCGCTGTAGATTGGGCGAAGAAAAGGTATACACTAAAGCCAATTTGTATGCCTAATGGGCATTATGAAATAGGTGTTGGAAAGAATGATTATTCACCTAATAATATGTGAGTATATATAATAAAGAAATAGAAAATAAAGGATATGATTGTAAAAAAAATAATTTCTATTAGTTTAGGTGTATTTGTATACATTATCGTCTCAAACATGTTACATATACTTTTTCGAGGCAAACATGATATAGCTTTAGGCATCCTATATCTTTATAATGATATGTTATATATAATAGGTTTTATCATAACTTTTTTGTTTTATGTATTTAGAGCCTTATAACTAACCATAACTTACTATGACTAACTAACCATAAAGTCTTGATTTTCAATACTCTTTGATTTTTAACACTTTCTGAATGCTTTTTGGCAGTTCCCGATTTTCCACATATTTTTGCAGCGTATTTCTACCGTGGAGAATTTGCGGAGCTTTTATTTTGTCATATCGTGAACGTAGTTTACAATGATTTACGAGTGGTTACGATGAAGGACAGATTTGAAGCTGATAGGAAAAAAGCGTTATATCGTGCACAGGGTTGACAAAGGTTGGCAATGGTTCACTTCCGTTTACTCCATAGGTGGAATACTCAAAGTATGTAGAACATAGTAATATCAAAGAGTATGAGACCGACAAGAAAATGTGAATTTTGTGGCAAGACATTCGTGCCAAGAAGCGGTATGCAGAAATACTGTTCCGAGGAATGTCAGGCAGAGGCAAAACGTCTTAGGAAGAAAAGACAGCAGGACTTGATTAACGGTATTGAGCCAATCATGGATCTGCAACATCAAGAGTATCTTACATTCTCAAAGGCAGCCATTCTGATGGGATGCACCCGACAGTATATCTACAAACTTGTGGCTAACGGCAAGTTGAAGGCATCAAGATTGAGCAGCCGAATGGCATTCGTAAGAAAGGCTGATATAGAGAAGATGTTTGAGGGTAATCCCTACAAGCGTGTGGTTCCTGCCAGCAAGAGCAAGCTCAGTAAAAAGGCAAAAACAGAAAAGCCAACACAAAACCAGGAACCAACAAAAGGGAAAGAGGAGAATGAGGTGCTTGACTATTATTCGGGCGAGGAAGTGATGTCCATTTATAAGGTCAAGAAGTCTTGGCTCTATACATCCGCCAAGCGCAACCAGATACCGATGTGCCGTATCGCTGGCAAGAACTATTACAGCAAACGGCATATTGATGAGTTCTTCGGTGCTGCCGTTGACATCAACAGAATCACGGAATGGCTGACCGCTGATGATGTAGAGGAAGCCTTTAGCATGAGCAAGTCAGCACTTAGGGCATACACCTACCGCCATAAGATACCGACCAAACGTGAGTATGGTCGCACCTATTATTCCAAGGAGCATATTGAAGAATTGCGCAGGACTGACCTCATGAGCGATGACAGCTATTATACCACAGACCAAGTGCAGCAGTTGTATGGTCTGACAAGTGCCAACATCTGCCATATCGTGAGAGTTCAGCATATCAGCAAGGTAAAAGTGGGTGTAAAGAACCTGCTTTTGAAGACGGATGTGGAGCGTGCAATGGCAGAAAGAGCTGCTAAAGGACTGTGAAAGCAAGTGATTTCAGCATTATCCATCAGTTACTATGAATAATTGGAGTCACGGATGCATCATTCAGTTATTTTGCAGCCGTGAAGAGACACTTCACCACGAATATTCATCAATAATACATATCAGTTATGAGCAACATTTGCAAGACCGTATCATTGCGTACACGCAAAATCAAGGACGGACACATGCTGTCCTATTATCTTGACTATTATCCAGGCTATCGTGACGAGAGCACGATGAAAGTCATTCGCCATGAGTCGCTTGGCATCTACATCTATGCCAAGCCGAAGAACCAGACGGAACAGAAGTACAACCTCAACCTTACGGCAAGGGCTGAGGCGATACGCTGCCGTCGCTTTGAGGCTATCGTCAACGAGCGTTATGATTTCTTCGACAAGGAGAAGATGAAAGGAGATTTCCTCGCCTACTTCAAGAAACTGGCAGACAAGAAGAACTCCAAGTGGCAACACGTCTATATGCACTTTCGTACATTCACGCAAGGCAAGTGTACCTTCGGTGAGATAAACGTAGACTTGTGCAACAGATTTCGTGAGTATCTGCTGACAGCACCACAGGGACTGCATAAGGACAGAAAGCTACATATCAACTCGGCAGCCAACTACTGGTCAACTTTCCGTGCTTCAATCCACACAGCCTATCGTGACCGCAAGATAAAGGAGAACCCGAATGGCTTTCTGGAACGCATCGAGACCATTCCGACTGACAAGGAGCATCTTTCACAAGACGAGGTTATACGCTTGGCATCCACACCATGCTCTGCTCCTGCCTTGAAGAGAGCCTTCCTGTTCTCTTGCCTAACGGCATTGCGAAAGAGCGACATTAAGAAACTCACTTGGGAGGAAATACAGCCATACGGCAGCGATGGTGTGATGTATGTCACCACACGAATGCAGAAGACAAAAGACATCGTGCATAACCCAATCAGTGAGGAAGCCTTGGAACTGATAGGCTATTCACCAGATAAACGAGGCAAGGTGTTCCCCGATTTCAAAGACTCCATGACGCAGGCACCATTGAAGAACTGGCTGAAAGATGCAGGGATTACCAAGCATATCTCCTATCATTGCTCACGCCACAGCTTTGCCTGTCTCCAGTTGGACGCAGGAACAAGTATTGCGGTTGTGCAGCGTTATCTCGGTCACAAGAATGTGGCAACGACAGAGGTGTATGCCAAGATTTCCGATGCTCAGAAGCGTGCTTCGGTTGGCTGTATCACCTTGAAGAAGTAACCATTTGACAATAACACGCAGAAAAGGACTGTTGGAATGATAGTGTTCCAATAGTCCTTTTCTCGTTTTGTTGGTTCTATTTGCTGTCGTGGATAGAACCAATTCGACAAATACATCCTAATATCTATAGATATTGAAGAGGAACTGCAATTTTCCATTTTCTTTGCCCTTACCTTTGTAGTCAGCAATTAGCCGCAACTGGCACTAACGATCAGTTTAAAGTATGATTCAGAGTATGATATCATATTAGAACGCTAATAAAGCGTAAAAGAAGGAGTGCCAGAGAACGTAAATGCGGTTTTTACATGCTTCTGCATCTAACTTTGTGGAAGTTTTTGAACGAATAACAATAAAACGAATACAATAATGATAGAAAACAAGACAACTTCAGATTGTACCATCTACGCTTTTGTTGGTACTGCAATTCTCGCCATCTCTCTTGTCGTGGCTATGTATGTAGGCAATGACTTTCACCAAAGTCTGTTTGTCGAGTCAATCATCTTTGTTGGGAGCAATATCCTGCTTTGGGCGATATTCATTTCTATGGTGAATTATCCCTATGAACTGATGACCATTGGTAGCAACAGCAAGACAAAGAAAAACGTTGTAGAAACAGAGCCGGCAACAGAACAAGAACAGCCAAAGCAAACATTACCACAAACAGAGTCAGCACAATACAGTCATGAGGACTATACCAAGCGTGTAGAGGCACAAGAAAAAGAAGCACAGGAGGAAAAGGACAAGCGAACAAGAGCCGTACTTGACTATGTGCATCGTACCATGTCAAGGTTTCTGTATGAGGATGATTTGAATAAGGTAATTGAGGCTGTCAAGGAATGGAGCAACGACACCAACTATACCCCGACAGCAATAAACCGTTTCAAGGAAAATGTTGAGAATATCCCTTTAAGGCACTTCGTGTGGAATATCGCAGAACGTTTGGGTAAACGTGATTACACAATGGCCATGCGAATAGCCTTTGTCAAGGCTTTATTTCCAAAGCCGTTTGAAGGCTTGGACTACAGCACATTGAAGAACCTGAAAGCACCATGCTCCAATGATGTCATTCCGATTGATGAGCCAAACAATGGTGGATACGATTTCCATGATGTGACGGAGGAAATTCCCGAATAATCCCCATTGTTAGAGTTATTCCTTCGTGAATGACAAATGACTGTCACGAACCTCAGTAACGGAAGCATCATTCTGTTCCTTTGTCCCAGTTTATTTTAATGACTTGTATATGACAAAGGAATTAACTTTCAACGACCTTCCAATGGTCGTTGCCCAGCTTCGGGACGAAGTGGTGGGCCTGAAACAGATGATCATCAGTCTGCAATCACAGAACAAACCACACAAGGCGAACACGCACATACCTATGAGTGTGGAGGAAGCATCGGCATATCTCAAAATGCCGATGGCAACTCTCTACATGAAACTTGGAAACGGCAGCATTCCTGCCACCAAGCCGGGCAAGCGTTACTGCCTTTATCAAGATGAACTTGACAAGTGGCTGGAGACTAACCGCAAGAATCCTGTACCTCTCACGGCTGAGGAGGAGAACGCAGCCATTCTTGCAGGAAACAAGCGCAAGCCGAAACCCTTAAACTGGTGATGTCATGACTTATATAGGATGTATGAACCAATTGTGGCGTTCCGCTATGATGTCGCCAATGCCAGCCAGTGAAATAGCTCTGTTTGCGTACCTTGTGAACGAGAGCAACAAGCGGTATTGGAAAATGCCGTTGGTATGTTCCACTACCAGGATATGCGATGATTTGCGCCTTTCAAGACAAACAGTCATTACAGCACGGAAACACCTTGCCGAGCGTAAGCTTATCTCTTTTATTGAGGGGAAATCACGCCATGTACCGTCCAAATACACAATGCTTGAATGGACGGATGATTTGACAAATAACTTAACAGATGGTTTGACGCATGACTTGACACTTATAAAAGATAAAGACAAAGAACTTTTTATAAGGAAGTCGAGTGAAAATTTCAACAGTAAAAAAGAAAGTAAAAATGGATTCAGCAAGCAAAAAGAGAATCGCAGAATATGTCCAGTTGCTACAGAAGGGACGGACTATGATAGCACGTTTTAGATTGCCCGTGAACGAAGATAAAGCGTATGAACTTCTGTTGGCAGCGGTAATTGCAGAGGTGCAGTTCCGTCATCGAAAATTTGTTTATAACGAGTTCATTGATGACCAGATTAGACAGATAGCCAAATGGCTCACCGCTGATTCTTCCAAATTTGGAATGGTGCTTTGCGGTGGATGCGGCAACGGCAAGACCACCATGCTCAAAGCCTTGCGAAACCTTATAAGCCGTTTGCAAATCCGCAGACCGACGGCGGACCCAGGAAGTTCCTATGGTGCTTGTTATGGTTTGACCATTGTTGACGCTTTGCAGATTGCCCAACTCTGCAAGACCAATCATACGAAGTATCTTGAACTGGTACAAGATGACATGCTTGCCATTGACGATTTGGGTACCGAGCCGGTTGAGGTGATGGACTACGGCAACATCATAACTCCAATCATTGACCTGCTGACAAAGAGATACGAAGCCCAGCTTTTCACCATTGTGACAACGAATCTTGACCCGAAGGACATTCGCAAACGCTATGGGGACAGAATTGCAGACCGCCTCAATGAGATGATGGAGAAGATAGTCTATCGTAATCCTACTTATAGAGTGGATGAGATACAGACTGATGGAATGAGTTAGTTAGGACTTGCTTGATAGGAAAATGACGGACTTCAATGCAAAGCAACAAACTGCGTGCCGTTAGATGCTCCATCGCCAAGCATCTCTGACATGGAACTGGAGGCGGAAGCCAGAAGGCAATTCTTCAAAGAACAGATGGAAGCGGAGGACGCTCCACAATTGCTGTTGCTTGGGTAATTTGAGAACCGTTATACAACAAGTCTGTGAACTGGTGCAACCGCAGTGCGTAGCGTGCTTGTGCGTAAACTCTGATAGCGGTGCTATGCAAGAAATACCAATGTCATACAAACGCACTTCGTTTGTCCGTATGCCAATGGACTTCTTGAACGCTCGCAAGCTCGCATTGGGTTGCACACTTTATAGAAGCAATACTTGGTATGAATAAGAAAAATATAGAAAAGGAAGCACCGAAATACACGAGCCGCCTGATAGTAAGGCTTACGCCACAGCTTCATAAAGAGATAGCGGAATATGCTGCTCTTTGTGGACTGACCACAAGCGCATACGCACGCAAGCGGTTGGAGGGCAAATATCCCAAACTACGCCTGACTGACAAAGAAATAGAGGCTTTGAACAGCCTTTCGGATGCCAGGGGCGATATACAGAAATTGTTCGGCTTCCTCAAAGGTCGTCCGCTTACGGAACGTGAGAACATTCTCCGCAGCGAAATCTTCATGAAACGATGGAGAACAAGCGCAGAGGTTATTTTGAACCGCATGATTGAGATAGAGAAATACTTAACCCAATAGAACATACGACATATATGATAGCAAAAGCAAAGATAATAAGTCATGGCGCAAATGCCATACGTTACTCAGTAGACAAGGACAAGGCGGAGATTGTAAAGACCAATCTCTTGCCCGATGATATTTCCCCAACTGCAATGTGGGCGAGAATGCTTGCCTTGCAGAAGAAGTTTGAGGACAAGTTGAACCGTTATCATCCGCTCAAACGTAACATGATACGCGTTGAAGTTTCCCCTACCTCGGAGGAAACGCAAGGTTGGACGATGAAGGACTGGCAGAGGTTGGCGGATGACTTTATCCGTGAGTTTGATGCTGTTGACCTTTCAGCCAAGTCGAAGCGCAAGAGTGCAAAGGCAACCAACCTCAAAGACAGCCAATATGTAGTTGCGCTCCATCGTGACAGCAAGAGTGGCATTATGCACCTTCACATTGATGCGAACCGCATAGACATAAGGGGCAACGTGAATGATGCCCATTATATCTACGAGAGAGCGATGGCTGCTGCCGCCAAGGTTGGGCAACAGCGTGGTTGGAAAGATGCACAAGAAGTGAGCCGCCAAAATAAGGAAGCGATAACCAATGATTGCCTTTCCGTTTTGACTAAGATGCCGTACTTTGATTGGGGACTATATACAAAATGCCTCACACAAACGGGATATGATATCAAACTACAATCCGACAGCAAAGGACAAGTGCGTGGATATGCCATCAAGCGAGGCAACTCCATTTATAAGTCCTCGGAACTTGGCAAAGGTCGTTGTCTGATGCCCTCAAAGATTGAAGGTACTTGGGCAAAGCTGCATCATCAAGAATTGGAGAAACCAGTTTCAACTCCAACAAAGAATACCCAACAACCAAAGATTATGACTGTACCCAAACCCATGCCCACAGCGGACAACACTCCAAAGATACGTCACTTCGACTATTATACGGACGAGTTTCATCATTATCCTGTTGACATTTCACAGAACTGTCTGGATGTCATCGACAAGAATATAGCTTTGGATGCCGATAATGTGTTTGCCAAGATAGGTGATGTGCAGAAGACCGCCATTCTTCTCTTTGCTGAATACATTGATGCTGCCACAACCATTGCCGCCCAGTCTGGCGGTGGCGGAGGTGGTGCAACCTCTAGTTGGGGACGAGACAAGGACGAGGATGAACTGTCTTGGGCGCATCGTTGCGCTATGATGGCTAATCGCCTGTGCAGACCTCGCAAGAAGCAAGGGTATGGTAGATAACCGAATGTTTAATCAACAACATTGAAACTATGCCGATAGGTAAAAGCAAAATCTCGGATATGGATTTTGGATCTTTCGAGAACTCGATTGACAAGAATATCGAAACGGACAAGGCTTCGGACAAGTTTGACCAACAGCTTCAAGCCTACAAGGATGCTGGTAATAGTTTGACTTTGGCAAAAAGTGGCGTTGAAATGGCTACTGCTTCCATGCATGAAGCAAAAGACAAATTGAGTGAAGCTTCAGATAAAGCGAATACTGTCACCAAAGCTATTGAAGCCTACATCGGCAAAGTAAAAGACATAACTGTCAAAGCTAAGGTTGATGATGCCGATATGGAACAGGCAATCAACAACAGGAAGAAACTCATTGAAAACGAGTCTAAACTTCTTGAAGACCACCGAAAGGCGAATAAGGACATCCTCACTCGCCATTTCTATGACATGTCTAATATGATGTCAAGGAATGAAGGTGTGTGGTTGTCGAATGGTTGGGTAAAGACTTTGCTTTGGATATTCTTGCCGTGTTTCCTTTATACGGTCATTTCGATTGTTTATTTTGTTGCATCATACATAGACAAGTAAGCGGAGGATGGGGTGATTTGAGTTCACCTCATCCCCTTTAGACTGTCAATTCTTAATATCATCAAATGGTAAAGAATTGAATTTATCAAAATCAGAGTTGAATAATTTATCTTGTATCACACGATACTTTTCGAACTCTGACTCTGCAAAGCTCTTGGCAAATTCAGCAGAAACCTTTCCTGCATCATGTAATACGGCATCACCTCCAGCTTCAAGAATAATATCAATACGTTTAGCCCAATCTTCCATAGTCATTGGTATATGTCGATTTGCCATACGTTCAGCTAAATCAAGTACAGAGTTGACAAGTTTTCCCATATCTTCAAGTTCCACTTGTTTTAGATAGTTTTTGGCGATACTTACATCTGGCTTGACGATTTTACCATCAGGTGCATTTTCCCAAGTAGTCAATCCCATGTGTTCTTTCTCTGCATTGGCTCTTTCAACAATAAGTTCTGCTGCTGTATGCCCATGCACTGCATAATGCATCTTATTCTGAACTTTTTTATAGAACAAACGTGTGGTAGGTGCATCCTTATTGTAGTCAACAGCTGTAGCATATATATCCGTGAGCTTTTGGTAAAATCTTCGTTCACTCAATCTAATCTCACGTATCTCTGCCAGCAAATGCTCAAAGTAGTCCTCACCGATAAACGAGCCGTTCTCCATACGCTTCTTGTCTATGATATAGCCCCGAAGAGAGAACTGCCTAATGACATAGGTGCACCATTGGCGAAACTGTGTGGCACGGATGGAGTTGACTCGATAGCCCACCGAAATGATTGCATCAAGGTTGTAGAACAGTGTGTTGCGTCGCACCTCTCTCACACCTTCCTGTTGAACTACCGAGATTTTCTCGGTAGTTGCCTCCTTGTTCAATTCATTTGTGTCATATATGTTTTTCAGATGCAAACCGATGTTATCTGCGGAGCAGTCAAAGAGCATAGCCATGGCCTTTTGGGTAGCCCACACTGTTTCATCTTTGTATAGCACTTGTATGCCTTGTTCCTTACCTTCTGCCACGAAAGTCAGGAATTCCATCGTACTGTTTCGTATTTCAAATTTCTTTGCCATAATTTATCACTTTTATTTATATCCCTCTAAGGTCTTATATTATTGACATGTTATGCTTTCAAGTACTGGTATTTTATAGAGAAGTTCGCAAATGTCACATTCTACATCCTTGTTTTTGTACAATGAGGATTTTGCTTTTTTGATTATATAGTCTGCATAAAGAGCATATTCTCTACAAATTCTATTTTTATAAGTCTTTATTCCTTTTCCTAACACGTTAGACATAAATGCACCTATGTAATAAATCTCACTTACGCCATAAATTCCCTTTTGAGCACATGACATTCTGAATTTTATATAATCAACAAGAGTTTCTGGTTGAAAAAGATAGAATATAATATCTAAGTCATAAACAGACATGGCAACAACAGGATTTTCTGTACCATTTTGTGTTGTCTGTATTATATAACTAAGTGATGTAATGCCAGGAAATGCGTCAAGAGTAATACAAATATTATACCACCTCAACCTTTCTGCATAGTCAAATCTTTCCTTTAAAGTATAGTATCGACTGGCTTTTTTTAGACAAGCGACACACGATTTGCCTTGCTCAAATGCTTCGACTACAGCTTTCTTACAATCCCTTTCAATAGAGGTCAAATCACCTTGGTGTGACAATTCGGTCAATCGCTTGCTTTTAACTTGAAAAACGACTCCAATGTCTTTATAAGTGAACATTGCATCTATGTCGGTAATTTGATTTGAGGATTTCGTAAGTCTGATATCAATATGTCTATAGGTTTCCTTAAATCTTCTTGCGATGATGTCGAAAACTATATTTTCTGCAATTTCACCTCGTATTGTTCCTAACCTTTTCCCAAAATCATTTCTATCCAATAACCAAAAATATGGAGTTTCATTCATGGCAATAGCCAATGCGTTTACATCGACAATAAATATACCTCTATTGTGGGGCAATTCAATGATGGGAGTTGTTTTGAATGGATTCCTATCTGTTATGTTTGTTACATTGTTTTCCAATGTACTTCCTAGTCTGTAGGATAATTTGCCAATTATTCGTTGTTCCCCAACGGAAAAATTCCGCTTTATGACATTAGGTTTAATGCAGAAAGCATTTATGGGGGACATGTACTGATTCTTTTTTCTCTTTTCCTCAATCCTCTTTTTAAGTTGGCTAGTTATTATTCTTTTTATTTTACCTAATGTAGACAGCAATAAAGATGAATCGAATTGGTATTGTTCGTTTAAGATTTGCTTAATAAAAGAATTGTCGTATTTCTTTTGAGCAAAATCTGCAAATTGCCAATCATAACCCAAATCGCCTTCATAGAAAAACGTTTCAATAAACTGACTTCCTAAATCTGTAGCGTAGCCATATGCATTATGCAAGTCATTCATTAGAACATATACTTCTGACATAATGTTATCATCTTGATTAATTGGCCAACTCTTGTCTATAACAACATTCGTCATCCACATACCAACTAAAAAATCAATCTCATTTGAGATTAACCTTTCGATACTGGACGTTTGTCCATGCACAAGTTGCTTTTCAATCCCTATGGTTTCCTTAAACGCTATATAGCCAAGGATTCTTCCGAAAGAATAGTATGATGTAATTTCCTTTAAGCGTTCTAATATTTTTTCCATTTTACGTTATAATTAGAGGTATTTGGATAATACAGAAATCACTTTTATATCTTTTGTTCTAACAAGATACCAAAAAGTTCATCGAAGGTCGTATCAATAAACGTATTGAACGCCATTTTGCTCGTATCTATTGGCTGATAACAAGGGTATTTCCGACGCACATAACGCAGTTCGAACGCCAAGCGTATGTCGTTCACTCCCTCTTCTCCCTCCTGTTGTTTCGCTTCCTTTGCAGAGATTGTTCGCACTCGTGTTATCTCGTACACGTCCCTGACGCCCTTGCCTTTTATATACGGCATGAAGAAGTGGAGGTCTTGCAGGGCGATGGTTGTCGGGAACTTGCTACCAGTGTAGTAGAGCGTTGCCGCACTGTCGAGGAATCTGTCCTTAGCTGCACGACCACGGTTGTTATCTCCGACTAAGCCGATAAGCACACGGTTGCCAACTTCCACGAATGCTCCTTTTGGGGGAATGACGTTGGCAATGGTCTCATGGCTCTTCGTCTGTATGAGTTGCCCGACGAAATGCTCCAACAGTTGGCGATTGTGCTTGTCTTTCGGACGCAAAGGGAATGCTCCGATGTTCACCTCACCGATGGTCTTGTAGAACTTCGCCACCTCTACATCTGCTGTCTCACCGTCACCAGGAAAGAGAATGTAACCACCGATGACTTCTTTCTTTAGCGCATTGCTGTCATAGTCCTTGTAATAGATGGCATCACGATAGCGGTGCATCTGGTTGATGGCATCGTCGGGCGGAGTGTCCACACCATTCTGCCGTCCGTCTATACGGTACTTGGCATCGAAGAGATAGGTCATCTTCATGCCTTGCTGCAAGTCGTTCTTGGTAAGTTGCAGCACGATGTCTGGCTTCTGCGGCACAGTTGGCACTACCAAATCCTTCATGGCCACACTGTCGTTTTCTCTGTCGGTGTTCTTGGGGTTGTAAACGAGTTCAGCCAACTCTACATTATCTTTCTTGAACAGGATGCGAGAGTGCTCGCCCTTGCCTAATTCCCAAGTGAACACACCGTTCATCTCCATACGGTTGCGGTGTTCCACGTCTTCGTCTTGCAGATGTAACTGCTCCTTTACGATGTGGCTCATTTCTATGAAGCACCATATCTCATAGAGCGTTGCGATGTCCTTGGTTTGCAAGCGATAGAGTCCATCATAAAGTGAGTAGCCACGGCGGAGCAAGTTCCATGTACGATATACCTGACTGTAGCCTGTGGCTTTTTGCAGCACCATGCTTTCTTGGCTCATACCCTTGTATCTGCCCACAGTGCGGAAGAATGGGTTGCGCCTAAGGTGTTGCAAGGTTTTGAGCGTGGCTTCCATCTCTTGCTTCTTCACTTCGGAAATGGTGTTGATACCCTCAATGCGACGTTTCAGAGAGTCATACTTGCATGTGATTTGCGCCAAAGCAAACTTCAGAAAGCAGTTTTCTTGCGTGTCATTGGTTTGTAGCTGTTCCTCCACTCGGTAGAGGTGTCCACTTTCTTTTCGATGCTCCGCAAGTTCGTTTTCGATGGTTCGGGGAACAATGGTTAGGCGGTCGGCACGTTTGTAGCTCTCATGACCGTGCAACCGATGCCGTGGACGGTCGATGATGCTCTTGCAGGCTAGGATAAACTTCTCCTGTTCTCCAGCAAACACGCTCCACCATATCAGTTCGGGCGTATCTCCGTTAGGGTCAGGGGCAAAGCCATGGAAGGTGCGGCGCATATAGTCGAGCGAGAGCATACGATATTCAGCCTCAATGTCCTCAATAATGCTGCGCCAATGTTCATGATAGTCGAGTTTTGTACTCAGCACTTCAAAGGAAAAAGTGAAGCGGTGTGTAGCTCCTTCCTTCGTCTTGTAGATGACATTTATCTCGCTACGTCCAATCTCGTTGCCGTAGTTCAAGAATCCTGCAAGGATGCCACGACGGAAAGAGAACTTGTCATTTTCGCCTTGCAGTTCAGAACCGAACTGTGCGTCCTTCACACGGTCTTCGAATTCTATCCAAATGGGATAATCGGCATTATCGAAGAATACTGCCGGGGCTTGTTCTCCCTGCAGTATCTCTTGTTTGCCAGCCTCAGTCTCCCGGACTACTGACACGACCCCTTCCGTCCAGGAATAAGTCGAGAGCAGACTTTGCTCACCTATGTTACTCTTGGCTTTTGTCCAAATGGCATCGAACTTGTTGCACTCAACGCTCATTGTGAAGTCGTTATGCTTGATGGTCAGTAACTCCATATCTATAATGAGTTAGCTCCAAAAACTAGTGTATCCAGACTGGAGGCGGTTCTTCATTTCTTCCAACTTAGCTACGCTTACCGACTTGACAAGATGATCTTCATCGGTTAATGTGTTCAATCCTTCAGTGATGGTTTGGCTAAGAGCGTCCAGCAGACTATCCTTAACCTTTGTATCGTCACCTTCAATGCGAGAGAGTATCTTCATGCTCGTGATCTCGTCGAGCGCACGAGCTATGACATAACCTTGTGGAAGGTCGTTGCCGTCCTTGTCTTTGTTATAAGGAAGATTGTTTACCACATAGAGTAGGAACTCGTTTCTCGTGCGGTAGGCTATCTTGAACGGAGTGCCTTCCAACACGTCGTTTACCTTTTGCAGATAGCTCAGTGCTGTGTTGCAAACGTCCGTGTAGTCGTCGTAAACGTCCACACCTTCCACGGCAGAGCCTACAAGTTCAGCGTTGCCTAACTTGCCAATGCTTTCGTGGCGTTTGGTCAGACCACCATGCAAGTCCACATCGTTCATTTCGATAGTCATGGCACGGTCAAGCACCTTTCGGGAAAAAGAGAATGTTGTTTCATCCATGTTCACCGTTCCCACAACGATAAGGTTTTGGGGGATAGAGATACCGTCTTCATTGAAACGTGTTCTTACTTTGTCATCAGACGTGATCGCTGCCGTCAGGTTGAAATACCATTCGGCATCTTCCTTTTTCAAGATGGGGTCGGTAGTAACGACTCCATCCTCACCGCATTTGCGAGACTCTACCACGCTCAAATATTCCGCAAAGTATTGCTCCACTGGAGCCAGGTTCATCTCGTCGAGGCAAAGAAAGTATGGAGTATCTTGGTCTTCCCAAGCCTTTGCCACGAACTTCAAGAAGTCGCCAGCCACAAACTCCGCCTTTCCACTCACTCGGCTCACATAGCCAATGAGTTCGCTGGAGTCATGCCAGTTCGGCTTCACCTGTACCATTTCAAAGTTCTTTGGTTTCTGCACCTTGTATTCATCAGAATCTTCTTCCCAACAAGCACGTGCCAACTCCCTCACGATTCGACTCTTGCCTGTACCGGATATGCCTGCAAGGAGAAGAAACGGTTTCGACTTGATTGCGGTAATGTAGGGACGATAGTTGGAATCAGAATTACCTACTGCAATACTCTGTTTCTCTTTTTTATTATCGAAGTTCTTGTAAAAGGCTTCTTTGTCATTTCTATTTGGCATAGTTTGCATAATTTCTTTGTAATTTGGAGTTAACGTTGCCTGGTCAAACTCAACATGGATTACTTTTGAATAATTATTCAGGGCGTTGGTAATAATGTCCATATTGCCCATGTGGTCATGGAAAATTGTAGTTAATGCTTCTCTTAGATCAGCACGTCCATCATGGCTTTCCAAATATTTTACCAGTTCTTCGACAAGGAAAACAGGTTCCTCCAAACCCTTTAAACTTTTTGTAAAAGGGTTGGGAGCATAATAACAATGAATCCAATGTTCAAGATAGACTTGAGCTTCTTCTTTTGTTATGTTGTGGGTGAAACGAGGAATGTAAACCCCATTATTCTCATAATATAAGCCTAATTGACATGCCAACTGATAAGCCGTTCTGAAGAAATCAGGTTCCATATGAAACCGAAAGTCTTCAGAAGACATTTGTTCGTGAGGTAGTTTTTCTACAAACTCACAAACGGTTTTTGGAGTTGCATTTCTCCATCTGCAAATTACATCAGCCATCGTATCCAAATTTGGTTATATCCATTTGACGCAGTATTGCCATCAATACATTAACAACTATACTGTTTCCTGATTGTTTATATGCCTCCGTGTCGGAAACAACAATATTGAAACTATCATCAAATCCCATTAAACGGAGACATTCCCTTGGAGTCAGTTTTCTATATCTACCCATTGACGGAACAATCTTATTCTGCGCAACTGGTCGCATATGCAAAGAACTATCATTCTTTTCTATTGCATACCGTTCCGGTGCATTCTTTGAATAATAATCCTCCTCGTAGTCAGACACATTGAAGAGCGTTTCATCTGTTTCAGGTGTACTTGGGTCATTCTTCAATTTTGGATGATAAATAAAATCTCCATGCCAATTAAATTGTTGATTACGCTTTTGACAAAGCATAATGTTGCCATTTACTTGTGTATAACTCTTTTGTGTATTAATGCTTCTTGTTATGAAGAATGCACCTTTTTGCTTCAATAGATATTTGGAATTAACATCCTGTTGAAGATAGTCGTATACAGTTCTTTCTAATGTAATTGGAGCCGGGTACTTAAAGTCGGTCTCTTTTTTGAATCCTATGCAATATATGCGTTCTCTACTTTGTGGAACACCATAATCTTTTGCATTAAGAACTTGAAAATAGACATCGTAATCACAATCGTTTTCGAAAGTTTCCCTTATCACCTTCCATGTCCTACCTTTGTCATGGCTTAACATTCCCTTGACGTTTTCAAAGATAAAAACCTTTGGCTGACATTCTATGATAAGCCTGGCAAACTCTCTAAAAAGTGTGCCACGAGTATCTTCAAAGCCT
The DNA here is from genome assembly GCF_023336985.1 of Marseilla massiliensis. NCBI lineage: Bacteria > Pseudomonadati > Bacteroidota > Bacteroidia > Bacteroidales > Prevotellaceae > Marseilla > Marseilla massiliensis. The sequence continues at coordinate 92,616 of NZ_JAMBLP010000014.1, read as the reverse complement.
CCATGTTTTCCACGCAAAGAAAAAGCCTGACAAGGGGCACCACCTACAAGTAAATCCACTTTTCCTTTGTAACGAGTAGCATCCACATTATGCACATCGTCATGCCATTGTTCCTCATTAATTGGATAGTTGGCAAAATATGCCTTCTTGCAGTTGGCATCAATATCGCCAGCAAATTGTATTTGGCATTTGAGTCCTAATCTATGCAAAGAGTGTTCTATAGCTCCAATACCACTAAATGAAGTCGCAAGTCGAATAGTTCTCTCTGGATGAGAGAACGTAAACGAGCGCCAATCGTGTTCTATGTCAAGATTGGATTTCGTGTTTTGTATGTCTGAAAATTTATTCTTCATTGCTTACTCCATATTTTGTTATATCTAATTGTTTGAGAATGGCTATTAGCACATCTACAACAATACTATTGCCAGCCTCCATATAAGCAGAAGTATTACTAACTGCAATTTTAAAGTCGTCTTTGAAGCCCATCAAACGCAAGCATTCTCTTGGTGTTAGTTTGCGCAAGCCATCAATTCCTTTCTTCTTGTTGTATGTTACATAGTTGTCCACACCTGCCCGATGCATTTTGTGCATGGACTGAAGTAAAGGACGTGCTATATCTAAATCTGTTTTTATCGGTGTCTTGAAAGTTTTTGTTCCTGGACACAAAACATACTTAGCCACCTTTTCGGACAGATAATATTTATCTTCGATTTCGTTTACTGTAAAGACAAAATCGTTAAAGCCTTCCGAAGTAGAGCCTTCAGCAATGCTTTGTCTCTTTGCTTCGTCTGAAGACAACACTTTCGCATTTTTTTCTTTTACATAATAAGGGCTGCCTGTATAATCCTCCAAAAAATCGTACATTCTGTACTTCAACGGAATTGGAGCAGGATATTTGAATTTGGTTTTCTTTTTGAATCCTATACAATAAAGCCTTTCACGTGTTTGTGGAATGCCATAATCTCTTGCATTAAGAAGTTGAAAATGTACATCGTAACCGCAATAATCTTTGAATGTGTTGTAAATAACTTCCCATGTCCGTCCTTGGTCATGCTTGAAAAGACCTTGTACATTTTCAAAGATAAACACTTTCGGCTGACATTCTTTTACAACACGAGCAAATTCACGGAACAAGGTTCCTCTTGTATCCTCAAAACCTCTTTGCTCGCCAACAATAGAAAATGCCTGGCATGGTGCTCCACCAACAAAAAGGTCAACTTTTCCTTTATAGGGTGTAGCATCTAATTTATGAATATCGGTATGCCACTGCTCTTCTTTGATTGGGTAATTGGCAAAATATGCCTTTTTGCAGTTGGCATCAATGTCACCAGCAAAAACTATTTCAGACTTGAGTCCAAGTCTTTTGAATGCATATTCAATAGCTCCAATACCACTAAAAGATGTGGCAAGTCGAATAGTCCTTTCGGGATGAGAAAAATTTCTCTCAACCCAAGACAATCCTTCTGTGTCTATATTTGCCAGTGTATTTTGTATGTTGTCTGTTGTTTTATTCATTATTATATATACGATATTGCCTCGAATGTTCGGCCTATAGTTTACTTATTCGACGTTCTCCTCTCTGACAAGGTCTGCCAGTTCAACCCCAAGTAGTTTGGCAGTCTTTATCAAACTCCCCAAATCGGGTTGGGATGTGTTGGTACACCACTTGGATATTGTGGTTTGGTCTTTGCCCAATTGCTCGGCAAGCCATTTGTTCGTTTTCTTCTTGTCTGCCAAGACTACTTTAATCCTGTTAATGTCCTTATTTGCCATATTGCAATTATATTTATCGGCAAAAGTACACAAAAAATCCCAAAATCGTGCAGTGTTTGGCTAATATTTATGATGCTTTAGCAAAATAATGAATTATTCTCAATATAAAATTATACCAACAAACTCCTTTTTCACCCACTTTACAGTGATCACTCCCTTGCCACACAATTTTGCTACATCACGGATGGTGTAGCCCTTCTTTAGGTACTCTATCACTTCCCGGTATTCTTCTCTCTTTTGGTTTACCGTCTTTATGCTTCTTTTCTTTCGACCAAGCCTACCACCTTTCTCTATATACCGCTTCCTTCCTGACTGCAATCGGAATGAGATATTATCACGCTCCAATTGCGCACAGGTCGAAAGCGTGGCTATCATTATCGGGGCAAAGAGGGACGGATGTCCTTTTTCGTCCAATAATGTAAGTTGTTCCTTTTGTATGTAGAGGTTAATGCCACAGTCAATGAGTTCCTTAACAGAGGCAAGCACCTCAAACGCATTGCGACCCAATCTTGACAGTTCACTGACAAGTAGGATCCCTATGCGGTTGCCTTGCAGTATTCCATTGCCTCACACAACACTGGACGCTCATCATTCTTCTTTGGGCCAGAGATGTGTTCCTCAAAGACCTTGCAGACTTCGATACCCTTATATTTTGCATACTCCGACAAGTCCTTGACCTGTCTTTCCGTGCTCTGTCTGTCACCAATACTGGAGACACGAGCGTATATTACTCCTGTTATCATATTTATCAAAGACGTTACCGGATAACTTCTCTGATATCCCAGTAAATACTGTTATTTACAACGAGGTGCAATTCCTGGTGATGATCCAAAAACTATTGGTTTATATCATGATGGAAATTACTATTTTCAAAACTTTATGAATCGTTACATTTTAAAACCGATTAATATTCCTTTGGTTGGAGTGACGATACTTATAAGAAATTTGAAAATCAGAAGGCACTCATTATCTATCACGATGGTAAGTTATATTTCCGCTCATACTCAATTGCTTAGCCAATTTCCGATTTTTTACTATTATTTACAGAAGCAACTAATACGGATATCGATAATGTTTTTGGTAAGCCTCTATTCAATGGTACCGATTGCGAATGGATGAAGGCCAATAGCGATAGCGTCATGAGAAAGCAAATCAAGTCAATCGAGAATTCCAAAATATTAACTAAACAGAATATAACTTGTAAGATATTTAGGTCTTGGGCAAAGAAAGCTGGAATCCCAGAAGATGTATATAGCATAGGTAGTTTGGTATTTCCTAAAATACAAGAAAACAAGTAAGATACTTATGTCATTCTAGAATGATGATATTTTCGAGGGTCACTTCGCAAAGAGCATTTTCATAAGTAATTCAAAGAGAATACCATAATCTAATTACTAAGGGAGTCTGTATTTTTAATGTGTGAGATAATTATCAATCATCTACTGGCAAGAATTAATGGCATTATATACTAAATTTATTTTGCGTGAGAATTTCACGGAAACTATTAATGTTCTCGTTTTTTATATTACCTTTGCATCCAAAAGATGTTTAATTCTTATATTTTCAAAATAATCCATTATGGTAGAATCGTTTATAGTAAGGAATTATATGTCCTACAGGGATCAGGTGGAATTGTCATTTCTAGCTTCAAAAAAGGAAAAGGCATCTACTTTACCGCCTGAGTGGTATCAGGAGATTGATGGAAAGCGTATCTTACGTTTATTGCTTTGTGTTGGTCTAAATGGAACAGGGAAAACCAAAATGATAGAGGCACTACAATATTTGCGTATGCTTGCTATTTACAAGCCCCAAAAACCTACAGATCATCCTGCATATAGGCCATTTCTTTTGGATGAAAAATCAAAATATGAGCCTTCAGAATTTTCGCTAACTTACTATATTAACAATATCTGTTATTATTATTATATTAAGGTAAGCGAGAAACGTATAGAAGAGGAGATACTAAAGCAGCAATCACCTAACGTTTTATTATATCACCGTTTATACAACGCTGAGACAGATATCGTGTCTATCAAATTTGGTCCTGATTGTGATATTAGTAAGAGCACTCAACAGGCATTGAAGCTAACTGTAATTCAGAATTCGTCCGTTTTATCTGTTTTCGGATCCTTGAACTTGGAAAGTCAATCATTAAAATCAAATTATGATTTTTTTGATAAGCACATCAGCTTGATTCGCAAATCTGCCAATCAGAAAATTGCGGATAAATTAAAAACAGGAAATCCTGAGAGAGATTTACAAGTAAAAAGAATGTTACTTCAACTTTTAAAGGACGTAGGTACAAATATTTGTGACTATGAAGTGGATGAGATTACGTTTAATATCTCTGATATAGAAAATAGTGTTCCTGAATTGCTACTTCACCAAATACAAAAAGAACATCCTTGTGGTCAAATCTCACAAAAAACATTAAGGCTCATTCACTCTACTCCTTTAGGAAATAAAAGTCTTGATGATAGTTATGAGTCATTAGGTACGATGAACATCATCAAGCTTCTTCTTGTCATGTATGATGTTGTGATTGGACGCAAGTGTTCATGTATTGATGAAATTGAATATGGTATTCACACCAAGGCTTTGGACTTTTTACTCAAGATGTATCTTACGATAGCGGACAATTGCCAATTAGTGGTTGCAACTCACGATCTATCGTTATTGAAGTCTAAAAATCTTAGAAGGGATGCTGTCAGAATGTTTGAGAAGGATAAATATGGTGTTACACAAATCAAACGCAAGTATGTACATAACACTATGAATTTTTTCAATGCATATGAAAAAATTTTGGATGAACAACTTGGTCTTATGGCAGAGAGTCTTGATTCGCTGAGTAAATACAGGGGATTGATACAAACTTTTTACAAAGAATACGAGAAAGATAAGCGTGAATAACCAACGTAATAATTAGTTATTGCCATTACTTTTAATACAATATATAAATATCCCGTGAAAAAACCACGGTAAATTTTGTAAAAAGAATATTTATTTGTATCTTTGCATCGCAGACTCGAAATTAAAACCCTGGTCAAGGAGCCAGAGAGCTGCATTTAACTTATGTATAGAATATTTATATCACATTCGTGGAAGTATTCCAATCAGTACGACAAGATTGTTGAGTTTCTAGATGATGGAGGTATTAATTATTACAATCATTCTGTACCAAAGGATGATCCTGTACATACAAATGGAACCGATAAGCAGCTAGAAGATGCTATTGATGCAAAGATTAGAGGTTGTAGCTGTGTGATTATTTTAGCTGGTGTGTATTCGTCATGTAGCAAATGGATAAAAAAAGAAATTGCTATTGCTCAAAAGTATGGCAAACCAATTATTGGTGTTAGACCTTGGGGAGCGGAGAGAGTATCTGACGCAGTTACGCAAGCAGCAGATGTTGTCGTTGGTTGGAATGCCATGTCGGTGGCTAATGCTGTAAAAAATTACTCTCTTTAATTTAATGCATATGAGAAGAGCTTTACTTATCGGAATAAACAACTACCCAGATGATTTACGTCTGGGTGGTTGTATTGAAGACATTCATTGCTTGAAGTCCGCTATTGAACGTCATGGAAATGGCGAAAAGAATTTCGGTGTAAAAATGTTAGAGGATGTGCAGACTTCAGATGAGGTGTTACAAAACATAACAGAACTTTTTCATGATGACGCAGAAGTAGCATTGCTGTATTTTTCTGGCCATGGTTATGTGAATACAACTGGTGCAGAAATTGTTACCCCTTATGAAGTGGCACATTCTGGAATGTACTATAAGGGAGTACAGATGAAAGATATCATGGAAGTGGTCCATAACTCGAAGGTAAAGAACAAGATAATCATATTAGACTGTTGCCACTCAGGACAAATTGGGAAGTTCAATCCGACAGAAACTGGCAGTGTTCTTGATGAGGGGGTCTCTATTCTTACTGCTTGTAGAGAAGATGAATCTGCTTGTGAGGCTGGTGGTCATGGATTGTTCACAGAGTTACTTTGCAGTGCGTTACAAGGTGGTGCGGCAGATTTTAACGGTAACATCACAATGGGTAGCATCTATGCTTACATTGATAGAAGTTTCGGAGAATGGGAGCAAAGACCTGTCTTTAAGACGAATGTCTCAGCTTTCGTATCTCTAAAAAAAGTGGAACCTAAAGTTCCTTTAAGTGTATTTAGAGAGCTTCCCAACCTATTCTCAACGGCCGATGAAGTTCATAAATTGGATTCGTCCTATGAGTTTACTAACTGCCCTGAGGAACAACACAAGTTGGTTGAGCCGTATGCGAAACCTGAAAACGTAAAAAGATTCAAGTTGCTTCAGCAATTGCAGAGTATCGGCCTTGTTGAACCTGTAGACGCAGAATTCATGTATTTTGCCGCTATGGATGGCAAAGGTTGTAAACTGACAGCTCTTGGCAAGCATTACTGGAGATTAGTTAAAAACAATAATATTTGAAAATATGATTAATTACAGTAGAGAAAGCTATTTTAAAGACGTTGTTGCGAGAATGCCGATTAATGAGCAGCAGAGAATATTCTCTGCTGGCTCAAATGAATTATTTGATATCTTTTTGTCATATAATATTAACGACAAGGATGTTGTGAAGGGTATATACTATGTGCTCAAGAGAATGGGATTTAAGGTCTATGTAGATTTTGTTGTTGATCCTCAATTGGATAGGAGATGTGTTACAAAGGAAACCGCAGAGTGCATACAAAGCAGGTTGAAGCACAGCAAGTCTTTGATATATGCCCAATCGTCAAATGCAGCAATGAGCAAATGGATGCCATGGGAACTAGGAGTAGTTGACGGAAAAACTAACAAATGCTTTATTATGCCAGTTCAAAAAGAGGACGAAACAATTAACTCTAGGCAAGAGTATTTGTTATTGTATCCCATCATTGGTATCAATACTTTTAGTGAATTAAGGGTGTATGATTCAGAGTATTCAAATTATAGTAGACCTCTTGCAGAATGTTTAAGATAAAAACATGTTGTGTAAGTTTTTGTATAACGGCTGCCTGAAACATGCAGCCAATTAAGGAACCCCGTCACGGGACGGGTAACAAAGACTATGGCAAAGGATAGTGATGGCCGCAAGTTCAATCGCATTCCTGAATATGATCGCGTGCAAAATGGCAAAACCATTCATGTGTCAGGTCATGTCAGAAGCAATCGAAGCGATTGTAAAGGGCAAAAGAAAAAATGATTGCAACTTCTTTAAGGATTGTGCCATGGCGATGTGAATCGTTATGGCATTTTCGTATGCTTGATACGGTGACTATACTAACGAATAAATATTCGGCATTTTTCAAGCCAATAATCAAAAGACGATGTAGGCCACAACTCAGAGAAAAATGTCAACCATACTCTTTTTTCATTTGTATTCAAACATGTCGTGATTGCCGATAAACATGAACCATTTGCCTAGCACCTCAGTAACTATGACAACAACTAAAAATCTGTACGATTTTATCTATTTTGTTGTGTAAATGAAAGTTAAATACGTTAAATATTCACCTTTTCGTATCTAATCAGAATTCATACGGTCACTTTTCTACCGTTTAGAACGTATAATACTGATAATCAACTAATAATAGATACGTTTTATGGATATGGTAGAGTAAATAAGATTCTGTATTCCATATTTAGCATAGCATTTCTATTAGTATATGTATGTAGTTGGTTGACTGTTGCTAATATACCCTATGAGAAGTTTTTATATATAGGTTTAGGATTACTTATCTATATATGCGAGGGGAGAGTGTTTAAGTATATATATGATAACAACTAAATGGGTAATACATTAATGTTCTCAATCGGGAAATATCAAAATAATCATATGATTATCAATGTGATTTGTTAAAGACTATGCTTAAAGGCAGGGAGAGATTCTCTGCCTTTTGCTATATTTGCAACCCCAAACAGAGAAAAATGAATATACGAAAACGCACGAGAAATATAATAGAAATATGCTTAAAGAAATATGTCTTTAGGATACATAATTCCTGCGACTTTCTTTTGCTTCTTTTCTTTTGGTCGCCTGCTTGTTCAAAGACAAAGAAAAGAAGTCCCGAAAGCGGTGGCATTCGGGGCAAATGGCTGTTCTGCAATTATTCTTTATCAGTCAAGGTTATTTGAGTAATATTCGTATCGGGATGAGTGGAAAATGCGGCAATGGCTGTTCCATTGTCTTAATAACAGTCCTGCCCTCCTTATCAAGGAAATACCATCGTAGTGCATGGAACGGCTGTCCTTGATGCGTGACACCCCGATAGGTAATATGTAGTTTCCATCCGGAGAAGTCGGTTTTAGGAATGTTTGAGAACAGTGCCGACCTCCATTCGGCATTCATTCTCATCTGACGGTTAATTTTGAATAGCTACTTAATGGCCACCCCCATGTGTGTATCATTTCGTAATGCCGCAAAGAGGGTGCGCCCGATTGAGCGCACCCTCTTGCATTTTGTACTGATGTTAATCATTCTTATTCCCGCAAATGAGAGCAAGAAGGTTTTGTTTGGTTATGCATCATTTGTCATGACAGGCGTTGGCGGTTGACTTTGCCTTGCCGTTGAATGCGCCTTTTGCGGTTTTATCCGTATGTCTCAATCAGGAATTTCACCAGCTTCGGGTCTCCGAAATCAACCGTTCCCGTATCGTGGCGGTTTAGTGCCGCAATACTTTTCATTTCCTCGTCGGTCAGCGAAAAGTCAAATATGTCAATATTCTGCCGCATACGCTCTATGTGCGTGCTCTTGGGTATGGCTATGATGCCACGCTGTGTGAGCCAGCGCAGTGCCACCTGTGCGGCGGTCTTGCCGTAGCCTTTGCCGATAGAGGCGAGCAGCTCACTGTTTACCACGCCTTCGGCACCCTCTCCGCCGAGCGGCCCCCATGCCATCATTTTTGTGTTGTGTTCGGCGAGCAGCGGCTCGATGCCTTGTTGCTGTACGAGCGGATTGCATTGCAACTGGTTCACCATAGGCTTGATGTCGGCATAGTGGGCGAAGTCGTAGAAGCGCCCCGCCTGGAAGTTGCTCACGCCGATGGCACGCACCTTGCCTGCACGGTATGCTTTCTCCATGGCCCGCCACGAGCCGAACACGTCGCCGTAAGCCTGATGGATGAGCAGCAGGTCGATGTAGTCGGTCTGCAGCTTGCGCAGGCTCTCGTCTATGCTTGCCGCCGCTTTCTCCTCGCCGGCATTTGAAATCCATACTTTTGTCACCAGGAAAATGTCCTGCCGGGAAATTCCGCTCTTGCTTATGGCGTTGCCCACTCCTTCTTCGTTGAAATACGCCTGTGCCGTGTCAATCAGGCGGTAGCCCACGTTCAGGGCGTCGCCTACGCACCGTTCACATTCATCCGGGGCCACCTTGAACACTCCGTAGCCCAATAACGGCATTTCCACGCCGTTGCTAAGTTTGATTGTCTGCATTTTGTTGTTTTGTTGTTTGGTTCATTGAAACTTTTTGCCGGAATGCCATGCCTGGCCCACGCTGTCGCCCACGGCACGGTATATTAGCGCCGACGAGTCGAAAATGATTGGCCGGAGTTTGACCAAGTCCACCTTGCCGTCGGCATTGAGAATGCTCTCGTCGGCGCTCCAGTTCACCACCTCGCCGACCACGCGTGCGCCGCCATCGGCATTTTCGTCAATTTCAACCGCATGGCACTCCAGCGTGAGCTTGTATTCGTTGACGATTGGTGCATCCACATTGGGGCTGGGGGTCACGGTAAAGCCGGCTCGCTTCACTTTGTCGGGAACCTTGTTGCCGCTCACCAGTCCGAAATAGTCGGATTCGGCCATGTCGTCCTCGGTGGCAAAGCTCACCGTGAAGGCTTTCTTCCGCTTTATGTTCTCGGTGGTCTTGTGCGCTCCCAACTCAAAAGTGATTTTGTTGTAATCGCACTGTCCGCCCCATGCGGCCATCATCACGTCGGGTACTTGGTCCTCGTCGTAAGTGGCTATCATGATGCAGGGCTGCGGTGTCATTACCGGGTGCTGCGCTCCGAAATTGCGGCGCCCGGCCACTTCTTTTACATTTTCTTTTCTGTTCATGTCTATACTTGTGTTGTTTGGTTTGTTGTTTTCGTTGCATGCCATTACAACCGACAGCAAGGCTGCCGCCATCATCATAGATTTTCTCATATTTCACTTTTGTTGTAAGTTTTCATTATAATGGGTATTTGCATTCTTTTTGTTGAATGTCTGCAAACGTCAGCAGGTTCATTGTCTGTCGGCAACCGCCTGCTGTGCCGTTGACATTTCATGTTAATGGCAACGGCAGGGCTTGGCCAGCTTAATTGTCTTATACTCAGCGCGTTGTAAAACGGGCCGTTCGGGTTTCTCAATCGGCGCGTTTGGGCCTGCAAAACAGGCCATGTTGCAAAGCAATACAGGCCGTTTGGCCATGCTATGTCGCCCTTGCTGTAAAACGGCATGGCGTAGGCCGCTTTTGGGTTGCATATTTGCAAGCATGTGAATGGTGCAGTCATCAATCTTCACATCAGTTGTTTGTTTGTGCTTCCCAAAAGCCTACGGCGTCTGCCAGCCATCCTTCGGCCACCGTACCGGCGCCCAGTCCGAAGCCGTGAGGAAGCCCCTCGTAGGCAGGGAATTCTGTCGGAATGCCGAGCTCGGCAAGCCGTTGCAGCCTGTTTTGCATGGTGCGCCACGGGGCTATGCCGTCGTTGGTGCCTACACAGGCGTATGTGGGGGCGTCTTGCCGGCTTACTGAGCCATACCCCGTATACTGCATGACCACGGCCGATGCTTGCGGTATGTCGTTGCGTCCCGTCAGTTGGCGCAGGCCGTCGGCGTTGCCGAGTGTAGCCGCCATGCGTGCCCCCGCCGAACCGCCCCAGAGCGAATAGCCCGAGGCCCTCACTCCAAGTGCGTCGGCATTGTCGTGGATATAAGTGATGGCTCGTGCAAGGTCTTCGTAGGCATGGTCGGGGCGGTAGATGAGCGCAAAGGCGTTGTATCCGAGTTTGGAAAGTTCGAGGGCATGGGGAAAGCTGTCGTGCATGGCCCCGACGTAAGCGAATGCTCCGCCGGCGTTGCAGATGGCGAAGGGGGCGCCATGATTCCCTCTGAAAAAGAACAGGCCTGTGTTGCGTTTCTGCGGGTCGGCCTGTTTTTCGGCCTCTGTGTAGATGTCGATAAATACGCTGTCGGCGTGCGACTTGAGGTAATTGCATATCTCGACTGTCTTGTCCGGGTCGATGTAGTTGTACCAGGCCATACGCAACTGCCCAAGGGTTTCGCCGCTCCAATACCCATCGTCCACGGGGAAAACCAGCCGGCCCCAACCGCCGAAAGCCGGGTCGTCCATCACGTCGCTTATGCGGCTTGTGCTGGTAAACGCCTGCCCGGTTTCTGCCGGTAAGAAGAAAGGAAGGGCGTTGTAAACAAACTCGACCACGGAATTATAGTCGTGCAGCCCTCCCTCCCTCTGATGGTAAGAGAAATTGTGCGGTGTGAACACGTCGGTAAGCTGCATGCAGGCCATGGCCTGGTTGTGGGTCTGGTAGAATCGCGCGTCACGCGTTTCCACGGCGTGCCATACATGGAAGCCGTTGTCTGTGCCGAAGGGTGAAGACCGTACGACAGTGGCAAGGAAACGCGCCGTCTGTTCGGGTGCCGTCTGCCCGCCGAAAGTCGCCACGTGCCAACTGTCGCCGCTCATGGGCAGGAAGAAGCGTTGCAGGTCGAAGCAATGTTCAAATACATACCACGTCGTGACGCTGCCCAACGAGAATCCGCCGAAAGCCCGGTGGTCGCGCGATGCCACGATGCCGGCCCTGTCGGTTGTTTCGGCGAATGTGGCAAACCGGCTTTCGACGGCCGGAATCAGGTCGTTCTCATATTCATTGTGGAACACGGCAATTTCCTCGCACGACTCGCCCCAGCCTTTCGCCTGGTTGTCTTTGTCCCATGTTGGTGAAACGACTATCACCGGTTGGCAGTCGCCCTGCTGTATCATCCAGTCAAGTATGTTCTTCTGTGCTCCGCCCAAAGCCCCGAATGTGTCTTCGGCCGTGCCTGTCCAGCCGTGCATCAGGTAGACCACATTGTACTGCCGGCTTTCGTCATAGCCGTAAGGCAGGTAGACATAGGCCGGTTTCCTGGTGGCAGGACGGTCGTCACGGGTGTAGTCTTTCGATTCATACTCTATTCTCACAACCTGTCCCTGTTGGGTTGTCTCCGACAGGTATTGGCCGGGAACGGCCCTGGTCATGTCAATTCTGAAACTGTCGTTTGCAGATGTTGCGTTCCCATCTCCATCGGTCTGCATCACGGTCTTGTCCGTGCAGCCGCATAGCGCTGTGGTCATGGCGGCCATCATGATAGCAATGCTGGTCATTATCTTCATCATTCCATGTAATTATACGGTTGCAAATTTCGACAAAATTCTTGTGGTGCATGTTACAATAAATGCCGCCATTGCCTACAATTTTACGGATAGTTCACCTCATACGCTTAGCCGTGCCATATATATAGGCTGCCGTTTCACTGCTTGTAAAGTTGGCGGCATGGGCGTGCCGCATGCGTTTCGCGGTTGTGGCCCGCCTGTGTTGGGCAGCTTTTCAGTAGGCGTGAAGGCAAGCAAACGCCATGCCTGGCTGTCGGCCATCTGTAATTATCATTGCCTACACGCCATTAAAGCTTGCTCAGCCATTCGTTTATGCTTTCCTTTGCACGGGCCCGCTCATTCTGTGCCGTGGCTCCTCTCAGTGCAATCCCTTTCATTATGGTCGCCCCTTGGCATGCGGTTTCCAGTTTGTGTTCTGTTCCCGACAGCCCGCTGCCTTCATGTGTGCAGAAAGGTATTACGGTCTTGCCTTGCCAGCGGTGTTTTTCTATGAATGTATACACGGGCATCGGCAAGTCGCCCCACCAGTTGGGATAACCTATGAAGATAGTGTCGTAATCCTCGACTGCGGCATCGCCCTTGACTGCCGGGCGCGCCTTGGCGGCCAATTCCCGCTTGGCCACCTCCGTGCATTGCGCGTAGTCTTCTGGATAAGGCGTTTCGGGGTTTATCTGGAAGATGTCTCCGCCTGTTTCGTCGGCTATCATGTCGGCAATGATGCGGGTGTTTCCCTCGGCTATGTTTCCCACTGCGTAATTCTCGCCTGCGCGTGAGAAGAATGCCACAAGTGTTTTCTTTGCTTTCATGTTATGTTCCATTGTTCTGTTGGTTTGTTTGTTTGCTGTCGATGCCAATGCGGAAAACAGCAGGGAAATGATGGGTATGACCACACGTCACGTAGTTACACATTATTATATTATGGCCGGTTTGGGCTGCAAAACCATCTGCTGCGTGGCCCAACCATACTCCCCCCGGTTGTTATGTCCGATACGGTTGCAAAGTTAATCCGATTTCGGCAAACTGTCGTTATACAAAACACGGACACGATTAACACATCCACAGATTCTTTTCCCGGTAGCAATCATACTGTCATGCAAAGGATGCAAAGTGCTCATACGCATTACAATAACACGTGGCTTGTTCAATGCTGTCTGCAAAAGCCTATAATGACATTTACCTTTGTGGCGGCATTCATTATGGCAAAGTGGAAGAAACGTATGATGAATATGTCGCTCTGGCGGCCTGATTAAAAAAGAGACAGGCAGTACTGCGTTGGGATGCATACAACAAAAGACAAGCGGCGTGGCATAAGAACGGTTGCCCATACCCTGCAATACTTCCGGCATGGTATACTACAATCAGGCTTCCCATTAGCCGCAACATTTCACAAGGGGGTGCAACAAGGTTGCAGGCATGGCGCCTAATGGGCACGGGGGACATTTGTAAAACGAACGTCAGCCCCTGTACTCCGTCGGACTCACGCCCAGATGTTGCTGTACATAACGGCTGAAATAGGCAGGCGAAGAGAACCCAAACATGTCGGAGATGCGCACGAAAGTAAGTGACTTGTCGCGCAACAGGCGTGAAATGTCGAGCACTGTGTAGCGGTTTATCCAGTAGTTGGCCGGATAGCCGCTAACCTTACGGGAAACTTCAGACAGGTATTTGGGCGTTACGCATAGCTTGTCGGCAAACCATTTCACTTCACGGTGTTCGCGGTAGGTTCCATTCTCAAGCATATTGAGGAACCGGCTCATTATCGCTGCGCTTTGCAGCGGTATGTTGTCAACTCCGTAAAGATGTGAGTGGAAATCGAAAAAGTCGATGATAAGCAGTTGCACTGAGGCTATAAGCAGGTCGCGACGGAAATGGTGGTCGGTCTGAGCAAGCCTTTCTTCCACCATTTCGAAGTCTTTGCGGCACAGTTCAAGCTGCCCTGCGTCCAGTTTCATTACTGGGTCGAGAAACAGGGCCAGCTGTCCTTTCATGCCATAGTTGCTCAGTGGCGTGGAGAGCTCAATGAACTCGGAGGCTACATATATCACTTTCACCCTGAAATCTTCCGCCGGGCGTATGCGTTCAACCAGCTTTCCCTTGCGTACAATCATCAGGTTGCCCGCCTGCAGCTGTCGTTCCTCACCGTTGTATTTCAGCTTGCAACTGCCAGCCAGGCAAAGTGCATGGGCCAGGTAATTGCCATAAGCATCAGTGCCAAGTCCATCAAGGCTGTCCTTTATTATGATGTTATCGGTTTCTGCCATGTTTCCAACACTCTCATTTCTTTTGCAAAGATACATATTTCGGGCCGATAACCATTGTCTGGCCGGCTAAAAACGCGTGCATTCTTGCCCGTTGCAGGCAAAAACGGAAATAAGTGCATGGCTTACCGCAATCCTTGTAAAGCGGCTTTTCACCGGCCATTGTAATTTTGCAACGTCATAACAAACAAACTGAATATGGACTACAGAACATTAGGACAGAGCGGACTGAGAGTGTCCGCCATAGGCTTGGGGTGCATGGGCATGAGCCATGCCTACGGTGCACCGGCAGACCGGCGCGACATGACCGAGTTGCTTGCCGATGCGGTGGATATGGGTTACACGTTTTTTGATACGGCAGAATCGTATGGAACGGTCGACAATCCACATGACAATGAGGAGTTGTTGGGTGAGGCCCTGAAGCCTTTTCGTGACAAAATCGTCATAGCTACCAAATTCGGCATCACGTTTGAGAATTTGGCTGCGCCCGGTGTACACGCTGTTGTCACCGATTCGCGCCCGGAGGTGATACGCCGTTCGGTTGAATGGTCGCTGCGACGGCTGCAGACCGACCATATAGACCTGTACTACCAGCACCGTACAGACCCGCGGGTAGAGCCCGAGACGGTTGCGTCTGTCATGGCCGAACTGATCAAGGAAGGCAAGGTTCTGCATTGGGGCCTTTCGGAAGCAAGCGTTGAATACCTGCGCCGGGCACACAGCGTATGCCCAGTGACAGCTGTACAAAACCGCTATTCGATGATGGCACGGTGGAACGAGGCTCTTTTCCCTGTGCTCCAAGAGCTTGGCATAGGTTTCGTTGCGTTCTCTCCGCTTGCCAACGGCTTGCTTTCGAGGTGCTATACTGCAACCGACCATTTCGATGTGGCAAACGATTACCGTGCTTCCATGCCGCAGTTCCAGGAAGACAGTTTCGGGAAAAACAAGGCCCTGTTCTCTCTGCTCGACGAGCTGGCTGAGCGGAAGCACGCCACACCCGCGCAGATATCGCTTGCCTGGATGTTGTGCAAGAAGCCGTGGATAGTCCCGATTCCCGGCACACGCAAGCTGTGCAGGTTGAAGGAGAACATCGGAGCGGCAGACATCAGTCTCTCTGCCGAGGAGATAAAAGGCATTGACGAAGCCCTTGATGCCATGCACATGAGCGATGTGTTCTGCGGTTCGCTTGTAAAGAGCAGGGCTATATGAAAAGAGCTGTATTGTCGTTTGCTTGTTTGTTGCTGGGCTTGGCTGTAATGTATTGAAGGCATGACACAAGAAACTCATATAAAAAAGAATCAATATGCATCCCAAAGTAATCTGCTATATAATGTCGTCTGTTGACGGTCGGCTGCTGACCGACCGCTGGACGCTTCCCTTCGACGGCAAACCTAAAGGCGAACTCCTTGGCGTCTATGCCGCCATAGGCCGCAATCTGGGCACCGATGCCTGGATGTTTGGAAAGAACACACTGACGGAAGGCTTCTTCCCAAGGAAGTTCCACGCTGCCGTTACCGACCCGTCGCCACGGCCCGAGGCATACGTGGCTCGCCGATTGTCTGGCCGTCTGTTTGTCGTGGCCGACCCCGAGGCCGACATCATGTATGACTCTTCAGACGTGAGGGGCGACAACATCGTGGCTATCTTGCCCGAGACGGCCCCTGCTGTTTATCTGGAGCACCTCAGGCGGCGCAATGTCTCGTATCTGTTTGCAGGCTCTGACGGTGGCGATTTGCCTCTGGCCATGCGTGAACTCGGCGAAGTGTTCGGGGTGAAATGCCTGTCGTTGCAAGGCGGGGGCATCATCGATGGGGCTTTTCTGCAATTCGGGCTGATAGACGAACTGAGCCTTGTGGTATATCCGGGCATCGACGGTTGGGCTCTGTCGCCATCCGTCTTCGAGTATATGGGGGCAGACACGATGCTTGCGCGGGGGCAAAGCCTCGAACTGCTGTCGGCTGAAACGTTGAATGACGGGGTGGTCTGGTTGCGGTATAAATTCCATAAGTGAATCCAAGCGCAAGCGGCCATTCGGCCGCCTGGGATGTGGCTTGGTTGCCGTTCGCGGCTTTTCAAATGCTTGCGTCTTGTTGCCGGCATGTTGTTGGCCGCATTGTCTCGGCTTTGCCCGCTACGCCTCAGGCAAAGGCTACGGCCTATCTGCGTGTCAGCATCATGGAGTCGCTTTGGCTGCAAAAGGCCGGTTTGTGCAGGAAAAGTAAATGATGGCTGGAAAGACAGGCTTACATGTTATTGGCGCTGCCACGCATCATTGGTTGTGGCAGCCGCATCCGTCGCTGCCGGTGAGTGCGGCTGCCAAATCATTTCCGTATCTGCGCCGCTGCAAGGCCATTGCCACGGCGCGCGGCCTTGTCCAGTATGGCAAGCCATCGGGGCCGCCGGCATTCCCGCATCATGCCGCCTCCCGGTGGTGCCCTCTGTAGGCTGTCATTCAGCGGGGCGTCGGTAGGTAGTTGTCACCATCGGCATGCCGTGCCAAAAGCGCGGCCGCCAACTCTCGCCCGCAGCCTCTTGGAACACATTGCTGGGCGTTGCCGTGGCCAGAAAGCGAGGCTGTTGCCTTGGCAGTTTCAAGCCAACAGCCTCAGCAACTCGTCGTGCACATTTCCGTTTGTGCCGGCCACTTGGCTTCCTTGGGCCGGGTCAAGGCTTTTGCCACGCCAATCAGACACGGTGCCTCCGGCTTCCTGTACAATCAGCATCCCCGCCGCATAATCCCAAGGATTCAGGTATGCCTCGAAATATCCACCTTGCCGGCCACATGCGGTGTATGCCAGTTCAAGGGCGGCAGAGCCAATCCTTCTGATGTCCTGCGAGTTTTCATATACCCTTAGAAACCTCGCGAAGTTGTCTTTTGCCTGTTCACGTTTTGCTGTGCCTACGCCAATGATGGTTTCCGAGAGCTTTTGTGCGGATGAAACATGAATGGGCTTGCCGTTCAAGAAGCTCCCTTCGCCTTTAACTGCCGAGAACAGTTCTTCGTGAAACGGGTCGTATATAATGCCTGCCACAATCTCGTTTCGTTGGCAGAGAGCCAGCGAGACCACGCTGTGCTGATAGTCGTGCATCAGGTTTGTGGTGCCATCGACAGGGTCGAGAATCCAGTAGCTGTCGGTGTTCATCTGCTGCAAGCCAGTTTCCTCGCCAAGGAACTGAATGGCCGGGGCAAATTTGTATAGCGCGTCTTTCAGAAATTCCTGTACTGTAATGTCCACTTGAGTGACGTAATCGGCAACGCCTTTCTCTCTTACATGGGCAACCATTTCCCTGTTTGTTATTATCCCCTTCGTCTCTCTGACCAAGGTGGCTATGTGTTGTATATCCATGTTTGCTTAAATATTGTGGTTTTATCGTTTCAGCAGCGTATATGTAATCAAACAAAAGTGCTCTGCTGCAAATATAGTTATTTTTTCCCTACCTTGTCACTTTATTGTGATTAATTCTGCTTAATACGGTTCTCTTAAAGTTAAATTGTCCGTTTTGCTGCCCCGGGTGCTTCAACCCGGCAAGCAATATTGGCGCCATGCCCTTGGCAAGGGGGCGTGGCCGGGTTTCGATGGAATGAATGTCTGCAAACAGCCATGCGCTCGGCGCCTGCCATCGGGCCCGCGCCTGCGCCAGCGTTGCTCTTGTTAAAGGCAACCATACGGGTTGCCACTGTCAACAGGCTGATAGCCAGTGGTTTGCAAAACAGGCCGTTTTGCATTGCGATATCTGCCGTTTTGCAAGTTGAAAAGGGCCGTATCGCAATGCCAAACGGCCCGTTTCAAGTCCGACATGCCATGCTGCTGCCATGGCGTCCGGCTCAGACGCCATACACATTATATATATATGCATGTCCCGAGCGGCGGCCTTTGGCACCGTGAGCCTTGCTTGCGGGCAAATGGCGCTTGCCGGTTGCTGTCGCATTTGGCCAAATGCAGTGGCGTAGTAACTGCCGTTGGACGCATTGTTCATTTTTTCGTTGGTCTTAGGGTTTTGTGTCCTTAAAAAGTTGTATCTTTGCAATGCGATAACAGCTTGGCTCATCCCGATGGCTGTGGCGTGGCTGTTTCAGAGTGTGGTTGTGCGCAACTGCATTCAGTTATGTTAGGGGTCTATTAATTGTTCCGCTTTGCCCCCGCTTTCAGGCAGGGTCGGCAGACAAGCTCCGTAAGTGTAACCATGGCAGGGGATTAATAGTCTCTGCCCGTAAAGACAGACATGAAGAAGTACGTTCTTGACCTTACGGTTAGCGCCGTAGAAAGGATTAATGAGAAGTATGTCCTCATACGGCTTGCCGACGACAAGCCGTTGCCGGACATGTTGCCCGGCCAGTTTGTCGAAGTCCGCGTTGACAATTCGCCAACGACGTTTCTTCGGCGTCCTATCTCCATCAGTTTCGTCGACCGCAGCCGCAACGAGCTATGGCTGCTTGTGGCTGCCATAGGCGACGGCACGCGCGCCATGGCCTCGTTGGCGGTGGGCAGCCGCCTCAATTGCCTGCTGCCGTTGGGCAACGGGTTTACCATGCCTTCGTCGGCGTCAGAGCGGGTGTTGCTTGTCGGCGGCGGTGTCGGTGTCGCCCCTTTGCTTTATATGGGTGCCGAGATGCGCCGTTGCGGTTGCGAGCCCACCTTCTTGTTGGGTGCCCGCCGGTCGGCCGACCTCTTGCTGCTCGACCATTTCCGGCGTTACGGCCGCGTGTTTGTCACCACCGAGGATGGCTCGGCGGGCGAGCGGGGCTTTGTCACCAACCATTCTGTTTTGCAGTCAGAGCATTTCGACCGCATACAGACCTGCGGGCCGAAACCCATGATGGTGGCCGTGGCCCGCTATGCCGCGGCGGCGGACATCGACTGCGAAGCCTCGCTTGAAAACATGATGGCGTGTGGCGTCGGCGCTTGTCTTTGTTGCGTAGAGAAGACCACCGAGGGCAATTTGTGTGTGTGCAAGGAAGGTCCGGTGTTTAATATCAATAAACTGTTATGGCTGAACTGAAAGTCAAGATAAACAACTTAGAGTTGAAAAACCCCGTGATGACCGCTTCGGGCACGTTCGGATACGGCATCGAGTTTGCCGACTTCATTCCGCTCGACGGCCTCGGGGGCATCATTGTAAAGGGAACCACGTTAAGGCCTCGCGAGGGAAACGACTATCCGCGCATGGCCGAGACGGCTTCGGGAATGCTCAATTGCGTGGGCCTGCAGAACAAAGGCGTCGATTATTTCTGTGAGCATATATATCCGCAAATAAAGGATATAGACACCAATATGATAGTCAACGTCAGCGGCTCGTCGCCCGACGACTATGCCGAGTGCGCCTCGCGCATCGACGCCCTCGACCGCATCCCGGCCATAGAGCTCAACATCTCGTGCCCCAATGTGCATGATGGCGGAATGGCTTTCGGCGTTACGTGCGCCGGTGCAGCCAGTGTGGTGCGTGCAGTGCGCCGCCGTTATTCGAAGACGCTCATCGTCAAGCTGTCGCCCAACGTCACCGACGTGGCCGACATTGCCCGTGCCTGCGAGGCCGAGGGAGCCGACAGTGTGTCGCTTATCAACACGCTCATGGGCATGTCCATCGACATTGAGCGGCGATGCTCGCGCCTTAGCATAGGCACCGGCGGCCTCAGCGGCCCGGCGGTCAAGCCAGTTGCCGTGCGCATGGTGTGGCAGGTGGCCCGTGCGGTGGGCATCCCGGTCATCGGCCTCGGGGGCATAATGACAGCTGCCGACGCCATAGAGTTCATCATGGCCGGGGCAACGGCGGTGCAGATAGGCACGGCCAATTTCATCGATCCTACGGTGACAATCAAGGTGCGCGACGGCATCGACAGCTGGCTTGATGCCCACGGGTGCAGGTCGGTGGCAGAAATCATCGGTGCCGCCTGCCACTGAAGCCCACCGCTGTTAGCTTTCAGATGTGTGCCCGCCTCGTCGCCTGCCCGCCGTTTGTTGCCGGCAGGCGATGGGGCGGGGTGTTTATCCCGGCTGTTTGACCACGCCCTTGTTGCCTGATGATGTCGGGCAAACGGCATTGAAGCTTTTTCCGCCTTCACTCTTGGGCAGCATGATGTTGGCTTGATGGGTGTTTGGCCTATCAGCATCCGGCTGTAAGACGTTGCCAACCTGTTGGGTTGTACGACTTTACATACCCGTGTCGAGGCCGTATTGTTGCCTTATGCGCCGCTATGTCACCATTGCTTCCAGCGTTTGCTTGCCATGCCACTCGTGAAGCGCCATGCCGTGAGGTCGGGTTTGTGGCCGCATGGCTTTTCAATGCCGTTTTTACGGCCCGGCCGGGTGCTGTTTGCATGCTTCGTTTTATGCTTTTTTTCATTGAATTTTGATGCTGGTGTTTCACGGCCCGTGGTTTTTCATTACCTTTGTCACAATTATCAATTCGCTTAAAACTATATTATTCATGAACACAAAGACAACTAACCTGTTACTGGGCTTGTTGCTTACTGGCAGCAGCCTTAGTGTCAGTGCTCAGCAGTTGGCCTTTCCTGGTGCCCAGGGCTGGGGGCGTTTTGCCACCGGAGGGCGCGCGGGCGAGGTTTACCATGTTACAAACCTCAACGACAGTGGCACGGGTTCGCTGCGCGATGCCATCAGCAAGCCAAACCGAATCATCGTTTTCGACGTGTCGGGAGTTATCAACATTGACAGCCGTCTGGTTTTCAAAAACAATCTCTACGTGGCCGGACAGACTGCTCCGGGCGAGGGAATAACCGTCTATGGCAACGGAGTGTCGTTTTCGGGGGCCAGCAACATCATCGTGCGATACGTGAGATTCCGCATGGGCAGCGGCGGCGACTCCGGGAAAGACTGCGCCGGCATAGCCAACGGAACGAACATGATATTCGACCATTGTTCGTTTTCGTGGGGATTGGACGAGACGTTCTCCATCAATCCCGACGGCAAAGGAACCGACCCGAAGGACATAACCATATCGAATTGCATCATGGGCCAGGGTCTGCTGCAGCACTCGGCAGGCGGACTTATGCAGGCCGACAACATCACACTCTACCGTAATCTGTATTGCGACAACTCAACCCGGAACAACAAAGTGAAGGGAATACAGCAGTATGTCAACAATATTGTATACAACTGGTCTAACGGTTGCTACCTCATGGGAGGCGACTCGCAGGGCCAGTCGTATGTCAACGTCACCAACAACCTGTTCATCAACGGCCCGTCGGGTGGGGGCAACTCCATCACCAGCGGCAACTCAGACTTCCATATCTATGCCACCGACAACTGGCAGGACCGCAACCGCAACGGCGTTTACGACCCGTATGAGATTCCGCGTGACGAGTATACAGGCGGACCGACGTTTGAGGAAGAGCCGTTTGCTTACCCAGAGCTCGACACTTGGACTGCCAACGAGCTTGTAGACAAGCTGCTGCCCGATGTCGGTGCAACGCTTCCATACCGCGACATGGTAGACTTCTATATGGTTCATCAGGTCAAGTCGTTCGGAACGGAGGGCGCTTTGATTTCTACCGAAGAGCAGTTGCCGTTCGGGGTTCCGTCGTCTTGGGCTCTCAAGGAGTTTGACAAGCCGGTTGATACCGACGGCGATGGCATGCCCGACGACTGGGAGCAGGCCAACGGCACAGACCCGTCGAAGGACGACGCCATGGAGATTGCGGCCAACGGATACGCCAACATCGAGAACTACGTGAACAGTCTGACCAAGGACAACCGTCCGTTATTCCTCCGTACGCCTGTGATGGTGTCCGCGACAGAGTCGTCTTCAACGGGCATCACCATCGGTTGGTCTGACTATACCGAAGGCGAAGATGGCTTCATCGTTGAGCAGAAGGATGGCGAATCGTGGAAGGAGATAGCCCGTGTGGCAGCCGAAACAGAGACGTTTGCTGTCGATGGGCTCACCGCCGGGACGTCATATCAGTTCCGCTTGTGCGCCTTCAAGGGCGACCAGCGTTCCGATTACGCCGAGCTTGAGGCAAAGACAAAGCCAGAGCCTGTCGAGATGGTCGACTGCGAGACCTTTGTCGGCGACGAGAACAACTGGCTCATAGCCCCCGCCGAAGACTCTGTGGTCACACTTGAAGGCTCTGTCGAGAAGGAGGCCGTGGTAGTGCGCACCGATGCCGATGTGACTATCACAGGCGAAGGCTCGCTCGACGGCACGGCATCGCTCAACAAGACGTGGGCCGGCAAGCTCACCGTCGAGACGCTCAACGGCTACACCGGCCAGACAGTGCTGCACAACGGGGTGTTCTCTTTCAACACCCTGAAGGACGGAGGAGAGAAGAGTGCCATCGGAGCATCGTACGAATTCGCCCAGAACTGGATATGGGACGGCGGCGTGTGGAACTATACCGGGCCGTCGACCAGCACCAACCGCAGCGCCATGATATACAAAGACACAGAGTTCAACATTGAGAATGAATCTACGGTGGGCATGTCTGGCAGCATTGAAGGCGACGCAAACCTCACCATCAGCGGCAATGGCACGGTTGAACCGGCATCGCCCGACTTCTTCAAATACAACGGAAACACTGTGCTCAAAGACGGCGGCACGCTCAATCTCACCTATGTCAAGCAATTGGCAGACAAGGCCGTGTATCTCGACGAGGCCGATGTCATGCAGTCGCTTGTGATGGCCGGCGGCAACTTCAAGGTTGAAAACGGCAACGGGCTCAACCTTACTTACTGGTTCCCGATAGAGGTCAAGGAGGGCACATACTCCACTTTCGCCATCAACAAGAACGCAACGCTCAAGAACGACGTTACCGGTACCGGCACGCTCGAATACAGAATACCTTACGTTCGTGAGTATCTTGAGGGCGACTGGACAAAGTTCTACGGCACGCTTGTGGCCAACGGAGTGGGCACCGAGAAAGACGGCAGCCAGCTGATGTTCCAGAAAGGGTTCAAGGGAATGCCCAACACGAGGGTCTACCTCAAGGGCAATGCGCGCGTGGTTTGCTGGAATACCAACGACGAACAGTATATTGGCGGACTCAACGGCGACAAGGGCACATATCTGAGCGCTTCGTCGAAGAACACCACCAACGCCAAGATGATATGGCATGTGGGCGGTGCCAACTCCGACGAGACCTTCAATGGTGTGATTGACAACAAGACCTCGGCCAACAAAGACGCCAACACGTCTATCGTCAAGGAAGGTTCTGGCATCTGGCGCCTCAACGGCAACAATGTGTACAAGGGCACGACGACGGTCAACGGAGGTTCGCTCGTGGTCAACGGCAAGAACTCCGGCACTGGCAATTACACCGTCAACGCCGATGCCACGCTTGCCGGCGAAGGCACGGTGGGCGGTGCTGTCACACTGAAAGAGGGGGCCATAATAGAGGGCGGCGACACTGTTGTCGACCGCAACATTGGTCTTACGCTCGACAAGTCGCTCACGCTCGAGGGCGGGGCCATCGTAAATGTGAAGGCAAACCGGACCGAGAGCAATACCATTTATACCGCAGGGGCGGTCAACCTGGGTGAGGGCGCCATACTTCAGATAAACGGTGGCGTCATCGATGAGGCTCCGTATGACAAGACTGAGTATCATGTGTTCACATCGAGCAACCTCAGCGTGAACGGTACGTTTGCCGAGATACAGCCGGCAACGCCCGGCGAAGGGCAGACATGGGACACGTCGAATCTCTATACCGAAGGCATACTGCGTGTTGTTGGCGGTGAGGCCAACCCCAATCCGGGCGAGGGCGGCGAGGAGAACCCCGACGTACAGGAGTACCGCAAGTGGGATTTCACAGCATGGAGCGACGCCACGCAGACAAACCTTGAGGCCGAAGCAAGCCAGTATACCTCGGAGCCTTGGCCGGAGAAGGGCACCGAAACAGGATGGCGCCGCTATGAGAAAGACGGTGGGCCGACCGAGACCGACGGACTGAAAGCCCCGAACACCATCTATTGGTATGGCAGCAAGATTAGCGAACCAGCGGTACTCAAGGCCAACGGCGTTGTAATACCAGAGACCGAAGGGCTGCTTTTCAACAATGTGACCAGCCTCAACAACACCGTGGCCATAGCCATCGACTATCCCAATACGAGCATCGGCACGTACTCGGGAGGCTCATACCTGTGGCTCAACGGCAGCGACATACAGTTTACAATACCCGGTGTTCAGCCCGGACAGAAGATTCTGATGGAAGTTGAGTCGCACAAGAGCAGCGAGGGCCGTGGCGTAAAGCTCTCTGTAGACGGAGAGGAGATAGGAAGCTGTGAGCCCAAGGGCAAGACTTCGTTTGAGTGGACTGTGCCCCTCAACCTTGGCACTGAGCTTGTCGATGTGCTCGTGTCTACATCGGCTGGGTGCCACATCTACCTCATCGAGGTGGGCAACTCCGACCTCATCAGCACCGGCATTGCCAGTTTCGAGGCCGATGGAGGCGTGCTCAAGAGCAACGTTTACACTACCGGCGGTGTGCTCGTGCGCAAGGCGGGCGACACATTGAAGGGCTTGGCAAAAGGTGTTTATATCATTGGCGACAAGAAGTTTGTAGTCGACTGACGGCCTTGCCTCATTGACTGATGTACGGCGGCATCCGGCTTTAATCCGGGTGCCGCCGTTTTGTTTTGTCAGTTCGGTGGTGTGGAAAAACAGCCTTGGCATTTCCCAGCCAGTCCTCCCAAGCCACGTTGCCTTATGTTTTTTGATATACATGAAGCCGCCTCACCCCATACACAAAAGGTTACTGTAGGGGTGAGGCGGCAGTTGGTTGCGTCTTTCAGCTTGTCATAGCCGGACGAACCGCCGGGCAATGCTTTGCCAAAGGCAGCCCATGGCGGTGCCCACGGCGTGGTGGCGGTGGCGGCATTGCGGTTTTCGGCGCGACCGTATTACAGTCCGAGCGGGTTGATGTTTCTGTAGGCTTGCCTTGTTCTTTGCTCAATGCCTTCGGCAGAATACTCACCGTTGACGGCTTCCATGTCCTTTGGTTCCAGTTCCATGGAGTGTTGTGCGTCTTCCTTGGCGCCAGCCATGTCGCCCTTCTCA
This sequence comes from Marseilla massiliensis, assembly GCF_023336985.1. Classification (NCBI taxonomy): domain Bacteria; kingdom Pseudomonadati; phylum Bacteroidota; class Bacteroidia; order Bacteroidales; family Prevotellaceae; genus Marseilla; species Marseilla massiliensis. The sequence continues at coordinate 67,187 of NZ_JAMBLP010000014.1, read as the reverse complement.
TATCTTAGCGCCCCCCGCTCCTTGAAGGCGTCGATGCAGAACGGGTTGGCGTCTATCACCCTTCCGTAGGCCTCGATGGCTGCGTCGGCGTTGCCCTTGGCCCGTTCTATTCTCGCTTTGAGCATCAGCACGTCTTCATTTGTGGCGTAGTCGGCCAAGAGATGCGTGCAGTCGCCGTCGGCACCGCTTGCATCGCCCATTTTCAGCAGTGTCTGTCCGCGCAGAAGGTAGGCCTCGGCCATGTCGTCTTTCAGCGTGATGGCTTTGGTAAGCATGGCTATTGCGTTTATCATGTCTTCCTGCCCGATGCAGGCTTGCGCGTAAAGATAGTGGGCCCGGGCGTTCTGGTTGTCAATGAGCAGGGCCCGTTCGCAGGCTTGCGCCATGGCCGTATAGTTTTCCATCATGTGCGCCACCTGCGCCATCTGTATGAATATGGCTGTGTTTTCAGGTTCGGCAGCGGCCAGAGTCTCCAGCTGCTCGTAGGCTTCGGCCAACTGGCCGGTGCGTATGAGCGATTGCGCCAGGTAGTCGCGCACCTCAAGGTCTTCGCGTATCTTGAGCGCTTCTTTGTAGCATTTCACTGCATAGTCGTGCTGTCCCATCTTGGCCGCCTTCACTCCGTCGTATTTGAACATGTCAAACTTGCGGGTCTCGTCGGCCTTTTGTTTCTGTTCGGGTGTCTCTTCGCTGCCACCGAATAAAGCTTTGAAAAAGTTCATGTCGTAAATAGTACCGTTGGTTTTTTATGGCAAAAATACGTATTTATTTTGAAAAGGCAATGCCATCAACTTTATTTTCGCGGCTTTTTGTTACTTTTGCAGTCAACAACGGCGCATGGCCCGGCGTTGCGGTGTGCCGTTAGCGTTTTTTTGTTTATGTCAGATACTACATTATATATAAAGAACATGGTGTGCGACAGGTGCCGCATGGCGGTAGCCAACCTGCTATCGGGCATGGGCGTCAGGCCCCTGTCGGTAGAGCTGGGGGTGGTTACAGTGGCCGGCAGCTTGCCCCCCGGGCTCCGCGCTGAGCTGTCGGAGGCGCTCGGCAGGCTTGGTTTTGAACTGCTTGGCGACCCTCGGGAGCAGACTGTCGACCGCATACGCACGGCCATCATCCATCTGGTGCATTATCGCGGCGGGCTGCCCGACGTGAACCTCTCGGCTTACCTGTCCGCTCGCCTGGGTTCCGACTACAGCGCTTTGAGCAAGCTTTTCTCCGAGGTGACGGGCGTTACCATCGAGCGCTACTTCATATTGCAGCGTGTGGAGCGGGTTAAGGAACTGCTGTTTTATGGCGAAAAGTCGCTGGCCGAGATTGCATTGGAGCTCAATTATTCGAGTGCCGCTTACCTGAGCACGCAGTTCAAGGCTGTCACGGGCATGACGCCGTCGCAGTTCAAGGCCAGCAAGGGAAGCGGTTTGCGGGCTATCGATGATGTGGGGCGTGGGCAGCAAGGCTGAGGCCGGGGCATGATGTCACACCGCAATGTGTAAGTTTTTTTGCCGTTAGTGCCCCGCCGGCGCAACAGCCTGTGCCCCAGTGGGTTGGCGGCAACATCGCAACGCTTTCCAAAACAGCCCGTCTGGATGGCCCGTATGGGCCGTTCGGTTGCGCCGTTCGGCCTGTTTTGAGTTGCAAAACGGCCCTTGTTGCAACGCCGCAAGTCAAATGTCAAATTTGTTTTGCATTCCCGCCTGTCTGTGGGTCGGTCTTCTTGCCCGCCAAAGGGGGCATTCCATAAACTTGTAATTCTTTTCCATCATTCCGTAACAAGGCAACGGTTTATTTTCGTTAATTTCGCAACCAGAAAGCTGCCGCGCGCCCATTGCCTTTGCTAAAAGCCGTGGGGCGATGGCGCTGGCAACTGTAATTGACAATATAACGAAAGGACTGAAATGGAAAAAAAGACAATTGCCGTTCTCGGCATGATGTGTGCCGGGTGTTCGGCCAACGTAGAGCGCAAGCTGCGTTCGCTCGACGGGGTGGCCTCGGCCGCCGTAAACCTGCCTTCGAGAACCGCCCTCGTTGAGTACGACCCGCAGCGCATCACGCTCGAACGTATGAAAGAAGAGCTTGGGGCCATTGGATATGATATGGTGATTGAGGAAGACCGCAACGTAGAGGCCATCGAACGCCGTGGCTATGTGTTGCTGCGCCGCCGCGTGATTGCCTCGTGGCTGTTTGCCGTGGCCACCATGTGCCTGTCTATGGGGTGGGTGAGCGTTGGCGGAACCGACGCCGCCAACCAGCTGATGATGGTCATCTCGCTGCTCAACCTTGTATATTGCGGGCGCCAGTTCTACGCCACCGCATGGCGCCAGGCGCTGCACGCATCGGCCGGCATGGACACCCTTGTGGCCATGAGCACCTGCGTTTCGTTTCTGCTCAGCGTGTTCAACACTTTCTGGGGCGACGCTTTCTGGGGCTCGCGCGGCATAGAGTGGCATACGTATTATGACGCCTCGGTGATGATTGTCACCTTTGTGCTCTCGGGAAGGCTCATGGAAGAGCGTGCCAAGAAGGGCACGGCCTCGGCCATAAGGGCGCTGATGGGGCTTGCGCCGAAGACGGCCCACCTGGTAGACGGCGGCATTGTGGCCGACGCCCCCATTTCCGCGTTGCAGCCGGGCGACACCGTCGAGGTGCGCGCAGGCGAGAAAGTGCCTGTCGACGGCACCGTGGTCGGTGGCGAGGCACGCATCGACGAGAGCATGATAAGCGGCGAGCCGGAGCCCGTGGCCAAGGCTAAGGGAGCGCGGGTGCTGGCCGGAACGGTGGTGCGCGAGGGCTTGTTCCGATTCAAGGCCGAGGCCGTGGGGTCAAAGACGGTGCTTGCCAACATCATAAAGATGGTGCAGGAGGCCCAAGGTTCCAAGGCTCCGGTGCAGCGGGTTGTCGACCGCATTGCGCTCATATTTGTGCCGACGGTGCTGGCCATAGCCGTGGTTACGCTTGTGGTGTGGCTCGCCGTGGGTGGCATGGCCATGATGCCGCGTGCCATTCTCTCGGCCGTCTCGGTGCTGGTGATAGCCTGCCCGTGCGCCATGGGGCTTGCCACGCCAACCGCCCTGATGGTGGGCATAGGCAAGGCTGCCCGACTAGGCATACTGATAAAAGACGCCACGGCCCTGGAAAACCTGCGCAAGGTAGACGCGATGGTGGTCGACAAGACCGGCACACTGACCATCATATCTGATGGCGGATGTCAGCCCGATACCCGCGATGGCGGCGGTGGCGGCGAGGATGGTGGCCGAGTGTCGGCCGGTGCACACAGCTACGACCCGCAGCTGGAAAGCCGCGAGACGCTGAAACCCCACGCACGCGAGGCCATCGAGGAACTTAAGGCAGAGGGAATAAGCATATACATGATGAGCGGCGACACCGAAGAGGCAGCCGCCTACTGGGCGGCAAAGGCCGGAATAGGGCACTATCGCAGCAAGGTGATGCCGCAAGACAAGGAAGACTTGGTAAGGAAATTGCAGTCGGAGGGCCGCAAGGTGGCCATGGTGGGCGACGGCATCAATGACAGCCAGGCCCTTGCTGCCGCCGATGTGAGCATTGCCATGGGCAAGGGAACGGACATTGCGATGGACGTTGCGCAGGTGACGCTCATGGGAACCGACCTGCGCCGCATACCCGAGGCCATAAGGCTGTCACGCAAGACGGTTGGCATGATTCGCCAAAACCTCTTTTGGGCGTTCATATATAATGTGGTTTGCATACCGATGGCTGCCGGGGCGCTTTATGGCGTGGTCGATTTCCAGATCACGCCGATGTGGGCCAGCGCGCTGATGGCCATGAGCAGCGTCAGCGTTGTGCTCAATAGCCTGCGCCTGAAGTACGTGGCGTAGGCATGAATCTGTGGGCGTCGGGCACCCGCTGGTGCCAAACGCTGACCCCGATGCTGAACGACCGGTTGACGTTGTAACGCACTTCAGCCCCTATCTTGTCGCCGAAGTCGCCCATGTAATACAGTGGCATGGGCATCTTCGGCGTCATTATCGACTTCTGTCCGAAGAGATACGCTTCCCAATGTTCGTTGAAGCGGTAGCCCAGCACGGCCGTAAGGCCTGCGTCGTTGAACTGGGCCGGGCCCCAGTTGAAGTGTGAGTAGTAGCCGCCGAAGGCCAGCGATAGCCTTGGGGCCAGTTCGGTGGCGTACATCATTGCCACGCTTTGGGCGAAAACCGAGCCCGCGTTGTCGCCCAGGCCCACCGTGGCCGACAGCGACAATGAGGCGTTAAGCCCGTTGTGCAGGCTCCAGTCGTTCCACCCTCCGAACGGTCCCCACAGCGTGTAGCGCGATATTGTGCCGCGCTCTGTCAGCTGTGGCAGTGCCAGGCTGTCCGTCGTGCTCATCGCCACGGCCTCGGGCTGGGCCTCCAAGCGATGCTCTGGTTGCGCGGGCAGCGGCTTTTCTATTGTCTCCTGCGCGCTTGCAGTGAGCGCGCAGGAGATAAGTGCAAGTGCAAAGAGTTTCTTTTTGCCCATAGTTTATGTTTATTTGTCTTCGGCAAAGAGCGGGTCTTCGGGCATTACCATTATGGGTTCTTGCTCGCTCAGCTTCAATATCTTTGCCGGAACGTACTTCTTGTTGACCACCAGGCGGAACATATATTCGCGGAACCATGTGTCCGACATTATCAGATACCCCTTTTGCTGGCTCCACTCAGCGCCCCAGCTGTTTTCCACCTTCCATTTCTTTGCCTTGCCGTTGCTGTCCAGGTCGACTGCGGTAAGGGTCATGGCGTGGGTCGATCCGCTGTCGTACGTGCTTATGCGGGCCGCCTTGTCCATGCCGAAAGTGGTGCCCATGAGCGATGCGTAGTCATAGTTGGCAGGGTCGGCATAGCCGCGTTTGCGGTCGAGGAACTTGCCCACGTCGTATGAACTGTACAGTTTGCGCCCGTCTTTGAGCGACGCTATGGCCATCTGCTCTATGTCGTCCATGGGCAGGTTGATGTATTTCCAGTTGTGGCCGTCGTATGTGTGGCGGTCATACTCAACCTCGTAGGTCTTGTAGTAGGGCCTGCGCGGGTCGTTCATCGCCATGATGAACGTGCCGTTGATGGGCCCGCCGACCACCTCTTTGTAGAATTCGAGTGGCGTGTATGTCTTTGACTGTCCCACCGTGCGGCCTTCCTTGTTCTTGACGGCATAGCTGAAGCTGGCTGGGGGCTCGCCTATTGTAAGCGAGAGTATATGGTATATGGTGCCGAGCATGCCCTTCTTGGCTGTCTCTATGTCTTTGGACGACTTCCCTTCGGCCACCATCTTGCGCAGTTCCAGGCCGTATTCGCGCAGCTTTGAGGCCACTATAGACGCCATGCGGCTGGTGTTGTCGCTTGAAAAGGTCTCGGGCATCACTTCTTTCGGCACGAGCCCGTACTTGTCGGCAAGGTCTGCCACTCCGCAGAAGGTGCCTCCGTCGCTTATCGGGTTCTTGAAGAAGAACTGAACGCGCGTGTCGTCCATCGGCTTGTCGGCGTTGTCGGTCACTCCTTGCAGGAAGAGGTTGGCTTTCTCCAGCTGGTCGTAGAAGAAGAGATAGGCCTGCGAGAACTCCACCCTTAGCGAGTCGGTGCGCTGGGCGAAGGCCGACCTGAGCACGTTCATGCCGCTGAACATCCAGCACCGGCCCGACTGTTGCTGGTCGGTGATGCTCTGTGCGGGCGTCTCAACGCTGAAGTAGGTGTCTATTGCGCCTGCATTGGCATGGTTGCGGGCCAGTGTCTCGATAGAGTTGGCGGCAATGGCGTTGGCCAATGCGCGGTCGCTTGTGGTCATTTTCTGGCTGCTGCGTATCTCGTCGAGCATTGACTTGGATATGCCTCCCGCCTTGTTCTGGGCGTTTGCCGGGGCAGCCAGAGCTATTGCCACGGCGAAGAATAGTTGTTTTTTGTTCATTGTCGTATAATAAATAATGTGGTTCGTTGGCATTGGCGGCGCTGTCATGGGTTTTCGGCGAAGTACCGCCACAGTGGCGCGGCCATGAGCGCTTGCTTTATTTCCCCCTGTTCGAGCATGCGGCGCATCTCTTCGCGGCTAACCAAGCATACTTCTATGTCTTCCGTCGGGTCAAGGTGCTGGCTTTCGATGCGCTCCACTCCGGTGGCCACGAAGCAGTGGGTGACGTTTGTCACGGTGCTGGCATTGGGCGAGACGACCATTGTTTCGCGCCACGTGCCGCCCCCGAAGCCCGTCTCCTCCATCAGTTCGCGGCGTGCGGCGGCCTCGGGCTGCTCGCCCTGCTCCATCACTCCGGCCACTATCTCGTGGCATGTCTGACCTATGCCGTGGCGGTATTGCCTGACAAGCACAAACATTCCTTCGGCTGTGATGGCGATGACGTTGATCCAGTCGGGGTATTCCAAAACATAATATTCATCGTTGACGGTGCCGTCGGGCAGTTCTACCGTGTCGCGCCGTGCCGTCAGCCACGGTCTGCGAATGATGTAGTCGCTCTTTATGGTGCGCCATTTCATGTCACGTTTGTCCATAAGTTGTTGTCGGTTATTGATTTTCAAAGTTAGTCAAATATCGCGAAACGGGCAAGCAAAACCGGCATTTTAAACATTCCTTAAAGCAATTGAAGCAATAAAAACATATTGTATGAAAAAATATTTAAATTAAATTTTGTCGATAAAAATAACTTGTTTATCTTTGCATCACACTTATACATTCAACAAATAGTTTAGATTATGAAGAAAGTAATGATGATGGTTGCGCTTTTGGTTGCAACAGTTGCAGCAAGTGCACAGGTTTATGTAGGAGGCGGAATCGGCATCGGTTCAAGCAAGGATGCCCATGCCGAGGGCGTGGATGTTGATGCTAAGACAACGTTTTACATTACTCCTGAGATAGGTTATAACCTCAGCGACAACTTGGCAGTTGGCATAGGGCTGGGCTACAACCACTCTAAGAAAGGTGATTTCAAGACCAACGGTTTCTCCATCGAGCCTTATGCGCGTTGGACTTTCGTCAAGTGGGAGCGCGCGAGCCTGTTCCTTGATGGCGGGATTGGCTATGCTACCAGCAAGCAGGAGACTTCGACAGACTTGGGCAACGGCAAGACTGCGTCTGTGGAGACCAAGAACAGCAGCTTCTACATTGGCATTCGTCCGGGTGTTAAGGTGAACCTTACTGGCAAGCTGGCCCTCATCACAAAGGTGGGATGGTTAGGCTACAAGTGCATCATGCCCGACGGTGATGGCATGAAGAATGGTTCTGAGTTCGGCTTTGAGCTCAACGGCGAGGATCTTTCGTTCGGTTTGCAGTACACATTCTGACGTAAGCAAGTTTATTTGATACGTGCCCGGGCTTTCAGTCCGGGCTTTTTTGTTTCAATGGTTACGTCGGCCGTGTGGGGTAGGGTGTGTTGTCGGGCGGTGAACGGGCGTGGCGTTTTCCTTGTACTGGCCGCATGTCCGTACTGTCCGCAAGTTTTGCAATGCCCGAACGGGCCGTTTTACAGTCCAATACGGCCCGTTCGGGCTTGCAATATGGCTCATTTGGCGCAGCAAAACGGTATGTTTTGCAACGTGTTGACAATCAGATGGTTGGCTGGCGCCTGCCGGACGGCAATGGCGACTTGCCTTTGCAAGTCAGTTGCAGCGCCCTACTGGTAAGGCGTCGGTGGGCTATGGTGCGTTGCCGTTGGCTGAGGTGGCAGCCGCGTCGGGCCCGTCGCTCATCGCCTTACAAGTATCGACCCGCTCACGCCTGGCTCTTCGCTGTTTGCCTGCAGGGCGTAAATGCCGTGGGGCAGTGAGGATACGTCGATGCTGAACGTGTTTGTCTGCCCGGCATCCAGCGTGTGCTCCATCACCGATTGGCCGTTGATGGCGAACAGCCGCAGGCTTATTCGTCTCGCCGGGGCTTTGTCGAGGCATAGCTTTAGCATTCCTTCGGGGGATATGGCTGCACGCAGGCGAGCAGGCGAATTTGTGGCCAGGCCTTCAATGTCGTCGATGCCGAGCAGGTAGAGCAGCCCGTGGTGAGTGTCAATCTCGCCGTGGCCGTATTGGTTGTTGGGATAGTCGAGCCCGTCCTCCGGGCGGCGGTACGTACGGCTGAGCACGTCTTTGACATCGGCCGGCGTCAGCCGTGGGCACGCCTGCAGCCACAGCGCTATTGCCCCGGCAACAACCGGGGTGGCCATAGATGTGCCGGTGTTTGAGTTCCAGGCGTAAGTGCGCCCATTGAAGCCGAAGCGGGCCACGTCGGAGCGTATGTCCGATGCCTCGGGATTGCTCTCTTCATAGTAGCTGCTGTATGCCGACACGATGTTGTCGCCCGGTGTCATGGCGTCGGGCTTGGTCAATCCGTCAATCGTGGGGCCCACAGAAGAGTAGTATGAGCGCACCCCGTCGTTGCGGCCGGGCTGGCTGTAGTCGAAGTATTGGCCTTGGTAGTTGGTGAATCCCGTGCGGTGGATGGTGGCGCCTACGGCCACAACAGCCCCGAAGCATGCCGGTGCGTGTATGTTGTGGCTCGTTTCGGCGTCGGCCGGGGCGCCCTCAGCCATGCCGTTGATAAACATCGCGGGCGAATAGCACCGCAGCGATGCGTCGGTTGCGGCCCCGCTCACCGTCACGGCCAGCACCCCGGCAGAGCTGAGCGGCGTGTCGCATGCGATAGCCACGTGGTAGATGCTGTCGCGGGTGGCCGTGGCCGCGGCGTAACGCTCTATGGTGGCCGTGCATCCATGGCTGCCGTTGCCGAGCCTGATGCTTACCACGGTGGCGGAGTCGGGCCGGCATTGCCATGAACCAACGGTGGTGGTGTCGTTGGCGGGGCTTCCGCAGGATATGAAATTGAGGCAGAACGGGCCGTTGGCCTCGACGAAGAAGCCGGCCTGGTTTTCTTGGCTGTATAGGCAGGAGCCGGCTTCGGGCCTGCCGGCAGGCTTGTCTACATAGTTGAGGTAGACCGACTCATTGCCTGCCGAGGCTACGATGATGCGCCCCGGGCCGGTCAGTCGTTCGAGATATCGGCTGTAGAGACTGTCCGAGCGGTTGTATTCCGGCACCGAGCCTTCGCTGAACGATGCCACGCAGGGCATCCCGCGTGTGGCTGCATAGTCGAAGATGTACTTGAAACCGAGCGCGTCGGTGGCCGATGTATACTTGTATGTGTCGTCGGGGGCAATCAGGTTGAGGTCGTTGCTTACGGCGTTGCTCACCAGGCAGAGGTCGCTCTCGTATGCCATTCCGCGGTATGGCGAGTCGTAACCGCTGCCAGCCGCAATGCCGGCGGTGTGGGTGCCGTGCGTCTGTTGCAGCCCGTCGGTTGAGTGGCCTTTGCCAATGATGGCGTCGGTGCCCCTGTATTCGCGCCCCACGGGCAAGCGGCTTGTGTCCGTCTCGGGGTCAAGCTGGTCCCAGAATGCGCTTATGCGGTACTTGGTGGCGGTGGAGTCGTAGAACGTAGGGTGGGTAACGTCAAAGCCGATGTCCATCACTCCGACCACAACGCCGTCGCCGGTGTATGCCTGTGGCAGCCACAGGCCATCGTATACTGGCGTGGCCCCGACCAGCGTTGCCGTGGTGTCCATCGACGCGCGGCACGGTCGTGAAGCCTCGATGCGCCTTACGCAGGCAGCCGACGCAAGCGACTCGAGCCGGCCGACAGGCACGGTCACGATGTAAATGTCTTCACTCCTGTCGTAGACACGGCAACCGTTGGCTGCCAGTATGCTGTCGGCCGCAGTGGTGTCTATGCTCACAAAGGCCGTCATGAGCATTTGGCCGTCTCCCGGAGCAGCCTTTTTCTTTGTTTTCGACATGGCTGCCGCCTCCCTCACATAGGCCGACATCTTGTCGGTCACAGCCTGTATGGCCACCGCCTGCAATGCTGCCCACCATGCGGCAAGCATTGCGATGAATATCTTTCTCATGCTTGTAATCTTGTGGTTGCTGCTGCAAAAGAAGCAAAAAAAGCTGAGACAGGCAAGCAAAATGCAAAAAAGAGCCGCCACAATCCAGGCTGTGGCGGCTCTCTTCGTTATTTCTTTTCACTGTGCGGCCTATTTTTCCAATCCGCGGTTTGCCAGTGTTGTGTTGATCAATGTTTGGTACTTGTCAAACTGTTCGGGCGTCAGGACGTAGCTCATGTACTTCATGTCTTTCTCAACGGCGCTGTCCATGAGGGCCTTGCGGTTGGCTTTGTCGGCCTCGGCCGCCGTCTTCAGGTCGCCGCGGAAAATGCGGTTGAGCGCCTCTACGCTGTTCATCTGGTCGAGGGTGAGCCCGAGTGTCTCGCCCAGTCGGCGCAGGTTGTAGCTGATGTCGTACGAGGCTGTGCTGTCGGCTTTGGCCGTTGTGGCGCTCGTTGCGGCTGTGTTGGCTCCGGCTGCGTCCATTCCGTTCTTGTCTCCTGCAAATGTCATGGTCATGCTGAGCAGTGCCACGACTGTTAAATACAATCTTTTCATCTTTGTTACCCTTTCTTTTTTACTTAAATTACTACTTACTTAAACTCTGGCCGGTCAGTTTTCTGTGTTCTCTCTTTATCGATTTTCCACCGCAAAGATACGCCGAAATACGGTCAAAGCAATGGAATTTGCTTGTTGTGTGCGCAAACAGCCGTTTTAATTGATACAAGTCAAATAAGTGAAAGGATAACGGTTTTTTAATGGTTTCGCATTAACAATGGCCTTATGCGTTTGTTTTCGAAATAAAATGAGTAACTTTGCAAGCAGTATCAAACCACATATCAAGATAATGGACAAACCACAGAACAAGTACATTGCCGTTGCTTACAAGCTTTACACGGCAGAAAACGGAGAGAGCAATTTGGTGGAAGAGGCAACCGAAGAGCGCCCCTTCCAGTTTATCAGCGGTTTCGGGGTAACCCTCGATGCCTTTGAGAAAGAGATAGCCGGGCTGGAGCCGGGAGCCGAGTTTGACTTTGAGCTGACCAAGGACGAGGCATACGGCGACTACGAAGAGGCCCACGTGCTCGACTTGGACCGCGAGATGTTTTGCATCAACGGCCATTTTGACCACGAGCATATATTCAAGGATGCAGTAGTTCCGCTGCAGAATGCCGACGGCAACCGCTTTTTCGGGCGCGTGCTCGACATCAGCGACGACAAGGTGAAGATGGATCTGAACCACCCGCTGGCCGGTCAGACGCTGCAGTTCAAGGGCCGTGTGCTCGAAAGCCGCGAGGCAACCAACGACGAGATACAGGCCATGATCAACCGCCTGAGCGGTGAGGGATGCGGTTGTGGCTGCGGCAGCTGTGGCGGAGACTGCGGAGACGGCTGTGGCGACGGCTGCGGCGAGCACGGCCATCACCATCATGGCGACAATGGCGGTTGCTGCGGAGGCCACTGCCACTCATGAGCCAAGGGCTTGGACGAATGTGACGGGGGTGGCCGTCGGCGGCCACTGCATGGCGAGGCCGGCCTTTAGGCAGGCCCTCTTGCCGTGAGTGACGGCCAGCATCCACCCCCGGCTGCCCTCAGTATCTTACATTTCACTTTTAAACATTACTATGATGCGCAATACTTTTGGCAATGTTTTCACGCTGACATCATTCGGCGAAAGCCATGGCGAGGCCGTGGGCGGTGTGATAGACGGCATGCCTGCCGGCATAGAGATAGACAAAGAGTTTATCCAGCATGAGCTTGAGCGCCGCCGCCCGGGGCAGAGCGCCCTGACAACGAGCCGCAAAGAGCCAGACCAAGTCGAGCTGCTCAGCGGGGTGTTTGAGGGCAAGTCGACCGGCGCCCCCATCGGTTTCGTGGTCAGGAACACCAATCACCACTCGCAAGACTATGAGAACTTGCGATGCCTGTTTAGGCCGTCGCATGCCGATTACACATATTATAATAAGTATGGGCTGCGTGACCATCGTGGCGGGGGGCGTTCGTCGGCCCGCATAACCATAAGCCGCTGCGTGGGCGGAGCCCTGGCCAAGCTGGCGCTGCGGCAGGTGGGAGTGAGCATTGCTGCCTATACGTCGCAGGTGGGCGACATCTGCACAGACCCCGACTACCGCCGTTACGACATTGCCGCCGCCGAGACCAATCCCGTGCGCTGCCCCGACAGCGAGGCGGCCGCGCAGATGGAGCAGCTCATAAGGAAGGTGAAGGCCGTCGGCGACACCATCGGCGGCGTTGTCACCTGCGTCATCAAAGGCTGTCCGCCGGGCCTGGGCGAACCCGAGTTTGGCAAGCTCCACGCGGCGCTCGGGGCGGCCATGCTTAGCATCAATGCCGTGAAAGGCTTTGAATATGGCGAAGGTTTTGCCGGTGTTACGGCGAGAGGCTCGCAGCAGAACGACGTGTTTGTCAACCGCGGCGGGCGCATTGCCACGGCAACCAATCACAGCGGCGGCATACAGGGCGGCATAAGCAATGGCGAGGACATTTACTTCAGGGTGGCGTTCAAGCCTGTGGCCACGGTGCTGATGGAGCAGCAGACCGTAGACATGGGCGGCGAGCCTACGCGGTTCACGGCCCGCGGGCGCCACGACTCGTGTGTTGTGCCGCGTGCGGTGCCCGTGGTCGAGGCCATGGCGGCCATGACGCTGCTCGACTATTACCTCATGGCCAAGACAGTGAGGCTGTAGCCTCGGCTTGAGGTGGGCCTCAGGCCCGTGAGGAATGGGCCGTAGCCATTTGTGCAGGGGCGCTTGCCGTTGTGGGCGTACACCGAATTTTGATTCAAAAAACATAGCAAAATGCTTGCTAATTTCGCAAAACGTTCGTATCTTTGCATACGTAATATCATGGATTTGGGAAAATCCAGATACGACATTAGTTAAGTCTAGTTTAGTTTTTGTGTTGGTTGAGGGCGGTCGGAAGGGCTGCCCTCATTTTTTGTGTGGCGTTTTCTGCGGCATGGCGGCAGCCCCGTCCCATGCCTCCGGGCGCGTTGCCGGCCCTGAAAGTTTACCGTAACATTGTTTTACATATTCCGTTTGGCTGAGGCAGCTGCATTGAACACCGTTGCGAAACAGGCCGTTCCGTATTGCCAAAAGGCCCGTATTGCATTGTGAAACGGGCCGTTCGGCACCTCGATACGGCCCGGATTGCAAGCCGCTGGCGCTCAGGTGGTTGGGCGGCAGGGCAATGGCGGTAATGCTTTATTACAAAAGTGCGTAGGCAGCAAGGGGCAGCCCCATTGCCTGCCACTGTTGTTGCAGCATGCCCCGGCGGTGAAGGCTGCCTTTGGCATGGCGTCTGATAAAATGTGAAGTCGACAATAAAAAACTTTCGATTTATTTGTATAGTTCGCAAAAATGTTATACTTTTGCAGGCAGATAAACTACAAACGAATAGTCATGAGTAAGTTGAACGCATCTTTTTACTACTTTTTTTATTTTTACTTTGCAAGGAATTGTGAAGCGGGAAGTTGCGTGTAAATTTCAACTTATGGCAAGATAAAACCAATGAAGGTTTACAGTCAGAATCCCGCTCCATCGACGATGAGGCGGGATTTCTCGTAAGATACGTAATGAAACAAAACATCATAGACACAAAATGAAGAGAGTAGCAATACAAGGATTCGTAGGGTCGTTCCACGACATAGCGGCTCATCAGTACTTCAACGGCGAACAACTGCAGCTTGTTTGCTGCGCAACGTTCGAAGAAGTGTTTGATAACTTGGCCAAAGACCCCACGATGATTGGCATGACGGCAATAGAAAACACCATCGCCGGCAGCCTGCTGCACAACTACGAGCTGTTGCGCGAATCAGGGCTAACGGTGGTTGGCGAGCACAAGCTGCACATCTCGCACTGCATCTGTTGCCTGCCCGACGACTCGTGGGAGACGATAAGCGAGGTCCACTCGCACCCGGTGGCCCTCATGCAATGCCGCCAGTTCCTGTCGGGCCATGCCGACCTGAAGGTGGTTGAGTGTGAAGACACGGCCGGCGCGGCCAAGGACATCGCCGTGGCAGCACGTCGCGGGTGTGCCGCTATATGCAGTTCGTCGGCTGCCCACATCTATGGCATGAAGGTGTTGGAAGACCATATCGAGGACAACAAGCACAACTTCACGCGCTTCCTCGTGTCGTGCAATCCCGGCAAGGCCGATTTCCTGCGCCCGCTCGAGAAGGCCAACAAGGCCAGCCTTGTCTTTGCGCTGCCCCACGAGGAAGGTTCGCTGTCGCAGGTGCTTAGCATCTTGTCGTTCTACAAGATAAACCTGACCAAGATTCAGTCGCTTCCCATCATCGGGCACGAATGGGAATATCTTTTCTACGTGGATGTCACGTATGATAACCTGACGCGATACAGGCAGAGCATCGATGCGATAACGCCGTTGACAAGGGAACTAAAAATATTGGGAGAGTATCAAGATGGAAAGCAATCAGCATAAAGGCATACAGCCGGCCGAGCGGCTCGGGCACGTAAGCGAATATTATTTCAGCCGCAAGTTGAAAGAAGTGGCACGCCTCAACGCCGAGGGGAAAGACATAATAAGCCTCGCGATAGGCAGCCCCGACATGCCTCCGTCGGAGCAGACGGTGGCCAAGCTGTGCGAGGTGGCGCGCCAGCCGGGCGCCCACGGCTACCAGCCCACGATGGGTACGCCCGAGCTCCGGCGGGCCATGGCGGGCTTCTACCGCCGCTGGTATGGCGTGGAGCTCGACCCCGAGACCGAAATACTGCCGCTGATAGGCAGCAAGGAGGGCATACTCCACGTTACACTGGCCTTCGTCAACCCCGGCGACGAGGTGCTTGTGCCCAACCCCGGCTATCCCACTTACACCTCGCTGAGCAAGATTCTCGGGGCGAAGGTGGTGAATTACGACCTCAACGAGGCCGACGGGTGGCAGCCCGACTTCGACAGTCTGGAGCGCATGGACCTCAGCCGGGTAAGGCTCATGTGGACAAACTATCCCAACATGCCCACCGGGGGCAACGCCCGCATGCAGACATACGAGCGGCTCGTGAGGTTCGCACGCGAGCATTCGATTGTCGTGGTCAACGACAACCCGTATTCCTTCATACTCAACGACCACCCCATGTCGCTTCTGCAGGTGCCGGGGGCAAAGGAATGCTGCATCGAGTTCAACTCTATGTCGAAGAGCCACAACATGCCCGGGTGGCGCGTGGGGCAGTGCTCGTCGAACGCAACGTTCATAAGCTGGATCCTGAAGGTGAAGAGCAACATCGACAGCGGAACGTTCAGGGGCATCCAGCTGGCCGCCGCCGAGGCTTACGCCAACGATGCCGAGTGGCACAGGCAGGCTAACGTCGAGACTTACAGGCGCCGCCGGGTGTATGCCGAGAAGATAATGGCGGCGCTGGGATGCACGTTCGACAGTTCGCAGGTGGGCATGTTCCTGTGGGGGCGCATACCCGATGTGTACCAGGATGCCGAGGAGCTAACTGAGATGGTGCTGCATGAGGCGCGTGTGTTCATCACGCCCGGCTTCATATTCGGCTCAAACGGAAGGCGGTACATACGCATATCGCTTTGCGCCAAAGACGAGAAGCTGCAGGAAGCGCTGTGCAGAATAGAGCAGATGGTGGCCGGGCGGCCACGCTGAGCCGGCACCGCAACAGGGCGATGGGCGCATGGATGCGGCATGGCCCGGGCGGCAGTGCCGAAAAGGATAAAACGAACAATAAAATGAAATAACGACTATGGAACTTGAATTAGAACCGTTGAGACTCCCCAGCGACACCGAGCGGCCCTTCGTCATTGCCGGCCCGTGTTCGGCGGAGACAGAAGAACAAGTGATGGAAACGGCCAGGCTGCTGGCCATGAAGGGATGCCGCATGTTTAGGGCGGGGGTGTGGAAGCCCCGCACAAAGCCCGGAGGGTTTGAAGGCAACGGCGAGAAGGCCCTGCCGTGGCTCGTGCGCGTAAAGCAGGAGACGGGCATGCTCGTGGCCACCGAAGTGGCTACGCCGGAGCATATCGAGCTTGCCTTGAAGTACGGGATAGACATACTGTGGGTCGGGGCGCGCACTTCGGCAAACCCGTTTGCCATGCAGGCCATGGCCGACGTGCTCAAGGGAGTGGACATACCCGTATTTGTGAAGAACCCGGTAAACCCCGACCTGGAGCTGTGGATAGGCGCGATGGAGCGCATCAACCAAGCCGGGATAAAGCGGATGGCCGCTGTTCACCGCGGATTTTCGAGCTATGACAAGAAGATATACCGCAACCTGCCCATGTGGCAGATTCCCATCGAACTGCACCGGCGCATACCTGAGCTGCCCATGATATGCGACCCGAGCCACATAGGCGGCCGCCGCGAGTTGATAGCGCCGCTGTGCCAGCAGGCTCTCGACCTCGGTTTCGACGGCCTTCTCATCGAAAGCCACTGCGATCCCGACAAGGCTTGGAGCGACGCCAAGCAGCAGGTGACGCCCGATGTGCTCGACTACATACTCAGCCTGCTTGTCGTTCGCAGCGAGACAAACACGACAGAGGGCATCGCTGTGCTGCGTAAGCAGATTGACGAGATAGACAACCAGCTCATGGAACTGCTTGCCAAGCGCATGCGTGTGTGCCGCGAGATAGGCCAGTATAAGAAAGAGCACAACATGACGGTGCTTCAGTCGGCACGCTATAGCGAGATTCTTGACAAGCGCGGGGCACAGGGCTCGCTGTGCGGCATGAGCCCCGAGTTTGCAACAAATGTGTTTGAGCTTATCCATGGCGAGTCGGTAAGGCAGCAGATGGAGATAATTAACAAGTAGGCAGCGCCCATGCAGGGGCTCCGGTTGGTGTGTTCCGGTGGTGCACCGTGGCGTGGCTGTTATCGCGCCGGTGCGCGCCCGGGCCATGCCGGGGGCTGTATTGTGGCGTTGCATCAATCATTAATATATAAGTAATATGAGGATTCTGGTTATGGGAGCCGGCAAGATGGGGAGCTTTTTCCTTGATTTGCTGAGCTTCGACCACGAGATGGCGGTGTATGAAAAAGACCCGGTTAGGATGCGGTTTACTTACAACTGCCGCAGGTTTACGTCGTTGGACGAGGTAAAGGAGTTTCGCCCGGAGCTCTTGATAAATGCCGTGACGGTGAAATACACCATTTCTGCCTTCAAGGAAGTGATGCCGTATCTGCCCGACGACTGCATCGTGAGCGACATAGCCTCGGTGAAGACCGGGCTGAAGGAGTTTTACCAGCAGTGTGGCCACCCTTATGTCTCAACCCACCCGATGTTCGGTCCCACCTTTGCCAACCTGCAGCAGCTGAGCGAAGAGAACGCCATCGTGATCAGCGAGGGCGACTACATGGGCCGCATCTTCTTCAAAGACCTGTACAGGAGGCTCGACCTGAGTGTCTATGAATACACTTTCGATGAACACGACCGTACCGTTGCCTATTCGCTGAGCATACCATTTGTGAGCACATTCGTCTTTGCTGCCGTCATGAAGCACCAGGACGCGCCGGGAACGACGTTCAAGCGCCACATGAAGATAGCCAAAGGCGTGCTCGGCGAGGACGACTATCTGTTGCAGGAAATACTGTTCAACCCATACACCGGTTGCCAGGTGGAGCGGATAATGGATGAGATGCGCGAGCTGCTGGGCATCATCGAGCACAAGGATGCCAAGGCTATGAAGGCCTATCTCACAAAGATTCGTAATAATGTGAAAAAGGATTTAGACCTGAATTGACCGCAATGCCGTTGGCATGGATTTTGTATTGTAAGATGAAAAAGAACATATATGGCAGCAGGTAAATGGATTGGCAGCTTCCTTGGATGGATGGCTGGCGGCCCGCTCGGAGCATTGGCGGGCCTGGTGATAGGGGCAATGTTTGATTACGGCATGGATTCCGTAAACACGCCCGATACGGGAGGCAGTGCCACGGGCGGCTCACCGTATGGCAGCGGGCGCGTTTACGAGGGCCAGCGCAACAGTTTCCTGTTTGCCATGTTGGTGCTCGTGTCTTATGTAATCAAGGCCGACGGGCGCGTGATGCATTCGGAGATGGAGTTTGTGAGGCGCTTCTTGCGCAGCAACTTCGGCGAAGGGGCGCTCAGGCAGGGCGAGGAGATACTCGGAAAACTGTTTGAAGAGCATAAGCGGGTGGGCAACGTGGCTTTCCGCAACACCGTGGCCGACTGCTGTGCTCAGATGTCTGCCAACATGGACTACGCCCAGAGGCTCCAGCTTCTGAACCTGCTCGTGCTGCTGGCAAAGGCCGACGGCAATGTGGTGGGCGAGGAGGTAGAGGCCATCAGGGAGTGTGCCGCGTGGCTGCGCATGGCCTCTTCGGATGTAGACTCCATGCTCAACCTCGGCGGCGACAGCCTTGAGGCAGCCTACAAGGTGCTCGGGGTGCCGCCCACAGCCACCGACGACGAGGTGCGCAAGGCCTATCGCAAGCTGGCCCTTGAGCATCATCCCGACCGCGTGGCGGCCTTGGGCGAAGACATCAGGAGGGCCGCTGAAAAGAAATTCCAGGAAATCAATGAAGCCAAAGAGCGCATATACAAGGCTCGGGGGATGTAACCCCCGGGTCTTTTTTGTTGCCCCGTGCCCATGGGGGCTGTTGTTTTGCAATGGGAGAATGCATTTTGCATGTACTTGAATATAACTGACTAAAAAGTGCTGTGGCCGCCGCCGGTTTGCGGCATGTGTCGTTCTGCATTGCCGTTTGGCTCGTTTTGCGCTGCAAGACGGGTCGTTTCACAGTCTGAAACGGCACGTTTGGCAACCAGGAACGGCCGATGTTGCAACACGTTGGATGCCAGAAGGTTATGCAGGGGCGGCGTTGCTGTTGCCTTTAACATAATAATGTTAACGCCAAAGCGGCCGTCATGCTGTTGCGGTTAGTGTGGGCTTGCCGGATGGAGCGGGGACGTTTGGAAACAAAAACTCCCGGTGTGACCATGCTGTCACACCGGGAGCGTTGTTTGACCCGTGGCCTTCAATCTTCACGACCGAAGGCAGCAAGCGTATGTTTTAGTCAATCTTCACCTTGTTGACGGTGATGCCAGTCTGGGCAGTGCGCTTGATTACGTATATGCCTGCCGGCAGTCCGTTGGCAGCTTCGGCCGGTGTCACGTTGGCCTTGCTGCGTACCAGTCGTCCGTTGATGTCGAAAATCTCGATGTCTCCCGGCTCTGTGCCTATGCTTCCAATGCCGTCTGCAATGGTGTTGTTGACCGTTAAGGGCACATATATGTCTGCTGCGCCGCGAGAAGCCAGCTTGACATAAGCCTCATGCACGCCTACGTCTTTAGAGTTGAACGACACTGTGAACGAGCCGCCAGTTGCAGGCAGGGTGGCCGTAGACACCTTGAACTTGCTCTTGTTGGGGCCTCCAACAGTCAGCTTGATAGGCTCCACGAGGTTGGTTGCCGTCACTTCCACAGCGTCGGACACGGCGTCTTCGCCTTGTACGGCCACAAAGGCCAGGTTTTGCATCGAAGTCCTGATGGTGCCGAGGTCGGTTCGGCCATAGCTAACGTCGTCTATGTAATAGGTGGCAGAGTTGTTACGCCCGCGCGTGCTCTTGAAGCGGAAGGCCATGAAGAACTCGTCGGCTATGTTCTGCCCGGTCAGGTCGATGTGGAACTCTTGCCACTCGCCGCTTTGGTCGGCCAGGTAAGGCATGTTGAACCCGTCTACCGGACCCACATACATGTCGCCATCGGCAAGGTCGATGTAGCATAGCTCGAGCTGGTCTGTCTGGTTGTCTCTCAGATAGTCGCCCCTGACCCTGAACGTGAACATCTTGGTTGCAGAGTTGGCGAAGTCGAGCGGCGGTGTGACAAGCATCATCTCGCAGTCTTCCTCGTTGCCTTCGAGCACGTTGCTGTCGTAGGCTGTTACCTTTGCGGCGCGCTCTCCGGCCGACTCATCCTCTGCCGGGAACTCATAGCCCCACCATGCACGCTTGCCCTTCATGGCCAGGTTCTTCCATCCGCTGATTGACAGCGGCTTGTTCTTGGTCACTCCGTCGAATTGCTCATTGAGCAGTTTTACGGGGTTGGAAGCGTCGAGCGGCAGGTCGTCGCCCTCTTTGCCGGGTTCTGGCTCGGTGCTTTCCACGGCCTTGCCCTTGAGCTTCACGCGCACGGTGTCTATGGCGAGGCTGTATATCACAATCTCGTTCTCATAGTCGCCGACGGCTTTCGGGGCGAAAGTAACCTTCACTTCGGCCTTTCCGTCTTTCATTAGCATCGACGTGCCGAGTATGAACGAGCCAGCGTCTTTCATCTTGAGGTATGCATAGTCGGGCAGGTAGGCAGTGGTGACCGTTATAGTCTGTTCTTGCCTTTCGCCAACCTTGGCTTCAAACTGTGGCACCTCGGCCGGCTCGACAGTGACCCTTGGCGGGTTCTGCTCGTCGGTGGCATAGGCCGAAAGGCTGATGGCCTGGTAAACGTCGGGCATCTGCGGACAGTCGATGAGCAGCCTTGCGCTGTGCTTGCCTATGGCAACGGGGTTGTAGGAAACCACTACGTCGGTCTCGCTCGTGCCTGCCGGTATCGTTGTTTCAGACAGGCTGAACAGCTTGCGGTCGGTGCCGGTTATCTCAAGGGTGGTAGGTGCCGGCATGTTGACGGCGCTGATGTGTACAGTGCCAACCACAGTGGACTTTCCGATGAAGCCGGCCGCCATGTCAAACTTGTTGGGCGACACCGTGAGCGAGGGTTCGGCAACCACGGCGGGTGTTATGTCGGCTGCGCTTCGCGGCGCTATGAGCACGGCACCGGTCGACGTAGACAGGCCCGTTATGTTGACAGTGCCTGTAGGCACGGGCGTGCCTATTAGCGAAGTGCCGTCGAATATGCGTATCTTGCCTTCGCCGGTAGCGTCGGTAACGGTAGGTTGCGCCATTCCTTCTTCAAAGGTTGCGCCTTCGTCCACGCCGGTTATGGTGGCGTTCTCCACCCTCACGAGCCTGTTGACGTAATCCTTCGGGCTGACTTTGAGCGCAGCCAGGGTGACTGTTGTGGGCTCGGCCGTGTTGCCTTCGGACACAACCTGGCCCAGCGTGGCTGATGTGGGGATGAACGACATGGCGCCGAACACCGACGTGATGTTGCCGATGAACCCGGTGAGCTTGTCGCCCTCCTTATATGTAGCCTGCAGATACTGGTAGTCGTCTCTTACGAGCATGCCTCCCGTTGCGTCCTGGAGGTAATACTCCGGCATGCCGTTGCCCTTGTTGACGAAGGTAATCACGGCCTCGCCGGTGTAGCGGTAGGTGAGGTAGTCGTCGGGGTTTTCGGCGGCAAACTCACTCAGTGTGGCTATTGGCTTTACGGGCATGGTAATCCATGTGGCTTCCATCTCTACGGCATCACGGCCCGGTGTGCTGAAGGTTATGGTGGCCTTGCCGTTCTCTGTCACCGGCGTCAGCGTGAACGTCACGTCCTTTCCCTGCTCGGTCTGGGCCTCTGTGGCTGTTACAGTGGTGACAGACGGCTTCAGTTCGTCGCCCGTTACGGCGATGGTTATGTCGCCCTGCAGCTTTTCACCCCTGACGTTGACTACAGCTGTCTGCGGGTCGCCGCTGTAGACATAGCTGAAGTTGAGCGCGCTCTCGCTCAGTGTTATTGACGGAGCGTCGTCGTCGGGCTCGTCGTTGCCGGTGAACAGGCCGGCGTAAGTGTCGGCCACGCGCAATGCACCGACCAGAAGCGTGGGCGCTGTGCCTTTCGACGACGTTCCCTGGCGGAGCTCAATGCCCTGCAGTCCGTAATTGGACACGCCCGAGCCCGACTTGTTCGGGTCGATGGCGGCGTCGGCCTGGGCCGGCTCTTCGGTGTAGCTGGCCGGGTTGACAAACAGCGACACACCGTCTTGCCGCTCGCCTGCAGCCCCAATCTCATACTTTACCACAATTAGGTAAGTCTGCCCTGTGCTGAAAGTTTGCCCGGCAAATGTCGGGTCGGCGGCTCCGCGCTCCACTCCGAGGCGGTATTTGCCTTCTTCGTCGGCCTTGTCTATATAGAGCCTTCCGAGCTCGGTACCGGTCTTTCCGTCGGCCACGGGAGAGCTTTTCGTGCGTACCACGAGCGACATGACGTAAATCGGGCCGGTTGGTTCCTTCGACACGTTGATGAGCGCCGAGTAGTACAGGTTGCCCTCCTTGACGCCGTCGTCGTTCGGGTCGAAGCGTGCCACGAGGTCTTCTGCCGTTTTCTCCGGCCCGAGCTGAATGCTCTTGCCCTTCACACCGCCCGGGTAACCGGCGTAGTCGAGCGTCTTGTCTACAACTTGTATCGGCGAGTCGGGGTTGGTTCCATACTTTACCCATGGGCCTTGGCCGTAAAGCGCCCCCACCGGGTAGTTGAAATTGTCTTGCCACGATAGCTGTGCACCGACGTCGGCGGGCACTGCAAACAGCATGGTCAGTAGCAGTGTGGCATAAGCTAACGTTTTGTTTAGTTTTCTCATAAACTAGTTTTAAAATGAAAGATAAGTAAGAAGGAGACCTCTCACCATGAAGTCTCGTTTGCAAATATAGTGATTTTATGATATGAAAACAAATATTTTGAGTATAAAATGAATCATTTTCTCATGTTTTATACAATTGTGCCTGCGTTTCGTGTTGACTGTGCCGCCACGGCCGTTGTTGGCGCACGTAGATTTTGCAGGCCGTCAATGCCTGTGCCGCCACGGCGCCGTTGGGGCGGGCCGGCTTTGTCTTTGTCTGTCAATATCAGTCGTTTAGCATCGCAAAACAGGTCGTTTCGCCATGCAAAATGGCCTGTTTTGCAACATGAAACAGGCCGTTTTGTAATGCGTTGACAGCCAAGCTGTTATGTTGCCGCTCACCCGTGGCCGCCTTTGCCGTGCGAGACAGCGGAGCCGCCCCGCCCGCCGCTCCCACCCGGGCAATCGGCTTGCGGGTCGGCTCCGCCGTGTTGCACACCTCAAATGTTTGTGCGCAATTTGGCTCCCCGGCGTTTTAAAATACTTTAAAACATCTTTTCCAAGTTTGCTTTTCTTGATAATATAGATTATCTTTGCATAAGATAGGTTGCGTTCGGCGTGCACTGACATCCAGACATTGCAGCCGTTTGCGCGATAATTGCAGGGCATAATGCATTAAGACAACAGATTATACATAATCATAATATGTTTGAGAACTTAAGCGACAGACTTGAACGCTCATTCAAGATACTGAAGGGCGAAGGGAAGATAACCGAAATCAACGTGGCGGAAACACTGAAGGATGTTCGCCGCGCACTGCTCGATGCTGACGTAAACTATAAGGTTGCAAAGACATTTACCGACACCGTCAAGCAGAAGGCTCTCGGCATGAACGTGCTGACGGCCGTGAAGCCTGGCCAGCTCATGGTTAAGATAGTCCACGACGAACTGGCCGAGCTCATGGGAGGCAAGGCCTCTGACTTGCACCTCGATGGCAAACCGGCAATAATACTCATGTCCGGACTGCAGGGCTCGGGCAAGACAACTTTCAGCGGCAAGCTGGCCAACATGCTGAAGGCAAAGAACCGCAAGAACCCATTGCTCGTGGCATGCGACGTTTACCGTCCGGCAGCCATCGAACAGCTGGGTGTCGTGGGGCAGACAGTGGGCGTGCCGGTGTATTCGGAGCCCGGAAACAAGGATGTGGTGGCCATTGCCAACAATGCCATCCGCGAGGCGCGGGCCAAGGGCAACGACGTGGTAATCATCGACACCGCGGGCCGTCTGGCCATCGATGAGCAGATGATGGACGAGATAGCTGCGCTCAAGCAGGCCGTAAACCCCGACGAGACGCTCTTCGTGGTAGACGCGATGACCGGACAGGATGCGGTGAACACAGCCAAGGAATTCAACGACAGGCTCGACTTCGACGGCGTGGTGCTCACCAAGCTCGACGGCGACACCAGGGGCGGAGCTGCACTGTCGATACGCACCGTGGTGACGAAGCCAATCAAGTTTGTGGGTACCGGCGAGAAGATGGAGGCCATTGATGTGTTCCATCCCGACAGAATGGCCGACCGCATACTTGGCATGGGCGACATCGTGAGCCTTGTTGAGCGTGCCCAGGAGCAGTTCGACGAGAAGCAGGCCAAGGAACTTGAGAAGAAGATACGCAAGAACCAGTTTGACTTCAGCGACTTCCTCAACCAGATACAGCAAATAAAGAAGATGGGCAACCTTAAGGACTTGGCAGCCATGATACCCGGTCTCGGCTCGAAGATAAAGGACATCGACATCGACGACAGTGTGCTCAAGAGCATCGAGGCCATAATCAACAGCATGACGCCAAAGGAGCGCTCAAACCCGAAAATCATCAACCAAAGCCGCAGGATGCGCATAGCCAAGGGGTCGGGCACAACATTGCAGGACGTCAACAGGCTCATGAAGCAGTTCGACCAGATGCGCACGATGATGAAGCTCGTCACCGGCACGTCTAACAGCAAGATGATGCAGATGGCCAACGCCATGCGTCAGATGAAAGGAAAACTATGATAACCCAAAACGATATGCAACTAATTGACGGAAAGGCTACTGCAGCCAAGATTAAGGAAGAGATAGCAGAAGAGGTCGCCCGCATCGTCGCCAACGGCGGAAAGCGCCCGCATCTCGCGGCCGTACTCGTGGGGCACGACGGCGGTTCGGAGACTTATGTCAAGAACAAGGTCATAGCTTGCGAGGCTTGCGGGTTCAAGTCGTCGCTCATACGCTTTGAGGACAGCGTGACGGAAGCGGAGCTGCTGGAGTGTGTGGCGGGGCTCAATGCCGACCCGGACGTTGACGGCTTCATAGTGCAATTGCCCCTGCCGAAGCACATCGACGAGCAGAAGATTATCGAAGCAATCGACTATCGCAAGGACGTCGATGGCTTCCATCCAATCAACGTGGGGCGCATGGCCATCGGGTTGCCGTGTTTCATCTCTGCCACACCGCTCGGAATATTGACACTCTTGCGCCGTTATGACATCGAGACCAGCGGCAAGAAGTGCGTCATTCTGGGGCGGAGCAACATCGTTGGCAAGCCTATGGCGCAGCTGATGATGCAGAAGCAGTATGGCGACGCCACCGTGACGGTGTGCCACAGCCATTCGGCCAACCTGAAGGATGAGTGCCGCGAGGCCGACATTATAATAGCCGCAATAGGCCGCCCAGACTTCGTCACGGCCGACATGGTGAAAGACGGCGCCGTAGTCATTGACGTTGGCACCACGCGTGTGCCCGACCCGACACGCAAGAGCGGCTTCCGCCTCAATGGCGACGTCAAGTTCAGCGAGGTGGCGCCTAAGTGCTCGTTCATCACTCCGGTGCCCGGTGGGGTGGGGCCGATGACGATTTGCTCGCTCATGAAGAACACATTGGCCGCAGGAAAGAAAGAATACTATAAATAAGGAGAACCTAAACATGACCGCAGAAGAATATTACAAGCTCGGCAATCGCTACCGGCAGGAGGGCAACTGGCAACTGGCCATCAACAATTACGTGGCCGCCGTGGAGCAGGATCCCGAAAGTCCGGCCGCCGAAGCAAAGAGAATGCTCGACGACATATTGAACTTTTACAATAAGGATGCCTATAATCCTTAGTCAGATAGCTTAAACCAGATTAAAGAAAGGAGAATACTTTATGGGTAAAATCAGAGGCGCTATTGTAGTAAACACAGACAGATGCAAGGGATGCGGGCTCTGTGTGGAATCCTGTCCGCAGGATGTCATTGCGCGAGGAAAGAGAGTTAACGTCCACGGATACCCTTTTGTGGAGGTAGTGAAAGGCGATGCTTGTATAGGATGCGCGTCATGCGCCATAGTATGTCCTGACGGATGCATCACTGTTTACAGGAAAAAAATGGAGGAATGAAAGCTATGGCAGACAGAGAAGTGACACTGATGAAAGGCAACGAGGCGATAGCCCGTGCCGCTATTCGTTGTGGAGTTGACGGATATTTCGGCTATCCTATCACACCGCAGAGTGAGGTCATCGAGACACTGGCTCTCGAAAAGCCCTGGGAGACCACCGGCATGGTGGTGCTGCAGGCAGAGAGCGAGGTGGCGTCAATCAACATGTTATACGGCGCCGCCGGTGCCGGCAAGCGGGCCATGACGTCGTCGTCAAGCCCAGGTGTGGCCCTGATGCAGGAGGGCATTGCCTACATGGCAGGTGCTGAGCTTCCCGGCGTCATAGTCAACGTACAGCGCGGAGGCCCCGGCCTCGGCACCATCCAGCCATCGCAGAGCGACTATTTCCAGGCCACACGTGGCGGTGGCAACGGTGACTACTATGTGATAGTGCTTGCACCGAACTCTGTTCAGGAGATGGCCGACTTCGTTGACCTTGCCTTTGAGCTTGCTTTCAAGTACCGTATACCGGCAATGATACTTAGCGACGGCGTCATTGGGCAGATGATGGAGAAGGTTGTGCTGCCTCCGTTCAAGCCCCGCCGCACGGAAGAGGAAATAATGAAGGAGTGCCCATGGGCCACGTTTGGCTGCATAGGTGGCAGGAAGCCTAACATAATAACGTCTTTGGAGCTGCAGCCCGAAGCAATGGAGGCCCACAACATCCACCTGCAGAAGAAGTATGATGAGATACGCCGGACAGAAGTTCGCTATGAGACACAGCAGTGCGATGACGCAGACTACATAATCGTGGCGTTCGGCAGCGCGGCCCGCATAGCCCAGAAGGCCATCGAGATTGCCCGCGAAGAGGGTATAAAGGTTGGTCTTTTCCGCCCGATAACGCTGTGGCCTTTCCCGTCAGAGCAGGTAGATGCCGTGGCAAGGGGCAAGAAGGGCGTGCTCGTGGCCGAGATAAATGCCGGCCAGATGGTAGAGGACGTGCGCCTGGCCATAAACGGCAAAGAGCCCGTTGAGCATTTCGGACGCTTGGGCGGCATTGTGCCCGATCCGGATGAGATAGTGAATGCACTGAAGACAAAACTTATGTAAGGAGGCTATAAGATGGAAAATATAATTTCGCCTGACAATCTTGTCTATAAGAAACCGACGTTGATGAACGATGTCCCGATGCATTATTGCCCGGGATGCAGCCACGGTGTGGTTCACAAGCTGGTGGCTGAAGTGATAGAAGAGATGGGCATGAGCGACAAGGCCATTGGCGTCAGCCCTGTGGGGTGTGCTGTGTTTGCCTATCGCTACATTGACATTGACTGGCAGGAGGCTGCCCACGGGCGTGCTCCAGCCGTAGCGACAGGCATCAAGAGGCTGTGGCCCGACCGTCTGGTGTTTACATACCAGGGCGACGGCGACCTTGCCTGCATAGGCACAGCCGAGACGGTGCACGCGCTGAACCGTGGCGAGAACATCACCATAATATTCATAAACAATGCCATATACGGCATGACCGGAGGCCAGATGGCGCCCACAACGCTGCTCGGCCAGAAGACCAGCACCTGCCCATACGGGCGTGAGGCGTCGCTGCATGGCTATCCGTTGAAAATCACCGAGATGGCTGCGCTGATGGAAGGGACATGCTATGTGACCCGCCAGAGCGTGGATACGGTGGCTTCAATACGCAAGGCGAAAAAAGCGATACGCAAGGCTTTCCAGGCCTCGATGGAAGGAAAGGGAAGCTGTCTTGTTGAAATTGTCGCTACATGTAACAGCGGTTGGAAGCTCACCCCGGTGCAGGCCAACAAGTGGATGGAAGAGAATATGTTCCCGTTCTACCAGAAAGGCGACCTCAAGGATACTATCTGATGGTGTTTGCTCCTAACTATTATCAATGTTTTTTAAAGCAGACTTATTATGAAGAAAGAGATTATAATATCGGGCTTTGGCGGACAGGGCGTGCTGTCGATGGGTAAAATCCTTGCTTATTCGGGCCTGATGGAGGACAAGGAGGTTACGTGGATGCCGGCATACGGTCCGGAGCAACGCGGTGGCACAGCCAATGTGACGGTCATTGTGAGCGACGACAAGATTTCGTCGCCTATATTGAGCACTTACGATGTTGCCATTGTGCTCAACCAACCGTCGCTCGAGAAGTTTGAACCGAAGCTGAAGCCCGGTGGAATACTGATATACGACGGTTATGGCATCATCAATCCGCCGACGCGGAAAGACATCACCGTGTACAGGATTGACGCCATGGACAAGGCTGCCGAGATGAAGAATGCCAAGATATTCAACATGATTGTGTTGGGCGGATTCCTAAAGGTGTGCCCCATCATCAGCAATGATGGTATAGAGAAGGCCTTGAAGAAGACTCTGCCCGAGCGTCACCACGGTCTCATTCCGCTTAACATGCAGGCTCTCGACGAGGGTGGCAAGATTATAAGGCAGATGTGACGATGACTCAATATGGCTGTCATTCAGCCTGCACAGACTGTTGCATGGTTGCTTGCCGGCATTGATTTAATGCACAATACCGCGGCCGCAAGTGCTCATTGAAGCGCTTGCGGCCGTATTCTTTTACCCAATTCGGTGGTTGGCGCCCACCGTGGTCACACCCGATAGGCCTGCGAGTTGGTTGCTGTATTTGGCTTTGGTGTGGCGGCTTGCGTCGAGATGAACAGGTAGGGAAGATGCCGCGTTCAGGCATTGAGCATTTGCATGGCATGATATAAATATGCAGACAGCCACCCAGCGGTCTGTGGGCTTATTGTGGTATGGTGTGTTTGCCCGGTTTTCCCTGTCTTGCCCTTGCCGTTGGTGCGGCAGCCAGCCTATGCCATCCCACCCCGTCGGCCGTCGCCGCCATGCCGTTCGGGCGTTTAACGTCCGGGCGGCGGTCATTACTCTTGGCGTAGCAGCCGTTGTATAGGTGCCGCCCCGCAACCTCCATGCCACGGTGATGGCGGATGTTTCTGTAAATGTTGTTTCCTTATCGGCCTTGTGGCGCAACCGGCTGAGCCACAGTGGCTTGCCGGCACCATGCCGTCGATGGTGCCGAATGGGCTGTTTCGCAATGCAGTATGGCCTGTCTTGCATTGCCATACGGCCTGTTTTGTGTTGCCAAACGGCCTGTGTTTCGCAACCATGTCGTTTTGTATTGTTTCCCGAAACTTATTTTCCCCCTCACCGCAAAGCGTTTCCGATAGGATGCCACACTGTATGTGATTCGGTTCAACGGCATAGCCTGCGT
This sequence comes from Marseilla massiliensis, assembly GCF_023336985.1. Lineage (NCBI taxonomy): Bacteria > Pseudomonadati > Bacteroidota > Bacteroidia > Bacteroidales > Prevotellaceae > Marseilla > Marseilla massiliensis. Next base: position 38,199 of record NZ_JAMBLP010000014.1, on the reverse strand, counting down.
TGCGGAAAGTGGCGGGGTGGGCCAGCCACGCCACATTCTTGCTGCGCAGGCTGGGGTCGACTTGGCCTGAATGCGTATGCGTTCGCAATCATAAATGCAGTGTTCCGATTCGTATAACATTTTTTCTTTTTTGGTTAATGGGCAGCAGCCGAAATTGAATTACTTTTGCACAGGCTTACAGTTTCACGCCCGCATAGTGTGGGCGTTGCTGCCGCCATGTTTTAAAACGTGAAACATCATGCAAGCAAAAAGCGACGATATAATTACGGTAAACACCGTCGGAGAATATGCCGACCTGTTTGGTTGCCCTCAGGCGCGGCATCCCCTGTTCTGCACATGCCGATTGTCGGAGGTCAGGGATTACGTCCCGGTAGGCAAACCTATACGGTTGAACCTTTATTCTGTAGCGATAAAGGACGGCACAACCTGCAATGCACGTTACGGGTGGCGCAGCTACGACTTTTCCAGCGGGGCAATCAACTTCTTTGCCCCGGGCCAGATGCACTGTTGGGACGAACCGACCGCCAACTCCGGCAGGTGGGGGTGGCTGCTGGCATTCCATCCCGACTTCGTGCGGAAATATCCGTTGGGTGAAAAGATACTTCGCTTGAGGTATTTCTCTTACGAAGTGGACGAGACGTTGCACATCTCTGACAGTGAGCGGAAAACGGTGGAAGGCATCATGGATGGCATTGAAGGCGAATACCTGCAAGGCGTAGACCGGCACACGCAGGACATCATAGTTGCGCAGCTCGACGTGCTGTTCTGCTATGCCGAGCGCTTCTACGACCGCCAGTTCCGTATGCGCAGCAACGCCGAACCCGACATACTGGTGCGTGTGCAGCGCATGTTTCGGCAGCATCTCGACGAGCGTCGTGGCGAGTTCCTGTCCGTCAGCGCCGTCGCCAGCGAACTCAACATGTCGCCCCATTACCTCAGCGACCTGTTGAGAAGCCAGACGGGGATGAACACCAAGCAGCACATTCATGCTTATTTGGTTGATTGCGCCAAGGTGTTGCTGGCCAACACGCAGTTGTCGGTGAGCGAGGTGGCATATAGGTTGGGCTTTGAATACTCGCAGCACTTCAACCGGCTGTTCAAGAGGAAGACCGGTATAACGCCTTCGGAATACAGGAAACTTACATGAAAACATACGGCTATGACAAACATCGAGACAAATGGGCGCATTTCACGTCGCACGTTCCTGAAGCAGCTGGGGCTGGCGGGGGTATTGGCAGGAGCCCCCTCGTGTGTGCGGAAGGGTGATGGCGACAGGCCTGGCCACGGCCCTATGACTTGCCGGACAGACCCAAAGACCGGACGGGCTGTATCTGTTTTGGGATATGGATGCATGAGGTGGCCGCCCGCTGCCGAGCCTTCGGCCGACGGTTGCCCCATAGACCAAGACACTGTAAACCGCCTTGTGGACTATGCCATGGGGCATGGCGTCAACTATTTCGACACGGCTCCCATCTATTGCCAGGGGTGGTCGGAGCGGGTAACGGGCATTGCGTTGAAGCGCCATCCGCGCGACAGCTATCTCGTGGCCACCAAGATGTATGCCTCTGACGACCTTTCGCCAGAGAACATGACGGCAATGTACCGCCGTTCTCTTGCCGACCTGCAGGTTGACTACATCGACTATTACCTTTTGCACGCCATTGGTGGCGTGGGCATGGACATGTTCGAACGGCGCTTTGTGGCCAACGGCATGCTCGACTTTCTGCTGGCAGAGCGCGAGCATGGGCGCATCCGACATCTCGGGTGGTCGTTTCACGGCGATATCGACGTGTTCAAACGGGTGTTGGACATGCACGACACCATTCATTGGGACTTTGTTCAGATACAGCTAAACTATGTCGACTGGCGGCATGCGGCGGCATACAACTCCGACTGGCAGGCTGCTTTGGGCGACAACGCCAACGCTGAGTATTTGTATGGCGAGCTGGCCCGGCGCAACATACCGGTCTTTGTGATGGAACCTTTGCTCGGGGGCAGGCTGGCAAATGTAGACCAGGACGTGCTGGCCGACATGAAACAAAAGCGCCCCGGGCACACCGCCGCTTCGTGGGCAATGCGCTTTGCAGGTTCGCTGCCGGGCGTCCTGACCGTATTGAGCGGCATGACATACATGGAACACCTAAAAGACAACCTGTCTACCTGTTCGCCTCTCGAGCCGCTATCGGTAGAAGAGCAGGGCTTTTTAGAGGATGTTGCGGTGCGGATGGCCGGAAACCGTTACATACCATGCACCGATTGCAAGTATTGCATGCCCTGTCCTTACGGCATAGACATACCGGCTATATTCCTGCATTACAACAAATGCGTCAACAACGGGATGCTGCCCGAGAGCAGCCGGCACGACGGATATGGGCAGGCACGCCGCGCTTTCCTCATTGGCTACGACCGCAGTGTGCCCCGCCTACGCCAGGCCGCCCATTGCATCGGCTGCGGCCGGTGTGCCTCTAAATGCCCGCAGGGCATCGACATACCGTCGCAGATGCAGTCTGTCGACAGGTTTGTAGAGAGGCTGCGGCGGGATGAGCCATGAGGTGTGGCGTTGGTTAGTCGGCCGGATGCACAGTCTCAGCCGTGGGCGGTCGGGCCATTGTCAGGCTTGGCGGCCGTGGACAGAAGTCGGCCAATATGTTTAGTCGATGTCTTCGGTTGGTCTTTCGTGTTGGAAAATTATGGTGGTGCCTCTTCACAGCCCCAATCCGACAGGGCAATGCCCCGCCGTTTGACGGCTTTGGTCTGCCCAACTACGCCGCATATTGCGGCCTTTGCCGCGTTTGGAATGTGGCGTAAATGCTTTTCGCGGGCCATCGTAGTGCAGCCGGCCTATGACGCTTGCAAGCCTGTCTGCTGCTGGTCGGAGGCGTATCCTGCCCATTTGCAAGGCTCTTGACCATAGAAAAGCCATGCGCGGCAGCCGCCACGGACGATTGTTTTGTAATGATTTGTCTCTGAGTTTGCCACGTTGCGCAATCCGTTGAGGTTCAGTTGGTTGGCCCGCTACAGCAGTCTGCCGTCTCAATTTGTGCCGTTTGGGCGTGCAATATGTGCCGTTTTGGCCAACAATACAGGCCGTTCGGGAATGCCGAACGGCCTGTATTGCCTCGCCATGGCGTTTTGTAAATAAATCGATAGTGCGGTAGCCCGGCCTTCACCCGGCCGTGCCCTTTGGCTAAATCTCTATGCGCTCTATGCCGCCGCAGTCTACAAGATGCTCGAAGCAGCCTTCGGCAGGGAACAGTCCGCCGTAGATGCCGGCGCAAATCAGCACCCCGCCGTGTGCAAACACAGCCACCCTGCTGTAGTCTTTGCGGCGCAGTTCGTCGAGGAAGTCGGCCACTCGGCTGTACAGTTCAGGAAAGCTTTCGCCCCCGGTCGGTGCCAAGTGCATGTAGTCATCATACCATTTTTGCAGGTTTTCGTCTTTTATCTCGTCAAACTTCTGCATCTCCCATTCGCCCATGTTCATTTCCTTTAGGCGCGGGTCGGTGGTGGCGTCGGCGTGGCCGCAGTAAGCCGCCAGTTTGGTGGCGCGCGTCAGCGGCGACGAGTATGCCCGGTCGAACGGTTCAAACCTTGCGAGGTTGGCCTTTGTCACGGCGGCCTCTTCTTCAAAAGTGTCGGCCACGGGCACGTCGGTCCATCCGTAGCACGTGCCTTTTTCCACACCCACGTGGGTGTGCCTGATTAGTATCACTTCCATCTGTCGGTTCTATGTTATGTTGTTCAGTATTGGCTGTAGCAGCAGCTCACGGTGATGTATACCGTCAGTTCTACGAGAAGGAACATCGCCCCGCAGCAATCGCCGGTGTATCCGCGCAGTCGGTGCCATATAAGCAGGTAGAGAGCGTACATCACCAGGCACGGCATGAATATCACATACTGCCAGTCGGTGTAGCCCCTGGTTAGGTAGATGAATGCCGCCATGGGCAGCAATCCCTGCAGGGCCATGCCCACTCCGGCCTTGATGCCGGGGCGCCGGTATACGGTCTTGGCCTTCGACTCTTCTTCGGTGCGTGCGTAAGGCATCATCATTATCACCTGCCCGGCCACCATCTTGGCAAAAGGGTCGGCAGCGAATACCGTGAGCGCCGCCACCATGGGTGGCAATGAGAGGAGCGAGGCCACAAGCAACAGTTCGTAGACCACCAGGCCCACCACACCGTAAGTGCCTGTCCGCGAGTCTTTCATTATGGCGAGTATGCGGTTGCGATCGGTGCCTCCGCCGCCGAAACCGTCGAAAAAGTCACACAACCCGTCTTCGTGCAGCGCGCCTGTAAGCAGCAGCCGTATGGCCACGGCCAGCAATATTGCCACGGAATACGGCATTGCATGGTGACCGAAGAATATGACGGCAGCCGTGATGCCGCCGGTGAGCCACCCCACCAATGGCCAGTACTCAACCACGGCGCGGTAGCACTGGCGCGGAGGCTGGTGGATTCGCCACAGCGGCAGGCGCGTGAAGAAGATCAAGGCAGCCCAAAGGTTGTCGTACCATTTAGAAGTATTTAGTGATATTTGCATGTTCAAAGTCGTTCATTTCGTTCATCATTCTAACCGCACTGTCTATTATCGGGAAAGCGCAGAGCGCCCCTGTGCCTTCGCCGAGCCTCATGCCGAGCTGCAGCAGGGGCTCGGCGTGCAGCAGCTGCAGCAGCCTGCGATGGCCGTTCTCGTCGCCCTGGTGCCCGAATATCATGTAGTCGCGGGCTTCCGGAACCAGTTTTGTGGCGGCAAGGGCGCAGGCCGACATTATGAATCCGTCGACCATCACAACCAGGCGGCGTTCGGCGGCGCCGAGCATGAGCCCCACGGCGGCAACCATCTCGAAGCCTCCGAAGTATCGAATGCAGTCGGTCACGCCGGCGTCGGGTTTCCATCGGTGGTAGCGCCCGGTGGCCTCGGCCAGCACTTTGCGCTTGTGCGCCAGTCCGGGGCTGTCGAGTCCGGCCCCGGCCCCTATGCATTCGTCGAGCGCAACGCCCCCGAGCTCGCTCATCCATACGCTCGATGCCGAAGTGTTGCCTATCCCCATCTCGCCTATGCAGATGATGTCGGAGCCCTCGTCAAGGCACATTGCGGCCAGTTCGTCACCGGTTTCGACGGCCTTGTCCATCTGTTCCAAGCTCATGGCCGGGCCGTAAAGGAAATCGGCCGTGCCGCGGGCAATCTTCCTGTCGGTTATCGCGGGGTATCCTCCGAGGTCATGGTCGACGCCCATGTCTACAATGTGCAGTTTGAACCCGTGCTGCCTGCAAAACATGTTAACGCCTCCGCCGCCCTTGGTGAAGTTGACCATCTGCTGCCATGTCACCTCGCGCGGCGACACGCTCACGCCTTCGCGCTCTATGCCATGGTCGGCGCCGAGCAGTATGTGTTGCGGTTTGTGCAGTGTGGGGTGCAGCGTTTGCTCTATCAGGCATATCTGCATGGCAATGCTTTCCAGCCTGCCAAGCGAGCCTTTGGGCTTGTTCAGGTTGTCAATCTTGTGGCGTATGGAGTCTTCAATGCGCCTGTCAGGCCTCTCGATGTTAAACTTTCTCATGTCTGTATATGTTTTTTTGCATTGACTTGCCGGCCGCGCAAACTTGTTTGGCGCGCCTTGCTCTCATTTTATCCTTACCGGTATGCCGCTCACCATGAGCACCACTTCGTCGGCTTTCGACGCGACATACTGGTTCATCCAGCCCTCCAGGTCGGTGAAACGCCGCTGTATGGCGTTCTCGCTCACGCCGCCCCAGCCAATCTCGTTGGTCACGAAGATAAACGTCGCGTCTTGCCGCGTGAGCCGGTCAAACTCGTCTTTCAGGGCGCCCAGGGCCTCGTCGACCGACGGTTGCTCCCATTCGGCCCTGTCGCGGCGGAAAAAGAAGTTGGTGCACCACAGCGTGATGCAGTCTACCACGGCCACCCTGCCGCTGAGGTCGTGGCGGCTCAGGTGCTTCTCTTCCTCAATGTTGGTCCATTCCGGGCCGCGCCTCTGCTTGTGTTTGGCCACCCTCTGGCGGAACTCGTCGTCCCAGATGTGCGCCGTCGCCATGTAAACGGGCGTCGGGCTGAGGCTCAGCGCCAGGCTTTCGGCATATCGGCTCTTGCCGGAACGCTGCCCTCCGGTTATCATTATAATCTTAGTCATTGCGTAGGCAAAGTTACAATAAAAATCCGAAAGGGCCGAATTGCCAACCATCGATATGGCTTATAAATAGTTCTAAATGGTGGTATTTGTCTTAAAACGGATTTTTTGGGGCCTAAACATTTGGCGCAATCGACTTTTTAAACTAATATTGCATGTAGCAAGGGATACAATACCCTGCATTAATAGATAAAAATTATAGGTATGAAAAAGTTATTATTAATGTTTGCTGCAGTCGCATTGGCTGCACAAACTACATCTGCTCAGACAGTCGAAGACAGCAAGTTTTTTGACAATTGGTATTTGGGAGTCAACACAGGTCTAAACGCTAAGACCACACACACGGCCATATTCAAGAACCTCAACCCTTCGGCCGGTTTGCGCATAGGGCGCTATTTTACGCCGGTATTTGGTTTTGCAATCGAAGGCGAGGCTTATTTCAACAATAAAGCGAGCATGCAGCGCCCTCTCGGGACGTTTGTCAAGGGCACCAATGTGTCGTTGTTGGGAACCACAAACTTCAGCAATTGGTTTGGCGGTTACACCGGCGAGCCGCGCTTGTTTGAGGTTATCGGTGTCTATGGACTGGGCTGGGGCCACGTCTTCAGCACAGAGAGTGCCGACGTCTACGAGCGCAATGCGTTCACCTCAAAGCTGGGATTGGACTTCGCCTTCAATCTCGGTGCACGCAAGGACTGGCAGGTTTACATTGAGCCGAACATCACTTATGCGCTTGATAACGGCACGAAGACACAGTTCAATGTAGACCGTTCTGCCTTGGGAGTGCTCGTGGGAGTGAACTACAAGTTTGCCAACAGCAACGGGACACATAATTTCAAGATTGCAGAATTGCGCGACCAGGCTGAGATTGACGGTCTGAACGACAGGATAAACAGGTTGCGCGCCGCCAATGAAGAGAAGGAAGGCGTCATCGCCAACGACCGCAACACCATAGCAGACCTGCAGGCTCAGCTCGCAGCAGCCAAGCAGCAGAAGCCTACGGTGGTTGTGAAGAAAGACGAGAACGTGCTCCAGCCTACTGTCATTTTCCGCCAGGGAAAGAGCAATATCGATGCCGCACAATACGCAAGTGTGTCGATGGTGGCTACATATATGAAGAACCACAAGGACGCAAGGATACTTATCAAGGGATATGCTTCGCCGGAAGGCAGCAAGGAACTGAACCAGAAGCTCTCTGAAGCACGTGCAAATGCTGTCAAGGATGCGCTTGTCAAGCGTTACGGCGTGGCTGCCTCACGCATCAGCGTAAGGGGCATGGGAGCCACAGACGAGCTATTCGACGAGGTAGATTTCAACAGAGTGGTTACTTTTACGGATATTAGCAAGCAATAGTTAGAGCCGTAGCGGCAAATAGTTTTGTCCGCCGAATAAAGAAAAGGGTAAATTTTTGTTTTGGGATACGCCCCCGTCGGCCTGATGGCCGGCGGGGTTTTTCATGCCCGTTTTGGGCGTTTGGGACTTAGTGGCTGTGGGGAGTGTAGGGCGGTTTGCTCTCTTCGGTCGATGCAGGCGTGCCGTTTCACCTGCCAATTGCTTTGCTGCCATGTTGCGTTTGGTGGGACATTGCAGAACTGCATAAATCGTAATAAGGATTAATGAGCGTGAAATAATGCTATCAGATGCGCGTCTTAAACCATAAAATGACTATATTTGCCAATGAGGATGTGGTCTCGCATCTGCAGTGTTAACTAAACAGGGTCCGATAGAGACGGAGGGCCTGATGGAGGAACAGACTATGAAGCCAAGAAGAAAATCGTACAATGAAGAGTTCTATGAGCTGGACAATCACTACAACGAGGATTTCGACGAGCGTTATCAGTCCATGGTCAACATCTCCGGATGGTACGCATGACCATGTTGGTCGTCATTCTGTTTTGAATTAAAACATCCCGCTTACACGGTCAATTGACTCGGTGAGCGGGATGTTCCTTTGGGTGTTGGTTGCCTGTCGAGGTGTCTTGGCTTGGCAGGCTTTGCCGTCAGATAGTCTTGATGTCTATCGATTTGGTTATGTTATGCTTCTTGTCGGTCACTGTAAGTGTCAATTTCCCGGCCTGTTTTGTGCTGCGCACGATGACCACCAGCTGTCCGTTGAAGAGCTTCATCTGCGGTTTGGTGAACGGCTCGAGCGATGTTGCGTCGCCATTGCAGGCTGCCTGGAACGCGCCATCGCCTTCGACGGTGAACGTCAGTTGGCTGTCGGACGTCGGACATGGCGTCCCCTCCTTGTCAGCCATGGTGACAGTGACGAATGCCATGTCTTCTCCGTCTGCCTTGAGTGTTGGCGTTTGGCTTGCCGTCTGGCATTCGGCGCTCAGCAATAGCTGCGCCGGCTTTCCGGCGGTACGTCGGCTTTGCTCTCCTATTTTGTTTCCGTTGGCGTCGTAAGTGACGACTTTGATTTCTCCCGGCTCATATTTCACGTTGTTCCAGCGCAGGCGGTAGCGGTCAAGGCGGCCTTCCTTGTTCTTCCTAATGCGCCCCTGGCTCTTGCCGTTGACAAACAGTTCGCCCTCCACGCCGTCGGTGTAGCAGTATACCGGCGTCACTTTTCCCTCGCGGCCGGGCCACGTCCAATGGGGCAGCAGATGCGTTGTGTGCTCCTCCTTGTTCCATTTGCTGCGGTAGAGATAGTAACGGTCTTTGGGCAGTCCGGCCAAGTCGCATATCCCGAAGTAGCTGCTGCGGCTGGGCCAATACTCGTCATAGGGCGTAGGTTCGCCCAGATAGTCGTATCCTGTCCACACAAACTCGCCGATGACTTGGTCATAATCGTCTTGCCAACGCCAGTCGTCGTCGGGCAGGTTGCTCCATGAGCAGTGCTCAACGTCGTAGCCCGAGCATTGCCCGTCGGCGTACTTCTTGCCTGCGGCAATGTCAACGGGGAACTTGTAGACGCCCCGCGAGCTTACCGTCGACGCCGTCTCAGAGCCGAGCAGGAAGCCCTGCGGCAACTCTTTCAGTCCTTTTTCATACTTGTGAAGGCGGTAGTTGAATCCCGGAACGTCCATCACCCCGGCGAAACCAGTCTTCATTGCGTTGTCCACACGGTCCATTCCCTGCGTCACCGTGCGCGTGGGGTCGAGCTTGTGGCACAGGTCCTGCAACCTCTTGGCCGTCTCGGCACCTCCCCTCATGCCCTGTTCGGGTATTTCGTTGCCAATGCTCCACATTATGATAGACGGGTGGTTGCGATGGTTGAGGATAAGGTTGGTAATGTCTTTCTCGGCCCATTCGTCGAAGAAGCGGCAGTAGCCATTCTTGCACTTGGGGTATTTCCACATGTCGAAGCTCTCGGCCATGACCATCATCCCGAGCGAGTCGCACACGTCCATCTGCATTGTCGAAGGCATGTTGTGTGCCGTACGTATTGCGTCGCAGCCCATTTCCTTCATCATTTTTATCTGTCTTATCAGCGCGGCCTTGTTTATTGCGGCACCGAGCGGGCCCAAGTCGTGGTGCAGGCACACTCCCTTTATTTTCCGTGTCTGCCCGTTGAGTTGGAATCCGCCTTCCTTTGTTACGCTCACGGTGCGTATACCGAAGTTCATTGTCTGCTCGTCCATCAGTATGTTGCCTTTATACAGGCGCGTGGTGAGCTTGTAGAGGTATGGCGATTCGGGCGACCACAGCTCCGGTTTGTCCACGTCCAGCTGGGTCTTCACCGTTCCGTCGGCCTCGATGTCGCATCTGCTTGCAGCTGCCACGTAGCCTTTGCGGTCGTAAAGTGTTATCTCCACCCCGGCTTTGTCGGTGGCGTCGATGCCTTCAACCTTTGTGTCTACGTCTATGTATGCCTTCTTTCCGTCTATCTTGGCAGTCCTTGCGAACGTTGCCCAGGTGGCAATCCGCTCCTTGCCGGTCAGTATCAGTGTGACAGGACGGTAGATTCCACCCCCGGGATACCATCGGCTGCTCTCCTCAAGGTTGTTCAGGTCGACCTCCATTTGGTTGTCGCCGGCCTTGATGTATGGCGTTATGTCAATCTTGAACGCATTATATCCATACGGCCAAAAGCCGGCTTTCTGTCCGTTGATGGTCACTGTCGGCTCGGCCATCGCCCCGTCGAACACCAGCTCGGCCTTGCTGTAGCCCTCGGGTATGGCCAGTGTGCGCTTGTAATGGCCTTCGCCAATCCACGGCAGCGCGCCCGACCGGCCCGACTTCTCCGTTGCCACCTTCTCGTTGTTTTGCTCAATTGCCACCGTCTGCAAGTCCCATTTCTTGTCGAACGGGCCGCTGATGGCCCAGTCGTGGGGCACGCTAACGGTTTGCCACTCGGCCTTGTCGCGTGAGAACTGCCATCCATCGGTCAGCGTAATCTCCCTCCGCGTCTGCGCTACGGCGGCTGTTGCCACGGCCAGCGCAATGGTCAGAATCTTGTCTCTCATTATGTTTTGATTATTAGAATGTTCTATTTTGCAAAGTTACTAATAAAAATCTAACCTTTGGTATTGTGTGTGTGAAAAAGCTTTCATAATGGTGGTGGCAGTCGAAAATGGGTGGCGGGCGAGCCCGCAGCCTTGTGGCTGCAGGCCATGGTGGGCCCAGGTGGCCCCCAATGCCATGGTAGCGGCAGTGGCGGGGCACGGCTTGCGCAACGGCATTAGGTCATGGTCGTTGGGCCGTTGGGCGGTTTTCCATAATCCGGTTCACCTTTTCCACCAGTCCGGGGCCGTAGTGGCAGCTGTCAACTATGCGCCCTTCGTTGTCTAATATTATCGCTGTCGGCATTGCGTTCACGTGGTTCAGAGCCGCAAAGTTGCCCCCGAAGATGTTGGTCAAGCGCTCCATGCCGTTGCGTCTTATGTACCACCGCCATAAGTCGCCATTGAACCCGAACGTGAAGGCATGGCACACTATGTCCAGGCCCTTGCCGCCATAGCGGTCGTAAAGCTGCCTGACGATCTCTGCTCCGCGCCGTCCGTCCCTGTTTTGGGGATAGTACAGGTAAAGCAAAGTATACCCGTCGCCGCGAAATTCAGCCGTGTTGCGTTTGTTGCCGTCGGTGTCCCAGCATTCGGTGTCGGCCAGTTTTGTGCCGGGTTTCAGCTTTTCGTTGTCATTAAAGTATTTCGCTGCCGGCTGCATAAGCAGGTTTGAGGCGTAGCGCCCGGTCGAATCTACATAGGGTGCCAGCTCGTCTTGGCTCATCCTGAAATAATAATTGTACAGCAGGAACAGGTGTACGGCATTGTCGCTGTTGGCCTTTATTGTTGCCATTACATACTTGTCGAGCCGCCGCATCAGTCGGGCAAAGCCCGCACTGTCGGTCACTGTCAACCTGCCGTCTATGGTTGTGGAGTATTTCATGGCCTCGGTGTCGAATGCTTTCAGCGAGTCTTGCACCGCCATCAGTTTCATGTTGGTCTCAGAGGCAGATGTTATGCCGCGCCTCATGTCTACGTTTATCGTCACGGTGTCGGCAAAAGCATAGTAAGTATTGCTGCCGTCGGTGATGCAGACGAGCGAGTTTCTCACCCTGTCCTTGCAGAAACGGAACCCTCGCTTATCGGTTGGCACGGCGAAAGTCTTGTCGGGTGCCAATCCGCCAACGAATATCTTTGAGTCCTCATCAGCCGCAGTTCCGATGATTCTGACGGCGATTGTGGGTTCATCATTGCACATTTGCGGGTATCCCATGAACTCGGAGACAACCATAAACTCTTCCGGCGGGCATAACCTTTTGCCAAGCCTTGAGCGCGTGGACATTGCGAGGTCAGAGCTTTGCGACCTGTATGGCTTCTCCGTTTTTTGCTCCGTCTTCCTTCTGAAGGCCGACACTGTTCTCATAAGAGCCTTGTTTCTCTGACTGTTGCCGGTTTCTTCCATCGACCAAACATTTCGCTTTATCGAGTCATATTGTTCGGTTGTAAGCGTGCCGTCAAACTTTTCGGCGAGCCTCCTCATCACGAACGCTATGGCATCACACTGCTTGTAGTTGCCTTTGGCCATGCTTTTTCGGAACTTCTCTGCCAGCATCTTCACCTGGCTTACGGCAATGTCGCCGGTCATGGTGTCTATCCTCTCCGTTTCATCCACGTCGTATACCTTTTGTTCCGAGCCGCTTTCGTTGAAGTCGATATAGCTGTTTGCCTGCCAGTCTTTTCCGGCCAGTTTGGCAATATAGCCGTCGATGGTGCAGAAACGCCTCGACTCCATGTCTGTGAAGAGCTGCGGTTTCCAGGCAAACATATAGTTGGTGCGCACGCTGTCGCTGCCGCAGAAAGTCATTGTGGCATAGTTGCACAGATTGTCGAGCGGATATGAATATGCCGTCACCCCGCCAATGCTGTCAGAGTAGGCGTAGGTCAATCCATCAATCTCACTCGAGCTGATGCCCGAAGGGTCGGCATCGTGAATCAACGTCTGCGACGCAAGGCCGGCATTTCGTTTCAATGCCCGTTCCAGGCGCCCGATGCAATTCGGCAACAATGGGGCGGCAGCAGTGTCGCCCACTTTGTAAAGATATTTAAAATAAAGCGTTTTGCAGTCTTGAATGTGCGGAGCCTGGCGGTTGCCGGCCTTTTGCTGATTATAGAGCTTGGCATTGAAGAAGGCATTGGCGTTGTCGGCCCGGCGCGTCTGCAGTTCGTCCGAGCGTTCAAGCCTTGCTATTTCCTTGTCTATGTCGTCGATGGCGCGTTGTGTCTGGGCTGCGCCCATGGTGCAAACGGCGGCCAGTGCCATTGTCATGCAGATCTTTGCTTTCATTGTTCCGTGTCGTTTCTGGTTGTTGTCATGTTGTTTTTGGCATTGTCATTGTCGGGTGCAAGCAAATAGTCGAGCAGTTTCCTGTTGATGATTTCCTGCAAGCGGGCGTCGGTGCGTATCATCTTCTCCACTTGGGCCGTATAGACAGAATCGCCCACGCGGTCGAGTTCCTTCTCAAGCCGGGCGAGATAGTAGTCCAGGCTGTCTGCATTCTGTGTGCCTTTGGGCGTGCTGTCGACTGTTGCCGACGGCTTTCGGGCGTATTGTCGGGCACTTTTCGGCCCGGTGCCCCGTGGGTCTGCGTGGTGTATGGCTTTGTCTGCTGACGTGCCGTCTGGTTTGGTCAGTGCCATGGCATGTGTTGGTTTCATCAGTTGCATGCCCACGGTGTCGGTATGGGTGAACACCTTTTCGTGGCCGTTGCCGGGCTTTCCGGTCAGCATTATGGCAACCACGGCCATTGCCGCAGCTGCCGTTGCCCACCGCAGTGCCTTGCGCAGCTTGCGTTGCCTTACTATGTCGCGGTATGTCTCGGTCTCGTCTTCAGTCAGCCAGAGGTCGGCATAGTGGCCGAGGTTGGGCTTCTCGAGCATGGGCAGCAGGGCGCGCAGTTCATCGGGGGCATCGTCTTGCCGTAGCAGTTCGTGCAGCCGCCGTTCCTCTTCGGTCGTTGTCAGCCCGTCGAGAAACCGTTGTGCAAGTTGGTGGATGTCGTTCATAGGTCTGTTCCTCCATGTCTTTTTATGTATCTGAACACCTTCTGCCTGGCCGCGCTCAGCATTGCGCTTATCGAGCGGGGCTTTATGCCGGTCACAATGGCCATTTGCGACAAGTCCATGCCGAGCTCCTGGCGCATCCTGAACAGCTTTTTCTCAGTTGGCGAAAGCAGGTTAACCGCTTCGGCAAGCAGGCGTTGGCCGTCGGCTTCGTCCATTGCTGCATGTTGTTCGGCTCTTGCCGATGCGGCCACGCTGATGTCGGCGGTGCGCCTTACTTTCTGTTTGCGCCACTCGCTCACGCAGATGTTCCTGGCCATGCGCACGGCGAGGCGTTCGATGCCGGGCCGGGAGCCAAGCCTGCCGCGCATAACCCACAGCCGGGCAAGCGTCTCCTGCGCCACGTCCTCGGCCTCGTTGCCGTGGCCGAAGAAGTCGCGCCCTATGCTTACCAGGCGTGGGCGCAACAGTATTGCCGTATGTTCGAACTCCTCAGTTGTCATCTGTATTATATACGCATGGCTCTCGTAGATGTTAAGTAAAATGGCGACGGATTTTTCTACCGGGCGTTTAGGACGTAGTTAACCCTGAAGCAGTCAATGGAGGCCGAGGGGATTTTGTTATGATGCCGTGCAGATGGGCAGCCGCCTTTGCCTAAGGCGTGGCGGGCAACGCTGGGCCAAAGCGGCCGGCAAAATGCCGATAGCACGACGAATGCACATTTAAGGCCGGGAAAAGCATCAAAAGCATGCCGCCGGCTGTCTGATGGCCGATTTTGGTTTAAGGCATTCGGAATATGTCATTGTGGCTGTCGGCGTGTCGGCAAAGGTGTAGGTGGGCAGTCGGCGCCCTTTTCCCTTGATTGCCGCAAGTGGGTATGAGTGTGATTTATGTAAGACCTGAGCGGCGGATTGCCCTCTTGTGGCGGCCAATGGCGGCCCATTCTTCACGCAGGAAAGAGGTCGATGGTGGCAGAAAGTCCATCCGCCTGCATCCCGGCGTGTTCATTTTCTGAGTTTGCGTGCCATTCTCTTGATTTCCCGCAGGGCATGCTCCCCGTGATATAATTGTGGCGGCTCCATGTTGGCGATGCGTCCGTCGGGGGTCACTATTTCCTTGTGAGGTATGCCGTTGAACTTGAACAGTGCCATGAGCCGTAGCCAGTCGTCGTAGGGTATGCGGTAAGATTCTTCGCCGTTCAGGTATTTTGCTGTGAACTCCTTGTAAGACTTGTCGGATGTCTGGCGCTCGTTGGTGATGAACACCAGCTCTACGCCGGGCATGGCCGCTATGGAGTCGCGAAGCTTCCGGGATGCTTCTATCTCGGCAACGCACGGCCCGCACGTGGTGGCCCAGAAGTCGACAATGACCGTTTTGCCTCGATATGGCTTCACTATGGCGTTGAACGCGTCGGAGGCGCGGCCTTTGGGCAGGGCGTATGTGGCCTTGGCCCTACTGTCCAGCCGGCGCTGCAGACTGTCGAGCCGCGCCCTAAGAAATGGCGAAACGAGCAGTTGCCTGCGGCTGTCTATGAGCGTTGAGCCTCGCTCCGGGTCTTTGTCATACACAGCCCTTGTGTAATATTCCTCGTTGAGCCATATTAGTTGGAGCAGCTTCGATGGGTGGCCGAGACCGAATATGGCTTCATCTATGGCCATGCGCCTGCTGTCGTCTGCCCATTCCAGCCTGTTGGCGGGTTTGCCCGGGATGCGTTTGTATGCTATTGGTTTGCAGTATTCGTAACGGTTTTGCAGGAAATAGAGTTCAAATGGCAGCGAGAAACAGGTGAGATCTTCCAGCCCCATATAGCGCATGAAGGCATAGTTGGCCGGGTTCATGTCGCTTGTGGCGGTGGTGTCCGTGTCGTTCTCCTTAAACCAAGATATGAACATGCAGCACCTCATGCGCGTAATCGTGCGCAGCAGGTGAGCCTCTTCCGTGTCGAGGCCGTATTTGCCAATCAGGTAGTTGGCAAAGGCCATCCGTTGCTCCGTGCCGCTTACGATGGCTTTTGAATAGTCGGCAAAGGTCAGCGAGTCGGCCAATGTATTCATGTGGTGGTAGTCGAGCGACATGTCGGGGCTGTAGTTTGACAGCAGGGTGAGCAGCCTCTGGTGGCGCGTGCCGTCGGCATAGCTCACGGTGTTGTCCTCGTTGATGGTCACGTCGATGGTGTCGCCTGCGCAGAGGTAGAAGTAGTATTTGCTGTTGTCATTGTTCAGATAGTCGAGCGTTGGGCATTCTACCGGCAGCGTGGCCGTAAACGTGCCGTCGTAGGCCACTTCAAACACCTTCGGCGTCTCCGTGTGCATGATGGCGTTGTAGCCGTAGTGGTTTATTATGGTGGGGTGCTTGCCGGCGAAGCGGCCGCGCACAACGCCCGTGCCGCGGCGGAAAAAAGCAGCCTCGTCGGCAATCTGCAGGGCGGTGTCGGGCGTTATGGCAGTGGCATCCTTGCCCAGCGGCTTCTCTCCCCGCTCGTGTATGCCCCATATCTTATAGTCGTTAGGCCCCTCTATCATGTCGATGTAGCGTGTGGACAGAGGCAGCGGCTCGAACGAAACCTTGAAGTCGGCCTCGCCAGACTTGGGCATCGTGAACCTCTTGCTTAGCCCGATGCCTATTCCGCAGCGCGTGGCATACCGCCGCCCCGCGTCGTCTACCAGCACCGTAGAGCGCGACAGGCGAATCCACCAGCCCGGTTTGTATTTGGCGTGAAACGAAACCACGGTGGCCGTGTCGCTCAGTTCGATGCGCGTCACGGTAAGTGTGTTGTCGGTGCTGTTTGCCATGCACTCAGGATTATCTATCACCCGTGGCCTCTTTGCCATGGCTGAGAGTGTGCAGAGAGCGGCCGCCGCCACGGCCATTGTCTTGTAGAAGTAGTTTGATTTCATTGTTCGTTTGTTTTAAGTTGCGCGCTATTGGTTCGCTTTAGGGGCCTCGTCGTTGTGTGTTGGTGGGATGCCCATGTTTTTGTTGTTTGCTTTTGATGTTGCAAATATACTTCTTTTATCATAAAATCCACGTCTGATGATGAGTTTTTTTGGGCATAGCCCACCCCTAATGCGGTATGCCCGGGGCAGTATTAACACCTGCGTGAGCAACGTTTATGTATTGGCGGCTTTGTTTCGCGCAAATGCGCGAGTATTGGTCGCATAAATGTAAGTGCCTGTAAATCAGTTGTAATGCTTCGCTTTGAGTGCCGACAAGTCCAGATGCGAATTTTGTTGTTGGTCGAAACATGGATGTAAACTCAACTATTTGTCGCATTCAGGCATGCAAAACAAGCCGGATGACAGTTCAAGACATGTGGTTAAGCAATGCAGTATGGCACGTATTGCAATGCCGAACATGCCGTTTCATAAAGATTTCCCTGCGGTTTTGCTCTTTTCGGTGGTTGCCGTCACCTTTCCGGCCATGGTTTCCAGTCTGTTTGCCCGATTTGTTTTGTCATGCATTCAAAAAAATGTAGCACTCACGATACGTAGTCTTAAGTTTCCGGTTCATCCCCCTGCATGCTTGCCCTCATCCATCCGGCCGAGCGAACTTGCCAACGTCGTTTCCCCGTGCTTTAATTTTTAACTCATAATTTTTAATTCTTGAATGTTCTTCTTTTGCCCCATTGTCTTCCCATTCCCTTGAATCTTCCTCCTTAATTCTTAATACTTAATATTTAATTCTTACTTCCCCCTTCTCTTATTTTATATATTAGAAGATGTAGTATGGTTGCATTTTGTTATCAATATGCGGTATATGGTTATAAATTTGCAGTAATATGGCATTTAATTGAATATTTTTTTGCATATTAAAATATAAAAGGCTAACTTTGCATCAAACTACGGTAGAAATTAAAAACATACACGAAATATGAAGCATAAGTTGAGAAGCGCAGTGTGTACCGAGGGTCGCCGCATGGCCGGCGCGCGTGCCCTGTGGGTGGCTTCGGGCATGAAGCGCGAGCAGTTCGGGCGTCCCATCATAGCCATAGTCAACTCATTCACGCAGTTTGTGCCCGGTCATACGCATTTGCACGAGATAGGCCAGATAGTAAAAAGCGAGATTGAGTCCATGGGATGCTACGCCGCCGAGTTCAACACGATAGCCATCGACGACGGGATAGCCATGGGCCACGACGGCATGCTGTACTCATTGCCCAGCCGCGACATCATAGCCGATTCAGTGGAGTATATGGTCAACGCCCATAAAGCGGATGCGATGATTTGCATCTCCAACTGCGACAAGGTGACGCCGGGCATGCTCATGGCTGCGATGAGGCTCAACATACCCACCGTGTTCTGTTCGGGCGGCCCCATGGAGGCCGGGCGCTGGCGCGGCGAGAATGCCGACCTGATAACGGCAATGGTGAAAGGCGCCGACCCGTCTGTTAGCGACGATGAGGTGGCCGAGCTTGAGGGTTGCGCCTGTCCGGGCTGCGGCAGTTGCTCGGGCATGTTCACCGCCAACTCAATGAACTCGCTCACCGAGGCCATCGGACTGGCCCTGCCCGGCAACGGCACCATACTGGCCACCCATAAAAACAGGATTCAGCTGTTCCGCGACGCCGCCCGGCAGGTTGTAAAAAACGCCATGGCATACTACGAGGATGGTGACGAGAGCGTGTTGCCGCGCAACATAGCCACGAGGCAGGCGTTCCTCAATGCCATGTCGCTCGACATAGCCATGGGCGGAAGCACCAACACAGTGCTCCATCTGCTGGCCGTGGCGCAAGAGGCCGGCGCCGACTTCACCATGACCGACATCGACGAGCTTAGCCGCCGAGTGCCTTGCCTTTGCAAGTTGGCGCCCAACACCCAGAAATACAGTGTGCAGGAGTGTGGCCGCGCGGGCGGCATACTCGGCATAATGAACGAACTGGCCAAGGGAGGACTGATAGACGGCAATGTAAACCGCGTTGACAGACACACACTTGGCGAGCAGATGAAACGTTACGACATCACCAACGGCACGCCCGACGCCGAGGCAGAGCGCATCTACGGCAGCGCCCCGGGGCACAGGTTCTCTACGGTCATGGGCAGCCAAGACGCCCGCTGGGAGTCGTTGGATGCCGACCGGGCCTGCGGTTGCATTCGCGACATAGAGCATGCATATACAAAGGACGGCGGACTGGCAGTGCTTTTCGGCAATATCGCGCAGGATGGCTGCGTGGTGAAGACCGCCGGCGTCGACGAGAAGATATGGCGGTTCTCGGGCCCGGCCCGCGTGTTCGACTCACAGGAAGATGCCTGCGAGGGAATACTCGGTGGGCGGGTGAAGAGCGGCGACTGCGTGGTCATCACCCACGAAGGGCCCAAGGGCGGCCCGGGCATGCAGGAAATGCTCTATCCAACGTCGTATATCAAGAGCATGCACCTGGGCACTGAGTGTGCGCTCATTACCGACGGGCGCTTCTCGGGCGGCACCAGCGGCCTCAGCATAGGCCATATCTCGCCCGAGGCTGCCGCCGGCGGCAACATCGGCAAGATTGTAGACGGCGACATCATCGACATCGACATCCCCAACCGAAGCATCAACGTAAGGCTTACCGAGGCAGAGCTGGCCGCAAGGCCGCAGCGCCCCATGACGCGCCGGCGCACGGTGTCGAAGGCCCTGAAGGCTTATGCGCAGAGCGTCAGCTCGGCCGACAAGGGCGGAGTGAGGATTATCGAAGATTGAAAACGGCAATGGCCGGTTCATGGCTGGGCGGCCGTGGCTGTTGGCCTGGGCCGTGCAGCAGTGAGTGATGCGCCGTGGCTGTGGCCGGGCGCATTGCCATTGTTGGGCAGAACCGGCCGGGCGCATGCCCGTCGTGGCTTCAACAGGCAGCCATCGGCTGTTTTCTTTGTCTGATTTCTAAATAAAAGGATTATGCAAAACGAAATTATATCAGGTGCGGAAATAATGATTAGGGCGCTCAGGGAAGAGGGCGTGAAGACCATCTTTGGTTATCCCGGAGGGTCTATCATGCCTGTGTTCGACGTGCTCTATGATTACACACGAGGAGAGAACAAGGCATTCGACCATATCCTGGTGCGCCACGAACAGGCTGCAACGCATGCCGCCGAAGGCTTTGCCAGGGTGAGCGGCGAAGTAGGGGTGTGCATAGTGACAAGCGGGCCGGGCGCAACAAATACGCTCACCGGCGTGGCTGACGCCATGCTCGACTCAACACCGATGGTGGTAATTGCCGGACAGGTGAGCATTGCGGCCCTTGGCACTGATGCTTTCCAGGAGGTTGACCTCGTGGGCTTGGCGCAGCCAATATCAAAATGGAGCTATCAGATAAGGCGTCCGGAAGACATTGCGTGGGCAGTGAGCCGCGCTTTCTATATCGCACGGTCGGGACGGCCCGGCCCGGTGGTGCTCGACTTCCCAAAGAATGCACAGGTTGACATGGCCGAATGGAAACCGGCACACGTGGATTTTGTGAGAAGCTATGTGCCTTACCCAACGCCCGACGAACACGCCATAGCCGAGGCGGCTGCATTGATCAATGCTGCCGAGCGACCGTTGGCATTGGTGGGGCAGGGCGTAGAGCTGGGCAACGCCCATAACGAACTGCTTGAGTTTATCGAGAAAGCGGGCATACCGGCAGCCCGTACGCTGCTCGGCTTGTCGGCGTTGCCCACGGGCCATCCGCTCAATGTGGGCATGCTTGGCATGCACGGCAACTATGCGCCAAACGTGAAAGAGCAGGAGTGTGATGTGCTTATTGCCATTGGCATGCGCTTCAGCGACAGGGTGACAGGACTGACGTCTACTTATGCCAGGCAGGCAAAGGTGATTCACCTCGACATCGACAGCTCGGAAATAGACAAATGTGTCAAGACCGACGTGGCTGTGATAGGCGACTGCAAGGTCACACTGCCTGCCATAACGAGATTGCTCAAGAAAAACGACCACCACGCATGGCGCGAGTCGTTCGACCGGCTCTACGACATGGAGTATGAGAAGGTGATAAGCAAGGCCATACACCCGGCTGACGGCCCTCTGCTCATGGGCGAAGTGGTCAACGCGGTGGCCGAGGCTACGGGCGGCGATGCCGTGCTGGTGACCGACGTTGGGCAGAACCAGATGTTTGCAAGCCGGTATTTCCGGTACAACCGTAAGCGCTCCATTGTAACGAGCGGCGGACTCGGCACCATGGGATTCGGGCTGCCGGCTGCCGTGGGGGCTGCTTTCGGGGCACCGGAACGCACCGTTTGTGTGTTCACAGGCGACGGAGGGTTCCAGATGAGCATACAGGAACTGGGCACGATCATGGAGAATCGGGTGCCGGTGAAGATGATATTGATGAACAACAATTACCTTGGCAACGTGCGGCAGTGGCAGGATATGTTCTTCGAAGGGAAGAGGTCGTTCACCAAGATGCTCAACCCTGTATACGAAAAAGTGGCCGATGCTTACGGCATAGCATATTCGCTGGTGACAGACAGGGCCGCATTGGACGGCGAGGTGGCCAGGATGCTTGCCACGCCTGGCCCATATCTGCTTGAATGCGCAATAAAGGAAGAAGACAACGTGCTGCCGATGACGCCTCCGGGAAAGAGTGTTGACGAGATGTTGTTGGAAATAAAATGATGAGATATGGAAGGAAAGAAACTGTATACATTGCTGGTCTACTCTGAAAACATTGCCGGTATACTTAACCAGATAACGGCTGTCTTCACGCGAAGGCAGGTGAACATAGAGAGCCTTAACGTCTCGGCATCGAGCATCGAGGGCCTGCATAAGTACACGATAACCGCATGGAGCGACCAAGATCAGATAGAGAAGATAACCAAACAGATAGAAAAGAAGATTGATGTAGTAAAGGCTAAGTACTACACCGACGACGAGTTGTTTATCAGGGAGACCGGTTTGTACAAGCTGTCTACGGATACCGTGCTCGGAAACCCGGACGTTTCGCGCACCATACGCAAGCATGGGGCAAACATAGCTGAGGTGAATCCTACTTACGTTATTGTGATGTTGAACGGCATGACCGAAGACATCATGAGCTTGTTTCACGCTCTCAACGATTTCGGGTGTGTGTTGCAGTACACCCGCTCGGGGCGCATCGCCGTGACACGCAGCACCCAGGAGGAGGTGAGCACATACCTCGAGGAGCGCGAACTGAGGCGTGGGGCCGGCAACAATGCCGGTGCCTGACGTCCGGCCCGGCGCTGTTGACGGTTGATGAGGCCCTTTACGCCACTGGCAGCACGTAGCTGTCAGCGGGTGGGGCGGCTGCAACGCTGGCGCTGGGGTTGGGCGGCCACGGCACAGCTTGATTATTACAATGACATGATTATACAACATTGACTATATTGATATGGATAAAATAGGCAAGTATCTCTTTTTGGCGGAGCCGTTCCATTGTGACTTTTCGCACCGCCTTTTTATGTCTCACCTTGGCAATCACATGCTGAATGCAGCGGATTTCCATTCAACTGAACGTGGCTTCGGCATGACTTACCTCAACCCGATACACAAGACGTGGGTGCTATCGCGCCTTGCCGTGGAGATGGAAGAGATGCCGATGCAGTACACCAAGTTCTTCGTTGAGACCTGGGTTGAGGGTGCCATGAAGTATTTTACGAACAGAAACTTCCGCGTTGTGGGCGAAGACAGGCGCGTGTTTGGCTATGGCCGCAGTGTGTGGGCTATGATAGACACCGACACAAGGCAGCCCCAGGACATACTGGCGATACACGACGGGGCGATAAAAGGATGGATAGAGACAGGCAAGGAGTGCCCCATTGAAAAGAGTTCACGCGTCAAGATGTCTGCCGAGGCGTCGATTGTGCGTACCATCGATACCGGTTACAGCGACGTAGACGTAAACGGTCACGTCAACTCGGTGAAGTACATAGAGCACGTTTTAGACCTGTTTGACATAGAATGGCACAGAACCCACAGGCTGAAACGCTTCGAGATAGCATACGTGGCGGAAAGCCACGGGGGCGACAAACTGTCGTTTTACCGCGAGGAAACAGCAGAAGGTGAGTTTTGCGTGCGCATCGTGAAATCACCGGCCGACGCCTCGGGGGATGTCGAAGTATGCAGAAGCAAAGTTAAATTTGTAAATATGTGAAACTATTCTTGGTGGTTTCGTTTTAATTTTATACTTTTGCAGACCAAAGATAAGCAATATATCAAATCATAATAACCAGCGGCTTATGATGAGCTGCGCACAAAAACGTTTTATACTATGGCAGAAATGAATTTTGGTGGCGTTATCGAAACGGTTGTCACAAACAAGGAATTTTCGTTGGAGAAGGCACGTGAAGTATTGAAGGACGAGACAATAGCCGTCATCGGCTACGGCATCCAGGGCCCCGGACAGGCATGCAACTTGCGTGACAATGGATTCAACGTCATTGTTGGACAGCGTGAAGGCAAGACCTACGACAAGGCTGTTGCCGACGGATGGGTTCCGGGTCAGACGCTATTCTCTATCGAGGAAGCTGCAGAGAAAGGCACTATCATATGCATGCTGCTTTCAGACGCAGGCCAGATACAGGTGTGGCCAACAATCAAGAAATACCTTACGGCCGGCAAGACCCTCTATTATTCTCATGGCTTTGCCATTACTTGGAACGACCGTACGGGTGTTGTTCCTCCGTCAGACATCGATGTCATAATGGTGGCCCCCAAGGGTTCGGGCACCTCTTTGCGCACGATGTTCCTCGAAGGGCGCGGACTCAACTGCTCATACGCTGTCTATCAGGATGCCAGCGGCAAGGCCGAGGAGAAGACGATAGCCTTCGGCATAGGCATCGGGGCGGGCTATCTGTTCAAGACCACGTTCCAGCGCGAGGCCACGAGCGACCTTACCGGCGAGCGGGGTTCGCTGATGGGAGCCATCGAGGGATTGCTCGAGGCGCAGTATGAGGTGCTCCGTGAGAACGGCCATTCGCCTTCGGAGGCATTTAACGAGACCGTCGAAGAGCTTACACAGAGCCTTATGCCACTGTTTGCACAGAAAGGAATGGACTGGATGTATGCCAATTGTTCGACCACGGCCCAGCGTGGTGCGCTCGACTGGGCGCCACGGTTCCGCGATGCCATCAAGCCTGTGATGCAGTGGCTTTACTATTCCGTGAAGACCGGAAACGAGGCCCAGATATCTATCGACAGCAATTCGAAGCCCGACTACCGTGACGGATTGAACAAAGAACTTGAGGCAATGCGCAACATGGAGATGTGGCGTGCGGCCGAGACTGTGCGCAAGTTGCGCCCAGAAAACGGCGAATGTTGATGTTATGTGCCGTGACTTGTCTTGCGGCACTGTTGTGAATAAACTGTGAAGGCTCGTTCCTTGTGGTTTTTTCCACGCGGAACGAGCCTCTTTATTGTGCATGCATGCCTGGCTGATGCGTCGCGGCAGCCGGCCAGCTTGTCATTCGCCGAGATAGAAAGATGGCACCGGGGCTTGTGGGTATCCCATGCTCGCGTGGGCAATGTAGCTGCGGTAAAGCCTGTCTTGCATCAATGTCACACGGCGGTCTTTGGCCGGTATGTTTGTATGGTAGATGCGTAGCTCGCCCGGCATGGCGGTTATCAGTTCTTCGCGCCAGTCGCCTTCGATGTCGGCCACGGCAATCACACCGCCTTCAATCCCGTCGGTCAGTGTCTCGCCCTGCCATTTGCAAACACCCATCTCCATTCTCCTGCGCCGCGGGCCTGCGGCGTTGACGGCCTTCGGCCGGTATCTCATGGTTTCGCGAAGCAAGTCGCCGTCCCACCATATCCAGTTGTTGCAACCGGGAATGTCGCCCTGCGGCACATATATCCGCTTGCCGTCGGCCGTGAGCAGGTATTTGTCGGTGCTACCGCCCTTGCGGTCTTCTGATGCAATGCATTCCAGTCCGGGGTGATCCGGGTCGAAATCTACTACCATGCCATTGCCCACGTGGTAAGTGGTTTGGCCGATGCCCCATTGCAGCTTGCCTGTGGCGGCGTCGACAACCGACACCCCGCGGCCGTCTTCTTTCTTCGGTTCGCTCACCATGTAGACCTGCAGGGGTAGGTCGGCGCGCAGCCGGCAGAGATAAGCCTTGTCGCTGTGGCCGAGTCCCGACGACCACAGTGCTGTGCCATTGTCGTCGAGCATGCACGAGCCGAGCAGTATCTCGTCGCGCCCGTCGGCATCGACATCGCCGGAAACCATGCTGTGTGCCCCCATGCTTCTTATCACGGGGTTCTCCTCATCGCCGTCCCAGCGCCAGGCGCGCACGAGCTTTCCGTCTTTGAGCATCCACGCGTCGACCACCATTAGCTTGTATGTGCCGCGTGCAGCCAGCAGAAACGGCGTCTTGCCATCGAGGTAGGCAACTCCCATTTGGTTGCGGTTTTGCCGCACAAGGTTGCCATACCTGTCGTTGCGCTCCGGCCAGTCAACGCGGTCGATGGTCTTGCCGGTCATGCCGTCTACCACGGTCAGGTATTCGCTGCCGCCACACACGCGCCCTTGTTCGTTCTTTACATAGTCATCGCCGGAGCTTTTGAAGGCCACCTCGGCCTTTCCGTCGCCATTGAAGTCGAATGCCACGAAGGGCGAATACCACACCCCCGGCTCGATGCCCTGCCCAAGGTCGATTGTCCACAGGTGGCGTCCGGTGCTGAGGTATGCCGATATGCGGTATGTCTTTCCGGTCTTGTCGCCGGGCATTCCCGGGTCGACGTTTGAATTTGGCGTGCGCACAATGAAGTCGTATGTGCCGTCTCCGTCCAAGTCGGCTATGGCCAGTTTGCCAGGTGTCTCGCCGTCGGCAATAGGTATCGAGGTGTATTGTTTCATTCCGTTGGCGCTCGCCTTTACGCGGTTTGATGTGGCTTTGCCGTTTGTGGTGCCTTCGCTGCCGGTGGCCTCCACCCAGTAAGTGGCTTCGCCTGCAGGCGACTTGTCGGTGAAATCACATGTCTTAGTGATGGGCTTTCGGTTGAGCCGCTTTGTCTTGCCTGATGATTCGCGGTATACATTGAAGGACACTGTGGGGGCGTCGGTGTCGAGCAGGCGCCAGCTCAGGTAGACGCTTTTGCCGTCAGTCGCCGGTGTGGCGGTTAGCCCGCGGTTCAGCCGTTCAGTGACGCGTTCTGTTGCGAAGCCTTCGGTTAATGGTTTCGCTTCATGGCGAGGGTCGAGCACTTCGTAGTAATAATGACTCTCACGTGGGTCTTGTGCGTAAGTTGCGCATGCGGCACACCCCATCAGCAGCAGAGAAAAAAGTCTTTTGTCCATCGATTCTTTTGTTTTTGTTTTGTTTCAGGTTGAGTTTCTTTCTTGGCCCGCCTCCTGCTTGTGCTTTTGTGCCATTCACGCAGTGCATAGGTGTGTTTCGTTTACCGATGTAAATATGGCGCAAGCGGGTGGATTGCAAGTTTGCTTGAGCATTCCCGATTGTAGCTTTTGCTTGTGCAAAGATAGTGAATAATTCTATCAGTCATTCAGGTTTTAAATTAAAAATACACCCGTCTGCCATTATTTTCTTTCAGAATCATTGCTGAGGGTAGTGATGATGCCCGTGTGTTTCCGTTGATAATGTTTGTTTACAATATGTTAGCTGCGCTTCCGGATATTGTGTTCGTGGCGCCCATACGGCCTTTACTGCATTTGAAAACGGGCCGTTCGGTGGCGTGATATGCCCCGTTTTGCAATGTAAAACAAGCCGTTTTGTAACCCGCTGCCGTCCAGGGTGTTGCAGGTCATGGCTAATGTCTGGATATTGTTTTACACAATGTGTATGCCGGCAGTGTTGCATGTTGACAGCAGAACCTTGCTGTACGGTAGCCCGAAGTGCTTCGGACGTAGGCCATGATGCCTCGATTTGCCTGCCGTGTTGGCACTATGCCAATGTTTTATGCCCATGTCTGCCAGTCATTGGGCTGTGTTATGCCCTTGCCGGTAAGTTCTGTCGGCCATCCGGCATGGCCTCCCGCCATTGGTGGGCCGCCATCTTGCATGCTGCTGCCGGCAAAACGAAAAGCCCCGCAACGAGCGTTGGTGCATCGTTGCGGGGCTTGTGCATCATTGCACGGCATCGTTTCAGATTCCGAGCTTCTTGCGTATGTCTTTAGGTATGGCGTTCTTGTTTACCATGAAGTCCATGGTCTTGTAGGCAACAAATGCCTTGGTCATATACCATGTGCCTTTGTAGTCGCCGAATTCTCCCCAAGAGTTTTTCACCATATAGTATTCCTTGCCGTTCTGGTCCTTTGCAATGCCGTAGATGTGCATGCCGTGGTCGTCGGTGGTCTCCCAGTTGTCGTAAGCCTGCTGGCGCATTTCCTGTGTCGGAACAATCTCGGGGGCGTTTACACCGAGCGAGTCGAACTTCTCGTTTTTCTGTGCCGTGGTCAGCTTAAGCCATCTTGCAGCGTCGCTGCCGGCCATGTTTTGCACTTTCTTTGTGTCGTAAGCAATGCCAAGGCCCTTGCGTGTGAATCCGTCTTCCGACACGTCGCCACCCCACATGATGGTGTAACCTTCGTTGATTGCGTTGTCAATGATGCGCATCATGTCGTCCATCGGTACGTTGTAGCTGGGCTTCCAGCGCCAGTTGTCCTGCACCTCAACCACGAAAGTCTTCCAGAAGGGGTGGTGTGTGAAGCTGCTAATGCTTACATAGTCGTCCCAATTGAGGCCGAGACTCTGCGCGAACGACTGCGGTGTGTACTTTTTGCCCTCGTAAGTGAACTCTTTCGGGCATTCGCCAAGGTAAGCATCGAGTATGCCTTGCAGTCCCTTCTTCCACGCCGGGGTCAGTTTCTTGGCGTTGCTCTTGGCAATTCCTTCAACGTAAGGGGTCATTACGCTGAAAAACTCGTTGAAGTTGTTGAGCGAATCGCCCTGTGGCGTGCCCGGGGCGGGCATTGCGTTCTCGGGGCAGAGGCCGTAGTTGATGGCGCAGTAGAGCGGGTCATACGACGAACCGCCCTGTGAGAACGATATGTCTCCGTGCATTCTGACAGCGGCGATGGCCCTGTCCATGTAAGTCTTGCTTGCCACGAAGTTCTCGCACAGGTCGTATGTCTTGCCTGTATTCCTCAGAATCTCGCTCTCGAAGAACGACAGCGTGGAGTAAGCCCAGCACGTGCCGCTGCGGCTTTGGTCCTTGATACTGGTTATTTTGTTCTCTTTAACAACGGTGAACACCGGTTTGTTCTTGTTCACAGAGTCTTTCTTTTCCTCTGCGTGTGCGCCCGCTACAACCACGGCAGCAAGCGCTAAGGTCAATAAATGCTTCATGTGATGTTGATGTTGTGATTTAATTTCTGGTCTGTCTGTCACTTGTGGCTTCACTTTGCCATGAACTCCTCTACGTCGGCAGGATGGTATGGTATCCTGTTCTTGCCCAGGAAGCGGCATCCGTCCTTGGTTATGAGCAGGTCGTCTTCTATCCGTATGCCTCCGAAATCCTTGTAAGTGTCGAGCAGTTCGAAGTTGAGGTATTCCTTGCAATGGCCTTTCGAGCGCCAGTCGTCTATCAACGCGGGTATGAAATAGATGCCTGGCTCGTCTGTCACGACAAAGTTCTCTTCCAGGCGGCGGCCCAGCCGCAGGCAGTTGGTGCCAAACTGCGTCGAGGGTTGCGTCTCTTCGTCGAAGCCAACGTACTGTTGTCCGAGCCCCTCCATGTCGTGTACGTCCATGCCCATCATGTGGCCGAGGCCGTGGGGCAGGAACATGGCGTGGGCACCGGCCCTTACTGCCTCTTCGGTGTCGCCCTTCATGAGCCCTAATTCCTTGAGCCTTTCGGTCATGAGGCGACAGATGTCCATGTGCACATCATACCATCTGACCCCGGGCCTTGCCACCTTGAGCGCGTAATCGTGGCACTCTTCCACAATCTTGTATATGTCGAGCTGCCGTTGGGTGAACTTGCCGGTCACGGGATATGTGCGCGTGTGGTCAGAGCAATAGTCGTCGAGCTCGCATCCGGCGTCGCATAGCGCGAGGCGTCCGGCTTCGAGCGGCGCTGCCGAAGGGCATCCGTGCATTATCTCGCCGTGCTGGCTGAAGATGGTTGCGAAGCTTACCTTGGATGCCAGCGACCTGGCCGTGCCGTCCACTATGCCGCCAACGAACCGTTCGGTAACGCCGGGCTTGGCCGTGAGCATGGCCTTGGTGTGCATCTGGTAGCCCACTTCGCATGCCCGCTCTATGGCTTCCACCTCTTGGGCTTCTTTCGTTGAGCGCATCTTGACAACAGCCTTGATGAGCTCCAACGATGCTGCTTCCCTCTGTTGACTGGGGTGGGTGCCGAGCAGGTCCATTATTTGTATCATGGTGTCGAAGCGGTATGGTGGCAGGAAATGCACTTTCCTGTGCAGCCGCAGCGCCTCGTTGCAAATGCTTTTCAGCTCCTTCATGGGGCCGGATTTGGCAACCCCGACTTGCGAGGCCAAGTTGCTTACACTATCGACGGAGCCAAACCACACGATGTCCTCAATGTCAATGTCATCGCCAATGAGAGTCTCCGTGTCGTTGTCAACGTCGATTACGCCGACAAGTCCGTCTCGGTGTTGCCCGAAGAAGTAAAGAAACGATGAGTCTTGCCTGAAAGGTGAATAGGCGTTGGCAGGGTAGTTGGCGGGTGCTTCATTGTTGCCAAACAATAGAATCACACCATTTCCGACCAGCTTTTTAAGCTCGGCTCGGCGCCTAATGTAAGTTTCTTTGCCAAACATAGCTTTGTTTAATTTTGTTGTTTGTATTGCATTATTAATGCAAAGGTACACAATTATTTATAGAAAAGAAGTATCTTTGCATAAAAAATTGTATTTAAGGTAAACATATCTATGCAAATCATCAGGAATACGGGGCTTGTACTTGAGGGTGGAGGCATGAGGGGTGTCTTTACCAGTGGTGTGCTTGATGCTTTTATGAAGCACGAGTTGTATTTCAATTACGTTGTGGCTGTTTCGGCAGGGGCGTGCAACGGCTTGTCGTACATGAGCCGACAGCCCCGTCGGGCGCGCATTTCGAACATAGACATGCTTGCCAAGTACGATTACATAGGGCTGCGCCACCTGTTCACCCAGGGCAGCATCTTCGACCCGGAACTGCTTTACGAGCGTTTTCCCAATGAGATTGTGCCTTACGATTATGACACTTATTTCAGCAATCCGGCCACGTTTGAAATGGTGACAACCAACTGCCTGACCGGCAAGTCGGAATATCTTAGCGAGCGTTCCGGCGACCGAAAGAGGCTGATCGACATCGTCAGGGCGAGCAGCAGCCTGCCTTATGTGAGCAAGATAGTGGATGTTGACGGTGTGCCGATGCTCGACGGGGGCATAATAGACAGCATTCCGGTGATGAGGGCGGTGGATATGGGCTTCAGGAAGAACGTGGTGGTGGCCACGCGCAACCGGGGCTTCCGCAACAACGGGCGCGACCGCAAGATACCGAGGTTCATCTACCGCAACTATCCACGCCTGCGTGTGGCTTTGAGCCACCGCATCGAGGCATACAACGCACAGTTGGAGATGGTGGAGAGGATGGAAGACGAGGGCTCCATCGTGTGCATACGTCCGCAGAGACCCATGGAAGTGGGGCGTATAGAGAAGGATATTAAAAAACTGGAAGCCCTCTATGAAGAAGGCTTCCGGTTGGGTGAGGAGTTCTGCGAACGGGAGTTTGCCTGAGTCTTACTTCCATTCGGGAACGTATTCCGGTATGTTTTCTTCCGGCTCTTCTACCTTGTATTTGGGCGAGGGGCCGTATTTGTTTTCGTGAATCTGGCTGTCTTGGCAGAGGAATATGAGCATTATTATTCCGTATGCGAACATGAGCGCGCCTATTGTGATTAGCGTGGGGCTGAGTAGTGTCCTCAATAGCAGGGTGGCAAACTCGGAGTCTTGCACGGCTGTGGTGAAGTCGTTGCCTTGTATCATGTTGTAAAGCCATGACAGGAATACGATAACGAAGATGACACTCAGGATGATGTAGCCACCAAACCACCATCCGCTGCGGCCGGTGTCGTGCAGCCTTCTGAATACGAGCGGTATCGTGGCGGCGTTTATCGCCAATGATATTATGCTGCCGATTATGGGGATAAACATGCATATCATCTTGATAATTGCCAGTATAAGGTATGTCCACCAGAATTCAGACCGGCGTGAGCGACCTCTTACTTGTACAATTTTTCTCCATGCCTCCTCCAATGCCTCAGTGAGTGTGAGTTGTGGCAGATACGTTATTCCATTCATGTAAGTATGGTTTTGGTCAGGGCTTTGGTCTTGATTCTGGCTTTTGCAGTCGTGGCGAGCCCTTTTGCCCACATCGGCAAAGCCGTTTTTAGGTTTTCTTTGCGTATGCTGTCGCCATGCTGTGCCAGCTTTATTTGAGAAGGTCGGGGCGCAGGCGGCGTGTCCGTTCCATTGCCTGGTCCATCTCCCATTCCTTTATCTTGGCTTCGTTTCCGCTCAACAGGATGTCGGGCACCTTCCATCCCTTGTAGTCGGCCGGCCGTGTGTAGATGGGTGCAGAGAGCATATCGTCCTGGAAACAGTCGGAGAGCGCGCTCTGCTCGTCGCCGATCACCCCCGGCACCACGCGCACGATGGCGTCGGCCATGACCGCCGCGGCCAGTTCGCCGCCCGTGAGCACATAGTCGCCTATGCTTATCTCGCGCGTTATCAGGTGGTCGCGCACACGCTGGTCTATGCCTTTGTAGTGGCCGCAGAGTATGATTATGTTCTCAAGCATCGACAAGTCGTTGGCCACATGCTGGTTAAACTGCTCGCCGTCGGGCGAGGTGAATATCACTTCGTCGTATGTTCGCTCGGCCTTCAGCGCTGATATGGCCCGGTCGATAGGCTCGCACTGCATCACCATTCCGGCGAAGCCGCCATAGGGATAGTCGTCCACACGGCGCCATTTGTCGGTGGTGTAGTCGCGAAGGTTATGGAGGTGTATTTCGGCAAGGCCTTTTTTCTGGGCCCGTGCCAGTATCGATTCGTTGACAAAGCCCTCGAGCATCTCGGGCAATACGGTGATAATGTCTATTCTCATGGCTACAAAATTACTGAATTTTGTTAAAATGTAGAGGTTATTATGGTTAATAAAATGAAAAACAACGATGCTCTGCTGATTGTCGTACGCGCGTTGTCGTAGGCCCCAGGGCGTTAGGCTGAGTTGCGGCAGGCCGATGGACAGGTGATTACGGCGTAAATCTTTTTGGTCGGAAAAGGCCTCGCCGTGATGTTCCGCTATAGCGCCGTCATGGCAGTAAGTATGGTTCTGAGGGCTGTTTCGGCCACGGTCGTAGACGCCTTTGGCGGTGGATTGGCGGCCGAATGGGCCGTTTGGCCGGGCGGTATGTGCTGTTTTGTGTTTTCAAAAGGCCCTTTTCGCATAGCTGTTTGTGCCCTTTGGTGGGGTGAAATGGGCCGTATGGTGAGAGTGAATCCATCTACTGGCGATGCCGATGTGGCCCGCCCGGCGTGTAATGATAAGCAAATCAGCGTGTTGTATGTTTCAAATGAGAATCGCGTATTTGCCGCCGGCATTGTCCGCATCGGCAAATACGCGATTCTCACGAGGCTTGTTGTAATTAATTTTCATGCCTTTTGTCCATGCCACTCTGCCGCCACTTCAGGCCATGCCAGCCTTATCAGTTCGGCGTCGGCAGCCGTCCAGTCGAGCGACAGCAGCTTGTCGGCTTTCAGCCAGCAGTAGTCTGTGTGCTCAAGCAGTTTGAAAGAGTCGTCGGCCGGGGCCTCACACAGGTAGGCAACCAGGGTGAGACTGAAGTCGGGGTAAGAGTATTCAACCGTTGCCAAGGCCTCGCCTGCGCAAACGTCCCAATCCATTTCCTCCTTTATTTCGCGCCTCAGCGCATCGCGGTCTGATTCGTCCGGCTCTACCTTCCCGCCCGGAAACTCCCATTTCTCAGATATATATGCATACTTGCTCCTGCACCTTCTCATACAGAGGTAGCGGTCGCCGCGCTTCACCACGGCAGCCACCACGCGCGAGTGCTTCATTTCTGTTGCCTGTTTCATGTCG
This sequence comes from Marseilla massiliensis, assembly GCF_023336985.1. Classification (NCBI taxonomy): domain Bacteria; kingdom Pseudomonadati; phylum Bacteroidota; class Bacteroidia; order Bacteroidales; family Prevotellaceae; genus Marseilla; species Marseilla massiliensis. The sequence continues at coordinate 5,600 of NZ_JAMBLP010000014.1, read as the reverse complement.
GTTGTTTATCTAAGTTTGTTCATGTTGTAGTGGGGTGTTACCTTTTTCACGAAGAAAACCATGGATATCACGCATAGCACAGCCCCCGAAAGGTAGACCATGTAGAACGTGAACGCATGTGCGATGAATCCGCTCGACAGTATGCCTATGCCTATGCCTACGTCCCATGCGGTGAGGTATGTGCTCGTGGCAGTGGCCCTCTGGTTGTTTGGGGCCAGGTTGACGTATAGCGAGTTCATGGCCGGGAACATCACGCCGAAGCCAATGCCGAGCATCACCGGCACGGTGAAGAACACTGCCGTGGCCAGGGTCATGTCGGCCATGGCCATGAACCGGCACGAGCCGAGGCAGAAGAATGCCACTATCACAGGGTAGTATCCGTAGTGGATGCACTGCGTTATGTAGCCTTTGTCGACCAGCCGGCCGGCAAACAGGCGCGACACGCCCATGCCGATGGCCATGAGCGTGAAGAAGAAACCGCTCGGGGCAGTTATGTGTATCTCGCCGGCATACATGGCAACAAAGTTGGTTGTGGCGCCGTAAGGTATCGACAGCAGCAGCAACGATATGCTCACGGGTATGCCTTTCAGCAGTATGAAGCGGTCGAGCGACACCTTTCTCTTTGGTGCCGACATGCTTTCGGGCAAGGGCTCGCCCGATTTCTCAGCCTCCATGCGCTTGCGCATAGACTCCGGCATGCGTGCCTTGACGGCGCATGCGCACATCAGTCCGCACAAGCTTACTATCATGGCTGTGAGGAAAATGCCCGTGTAGCTGATGTGGCTGTGCATGAACAGGCCCGTCATTGGGCCCAGGGCCATGGCCGTGTTGTTGGTCAGGCCGTAGTATCCCAGCCCTTCGCCGCGCCTGCTGCTTGGCATTATGTCGACGCAGAGCGTGTTGCCGCCTACGGTGACGCTGCCAAACGCCACACCATGGAGTGCTCGGAGCAAGACGAACCACGCCAGGGTGGCTGCCAGCATGTAGCCCAGGAACATGCAGACACACGTGAAATAGCACAGTATGTATATCGGCTTGCGCGGGAACTTGTCCATCAGGAAGCCCGAGAAGGGGCGTATGCACAGCCCACTCACCGTATAGCAGCTCAGAATGAGGCCGAGCATGGCTTCCGGGCAGTGGTAATTCTCCTGGAGGTAGAAGGGCAGTATAGGTATGAGCAGCCAGAAACCGAAGAACAGCAGGAAGTTGGCTGCAAGGATGCATATATAGCTTCGGGTGAACAGTTTGTCTCGTTTCATGCCTTGGTCTGTTTGTTGTGTAAAACAATCGGGAGCGACACGCAAGGCTGCACTGCCGGCATGCCTTCCGCATCGCTCCCGTTTGTGTGTCGGCAATTTAGTTTGCCGATTCGAATTCTTTGAGGAATCGCACGTCGTTCTCAGAGAACATGCGCAGGTCGCTCACCTGATATTTCAGGTTGGTGACGCGCTCCACTCCCATGCCGAAGGCGTATCCGCTGTACACCTTGCTGTCGATGCCGCACTGTTCCAGCACGTTGGGGTCTACCATGCCGCATCCGAGTATCTCAACCCAGCCCGTGTGCTTGCAGAATCCGCATCCCTTGCCGCCGCAGATGTGGCACGATATGTCCATCTCGGCGCTTGGCTCGGTGAACGGGAAGTAGCTTGGGCGCAGGCGTATCTTCGTGTCTGCCCCGAACATCTCGCGCGCAAACGTCAGCAACACTTGCTTAAGGTCGGTGAAGGAAACGTTTTTGTCGATGTAAAGTCCTTCTACCTGATGGAAGAAACAGTGGGCGCGGGCGGTGATGGCCTCGTTCCGGTAAACACGCCCGGGGCATATCACGCGTATGGGGGGCTCGGTGGTCTCCATCACACGTGCCTGCACAGAGCTCGTGTGGCTTCGCAGTATGATGTTATTCGTTACGTCGTTGGGGTTCTGCTCAACGAAAAAGGTGTCTTGCATGTCGCGAGCGGGGTGGTCGGCGGCAAAGTTCATCTTGGTGAACACATGCAGGTCGTCCTCCACTTCGGGCCCGTCGGCCAGGATGAAACCCATTCGCGAGAATATGTCGATAATCTCGTTGGTCACGATTGTAAGCGGATGGCGTGTGCCGAGGCTTATCGGATAGGGCGAGCGCGTCAGGTCTACGTCGTCGTTCAGGCCGTCTTCCTGGCTGAACTGCTCCTTGAGGGCGTTGATGCGCTCAGTGGCTGTTTGCTTGAGTTCGTTAAGTTTCATGCCCACTTCCTTCTTCTGGTCGGCGGGCACATTGCGGAAGTCTGCCATTAAGGCATTGATTTCGCCTTTCTTGCTGAGGTATTTCAGCCTCAGTGCTTCTATTTCGCCAGCGTTGCTGGCGCTGATGCCTTTCACTTCGTTTAGAAGTTGCTCAATCTTTTCAAGTATCATGATGGTATATGTTTGTCACTTGGTTTTGCTTTGTGAGCCATGGCTTAAGGCTGGTATGGCCCGGCCGTAGCGTGGCCAACATCAGCCCGCCGGCCTGTGGCAGCCACTTGGCATGACCGTTTCGGGCTAATTTTTGCTGCAAAGGTAATATTTTTGTGTCAAAACAGAGCAAGATATCAAAATAAAGTTGTACTTTTGCCGAAATTTGAGAGGCGGATATATTCCGGTTTATAGATGAAAAGGTTTTTGATTGCGGTTTTCGCAATGGTCTTGTTGATGTTTTCCTGTAAAGGAAACAAGACTGCCAAGGATGCCGATGAGGTGGTGCCTGATTCTTCAGACAGCTTCGTTGTGGACACCGTTCCGGTGGACACGATGGAGCAACTGATATCCGAGACACCCATGCCAAAGGCAGCCGACGAGTTGTTTGATGATTTTTTCTTCAATTTCGCAGCCAATCGAAAGCTGCAGATGGGGCGCATCAAGTTTCCGTTGCCGGTGATAAAAGGCGACCAGACAGACTACATCCAGAAAGAGGATTGGCGGATGGAGCATTTCTTTATGCGCCAAGGGTACTATACTCTCATCTTCGACAACATGAAGCAGATGGCTGTTGTGAAGGACACTTCTATCGATCATGTGGTTGTCGAGAAGGTGTTCTTCCCCAAGAAGCAGGTCAAGCAGTATGTATTCGACAGGGTGGGGGGATTGTGGATGCTCTGTTCCATACAATACAAGCCTCTGTATGAGAACACCAACGCTTCGTTCCTGAAGTTCTACCAGCGTTTCTCGCGCGACTCGGCGTTCCAGATTGCGAGCCTGAAAGACCCGGTCAAGTTCACAGGACCCGACCCCGACGACGACTTCAGCCAGATTGAGGGAGTGATAACTGCGGACACCTGGCCCGCGTTCGCTTCTGAAATGCCGTCTAAAATGATTTATAACATCATTTACGGGCAGACATATACAGAGAGCGACCACAAGATATTTGTTATCAGGGGCATATCCAACGGCCTCGAGGTTGAGATGACTTTCGAGCGCAAGGGCGGCAAATGGCTGTTGGTTGAGCTCTCAACATGATAAACGTTTGACTTGAGATGAAGGATATAAGAAACTACGACTTAACGCCACACAACACATTTGGGATAAAAGCCTCGTGCAGCCGGTTTGTCGAGTTCGGCTCTGTCGACGAGCTGCGGGATGTAATTGCCGGCCTAACCAAGGCCGACGACCCGTTGCTTGTGCTTGGCGGCGGGAGCAATCTGCTGCTTACGGCCGACTACCCCGGTACGGTGTTGCATTCTGCCATCAGGGGCGTTGTGCCGTCGGACGACGGTGACAGCGTGCTCGTGAGGGTAGGCAGTGGCGAAGACTGGGATGGATTTGTCGGCACATGCGTGGCCAACGGATGGTACGGGGCCGAGAACCTGTCGCTCATCCCGGGCGAAGTTGGGGCAAGCGCTGTGCAGAATATCGGGGCATACGGCGTCGAAGCGAAAGACTTGATTTATGAGGTTGAGGCTGTGTCGTTGGCCGACGGCAGCCTCGAACGCTTCAATAATGCCGATTGCGAGTATGCCTACAGGCACAGCCGCTTTAAGGGCGAGTGGGCCGGACGGTATGTCATAACCCATGTCACCTACCGTTTGGGCAAGCAGTTCAGGCCCCACCTTGATTATGGCAACATCAGGGCGGAACTGCAAAAGCGAGGCATCGTTGTGCCAACAGCCGGGCAACTGCGGCAGGTAGTTATAGACATACGCAATGCAAAGCTGCCCGACCCGAAGGTGACAGGCAATGCCGGCAGCTTCTTCATGAACCCCGTGGTAGACCGCCAGTGCTATGACGGGCTTGCGGCACTATACCCCGGCATGCCTCATTACACCGTGGACAGCAACCACGAAAAGATTCCTGCAGGCTGGCTGATAGAGCAGTGCGGATGGAAAGGCAAGGCCTTGGGCAGGGCAGGCGTGCATGGCAGGCAGGCACTGGTGCTCGTCAACCTTGGCGGGGCGTCAGGCTTAGATGTCGTCAGGTTGTGCGAGACCATACGCCACGACGTTAACGAGAAGTTTGGCATTATGCTTAAACCGGAGGTGAACATCAGATGAGGCTTACGTTTCTTGGTACAGGAGGCAGTTTCGGCACGCCAATGATAGGGTGCCAGTGCGCAGTGTGCAGGAGCAACAACCCCAAAGACCACCGCCTGCGGAGCTCGGCGCTGGTAGAATCCGATACCACGAGGCTGCTCATCGACTGCGGGCCGGACTTCAGGCAGCAGGCACTGAACATGCCTTTCAGGAAGATAGACGGCGTGCTGCTAACGCATTCGCACTATGATCACGTAGGTGGGATAGACGATTTGCGGCCTTTCTGCAAGTTTGGTGACATAGACATATACGCAGACCGCATCACAGCTGCCAACCTGAAGAGGGCTATACCATATTGCTTCGACAAGGAGAAGTATCCCGGGGTGCCAAACATAAACCTCATTGTGATAGAGCCGCACAAGCCGATGCGCATTGGCGACATTGACATAATGCCGGTTGAAGTGATGCACGACAAGCTGCCGATACTTGGCTACCGCTTCGGCCGGATGGCGTATATAACAGACATGAAGACCATTGGAGATGGTGAGCTTGCCTATCTCGACGGGGTGGATGTGCTGGTTGTCAATGCTTTGCGTTTTGAACGCCCGCATCACTCACACCAGTTGGTTGACGATGCAATATGTTTTGCGCGCCGTATCGGTGCCCGCCACACTTATTTCATGCACTCTTGCCACCATATCGGCCTGCATGATGAGGTCTGTCACTTGTTGCCGGAAGGCTTTGAGATGGCGTATGACGGCCAAGTAATCGACATTTAAAGTTAAATAATGATAAATCTTTTGTGCCTTTGCATCATAAAATATTGTGCATTGCAATAATATTCTTATCTTTGCACTGTGTTTTTCATAGTATTAGATTTAAGGTTAACAAATGGTTGGGAGTACAGCGGTACTCCTTTTTTTGTGCCTTGTCGTTGTTGAGGCTGTGTTGCTGTGCTGATACAACATAATGCGGTTTGTTGTAAGCAGCTTTGTTAAAATGCGTCAGGCTGTAGAAATATGTAACTTAATGGATTATTGTTTGTTGAATACTTTTGTTTCCTTGGCTGTTGTATACAACCGAATGTGTGTCAGCGAGTTGCAATGCTTGCCGTTT
>NZ_JAMBLP010000013.1:0-112284 GCF_023336985.1 Marseilla massiliensis | reverse complement strand
GAAAGACGGCCAAAAAGTTGACGGAACGTACAATGTAAAACTCCGATTCACGCTCAATCGTAAAGTAAAAAGGTTGTCTACAAGTCTGTTCGTAAAACCCGAAGAACTGACAAAGACGGGTGATTTTAAGAAAAACACAAAGATTTATAAGGAAATTGAGGCTCTGCTTACGGCTTACCAGAACAAGTGTAACGCCATGCAGACAGACCTTAACCACTATTCTTTGGAGCATATCTTTAAGTTGCTGAAGTTTGGAGAACAGAAAGAAAAGCAAATAGACTTCATCGCTTTCTCTCGTGAATGGCTATCCCGTGCACCGTTGAAAAGAACTGAGACTTATGAAACTGCAATAAGGTCGGTCATGTCATTCATTGGCAGGGAGCATCTGAACATATCTGAAATTAACGTTGCTTTCTTGACCAAATATGCTGAATATCTGAAAAGACGAAGCGATGAAAGAAACCGCAGGCTGGCAGCATCGGGTAAACGCATACCATCTAACAGGACGGTTTCTATGTATATTGGTTGTATCAGACATCTGTTTAGGGAGGCACAAAGGCAATATAACGATATAGAAGATGACCTGTTGCTGATACCCCATTCTCCCTTTGACTATTTCCGAATACCACGCCAGGAAGCAACGAGGAAACGTGCGATACAACCCCAACTGATAAAAGCCATTTGGGAACTGCCATATAAGAATAAGGTGAAAGGAGCTAAAGGAACTTGCCGATATGATTTGGCCAAGGACTGTTTCATCATTTCATTTTGTCTTATGGGCATGAACTCCGTTGACTTGTACAATGCCAAAGAGTTTACAGACGGCAGGATAATCTACAACCGCACCAAGACAAAGGACCGCCGATTGGACAGTGCAAGGATGGAAGTAATTGTCCCAAAGCTGATATTGCCCCTGATAGAGAAATACAAGGACAAGACCGGCCAGCGGCTTTTCAACTTCTACCACTACTACGCCGACCACAAGGCATTCAACAAGGCAATCAACTACGGCCTGAAGGAAATCGGTCAACAACTCGGTATAGACGACTTGGAATATTACGCTGCGAGGCATTCATGGGCGACAATAGCCTTGAACAAAGTGGGCATTGACAAATACACAGTCCATGCAGCCCTCAATCATGTCGATGAATCAATGAGGGTAACGGACATTTACATTGAGCGCGACTTCGTTAACGAGAACAAGGCCAACGCAAAGGTTGTAAAATATGTGTTCGGAGGGTAATAAAATGTCAGTGTTCTGAAATCAGATGTTTTTAATCATAATGTTTGTTAATTTGGAATAGTTGTAAACATCGTTTTATTATTTTTACACATTGTTATCTTCATACAAGCAATAAAAATAACGAATATGGTAGACAAGTTAACCGAGAGACAAATTACAGACATTGCTAAAAATGTCGTTAAAAAAGTCGTTGAGAAAGATGTCATGCAAGTGCTTTATGTCTTAAAACTTGAAGACTTGTGTTACAAACTAAAGCGTGCAATCATCGATAAGGAATGTATGTTGCCGGAAAAAATATCATTTGAACGTTACTTGCATAGGCTGATGAAGGTTGATGATATCATATATACAATGAACCTTTTACACGAATGTTGGCTTTATGCATATCCAGCCTTTCATTTTGATTGCCAGCCAAAAGACACGATGTCCCAAGAAGATATGCTGGATAAGGCTTTAAATAAATTCAAACACATTGAACCTTCTGACGATGAAGACGGTGATAGGAGCAACGATATAAAAGTATCAGATTACGATTTTGTCAAAAACGAAGTTAATAAGCATAAAATTTGGGCTTCACATATAATCAATTATAAAAAATTCACCAACCTACCTAAAGAGCGGAAAGAAGAATGCTTGGACTATTTGGACTCGCTATGGAATACTACCAAGGTTGTTTGTGAAAAAAAGAAGATAGAGTTAGGAACAGGCTTTAGCATAAACTGTTTTCTCATAACACCTTTGTCTCCAAACCAAATCAAGGCTGTATTCAATGCTGTGTCACAAAAAGGATGTGTTAGCGGAGATAATGATACGGAATCTACGTTCTTGGCTATGTTCAATCAGACAACAAATGCTGTTGAGAATAAAATAACGTGGCTGGAAACCACTAAATCCCAAGCTCCTAATTATGCCATGCTTTACACTATGTTTGAAACCATGGGTGTAAAAATGACGGAGTTTGAGAAGATCATAATATGTCGGTTCATCAGGACAACAGAGGGTGATATCAAGCCGGAACAACTGAAGACGAGAAAGAGCAATCAAAGCAAGCAGTTAAAAGACTTTGAATGCATGATAAAGGGTGTTGTAAAGCAATCATCATAAATAAGACATTGTCACGCCTTAGGCACATTCAAGTCTTATTATTTTTTCAAGCGGTACAGTTATGTATCGCTTTTTTGTTTCTATGCTATATGTGTTGTCCCTATCCCCCTATGATAAAATCAATTGAGAAGTGTGTGATAACATTCTTAATGTCAAATCGTTACCACTGCTTAGCCCCATCGTGTCCCAATCCCCTATATGTCCCAATTGCAAATGTAATCAATACATTTTACCTTCGCGGCATAATTTAAAAATTTTACTATAATGAAGACGACCAAGACAATGACTATCTTATTAGGAGTAGGCGTAGGAGCAATACTTCTTAAGAAATGGTTGGACAATAAACCATTGAAGGCAGGCGTGGTGAATGAGAATGCGCCAGTATGTAGTGATGAACCATGTAGTGTATATGCCAATGTTGAAAAGGTGCATCGTAAGACTCGGAAGTGTATAACTAAGCGAATGGTACGTGAATGGTCAAAGTTGGTGAAGCAAGGTGTTACCAGAAAAGATATAGCCCAGATGTATGACGTATCGCTTGTCAGTGTAAATAAACATCTTGCGAGTGTCAAAAAGAAAACAGCTACTAATGCTGATATGAAAAGTAATAAATTTAAAATCAATAAGTAATATGGGAATTAATAATATGAAAAGAAGTTCTATGCAGCAACCAAATAATTGTTGTAATGGAAACAACGGGTATGTATCGAATAACAACAGTGCAGGAAAAAATAATAGCACTGCTATATGGTGTGCTGCAATTACAGGAAGTTTGGGTCTTGTAACAAGTTTAATTCTTTTATTTGCAAAATCAAAGAAGAAAAATGAACACGAAGACAAGAAAACTCAGAACAAGATGAAAGTTGACGACCATAAGGCGAAAGTTGATATACGGAAGCATGAAAAAATCAACAAGCAAGATCTGGAACTCTATCGCGCAAAGAAAGAAATTGACCAAGAATATAAGCATATAAACAAACGGACTGTAGACAAAGTCCGCAAAATTTCCTTATGCGAGTGGCAAGATGTGTTCAGTTCGAAAAGCCCCATGCCTGAGTATTCAGCAATTCCGCATTTAGCTACAATACTTAACTGTTGCCCAGAAAGTTTCAGACAGGCAATGCTTATGCACATATCATCTATGTATGGAGGATTGTGTTTTTCAAAAGTTCGTGCTGAGTATCTTGATGGCAAAAAACAATCACCGAGCGTACAAGTCGTAATAGAGGGCGCACAAGGTTCAGGTAAAGGAACGTTCAACGATATATTCAATTTGTTGTTTGACCGTGTCATAAAAAATGATAGCCAAAAGCTGCAAGATGAAACTTTTGACAAGATCATACAGACTACAGGCATAGAAGTTTCAAGGACAAGATTTCAGACGATGCTGGCTTCAAACAAGGGTGTGCACATATACATCATGGAAACCGAGATTGATGCAGTGAATGAAAGTATCAACAAGAAAGGCGGGATTTCAACAGAACTGTTACGCAAGGCATTTTCCAATGAAAAAATTACGCAGGACAGTATGAATACAAAGTCATACGCACGTGGGTCGTTCCCCGTATATCTGAATTATACATTTACCGGAACGCCAAAGGCTATAGACCGCTTATTCAAAGAAAGAGATTATGAGGACGGTACCGCGTCAAGAATATGTTTCGTTGTAATACCTGAGATTAGTGATAAACTATCCTGTTTCAATAAAATAAGTCCTAAAAAGTTGTCTGCCATGCAAGACCAGATAGACGAATGGCGTAAAAAATACTGTTACAAAACCGATGAAAATGGTATGGACATTCCTGCCACGGAAACAACAATAGACCTGTCGTATGTTAATAACGTACTTAAGCAATGGCTTGATACGATGTTCCACAGCAATGACAAAGCAAGGAAAGGAATCTCGCCACGAATCGCATGCATGGCTTTCCGCTGTGCCATGGTAATGCACATGATGGCCGGTTGTCCAGGCCCGAAAGAATGGAAAAAGAGGAGGCAGGTATGTGACTTGGCGGTTTACATAGCCAATTACTGCATGGAGCGTTTCCTCTACAAGAGCAGTCCTGACAAGGAACAACGGCTGGAGGAACTTGCACAAGGTTCACATTCCGTAATAAAACACAAACGCAATCTTACTGACGAAGAGTTGGAATACTGGTACAACCAACATGGCAAAACTGATGAGAAAGGTAATTTCATAGGCTATGGAACGATTGCCAAGAAACTGGGCATGGAAAAAGACGATGTAAGAAACGCCTTGAAAAAGTATGGGAACAGCCTAAATTGATTAGCAAAAAAAATAATTGCCACCCTCTATTGGGGTGGCTTTTTCATGTTCTTTTTTGAAGGTGTAGACTTGTCTTTCATGGGGTGTAAACTGTCATTCGGAGGGGTGTAAACTGGGTGTTATGTGTCAATGCCATCTGTCTTTATCACGCGACTTAATCCATTGTTACACAGTGTCTTACTGCCATAGAACCACATTCAAATTATATAAAATTGACGGTTTACACCCCTGATTTTGCAATATACGGCAGATTGCACGGTGAAAGGCGGCTAAACGGAGGACGATTTGCGGTGTTTTACAAGGCGGTTTACGGCATTTTACAACACGGTGAAATTATGGCAGTATCAAGTAACCTTCTTTCCTGTTGCCTTCGTCATCGGTAATCATACGTTCCTTGACATTCATGTACCTTTCAAGTTCGGCAGCCTTTGCCTTCTTCCCTACAAGACCGAGGCTGTCATAGATTTGCTGGAGGATGCTTTTCACCTTGGGCTTTGTGTAGAAGTTGCCCACCGTAAACGTTTCCCTGCACTTCTGTATTATCGGCTCATGATTGCAGTAATAGTCATATTCCTGTTCAACTTTCTGTAAGTCGAAGTTAAGGCGCACAAGTTCATTGTAGCCCAACATGTTGAACCATGAATGATAGCGTATGTCGATGAACGGGTTTTGCAGAATGAACGAGTCAAAACAAGGATATGTGTAGCGAAAATCTGAATAGCCTTTGAGCCTGTCATTGCCTTTTGCCGAGTAATACCAAGTTTCAAAGTCCTTCACCTTCTGCGGCTTTACGTTCATCGTTATGGCCGACTGTATGCTTGTTGTCAGTTTGCAGGAATGGGAGTAATAGTGAGTGCGTTGCCTCCATTGGTTCCATTTTGCAACCTGTACGAGAGTGTTTATCCCGAGCGTCTGCCTTCCGTTCATTTGCAATACGTCAACATAATCGTCAACGAACATCTTGTCTTCAGCCCTGTCACGGACCAGTTTTACCAGCCTTTCCTTCATCGAGTCAGGAGCGCTGTTGAAGTCGTTGATAAACCGCTCTGTTTCAAGTTCCATCGCCTTTTGTTGTGCCTCGAACTCCGCCTTGGTCATACAGTCCGGTTTTGTCTTGTAATATATGATAGCATCGTGTCGGAATGGGTTTATGTCGAGCCTTTGCCTACCGAGTATCTGCGGTATGTCGAGCATTATGTCCAAGGTCTGCCACTCCTTACCAGCGTTGATGAATACGAAGGTCATTGCGTTTGTTGAGTAAAAATCCACTCCCTCGAACGAAGCCTTGGTACAGAACGTGAATGTCTTGTTACATGGATTGTCCCTGTCCGTACACAAACCTCCAGTCTTGAAACCCTTTGGCAACCCCGATACTTTCCCTTCGGAGCACAATACCGTAACCTCGTCGGGCTTAAGGTTGTTCTTCACGATTATGTTTATTATTGACCTTACTTCATTAAGGAATATGCAGGCCTCCGTTGAATAAACTACCTGTCCGTTTACCACTTTTCTCGCAAAATACCCGTTAGCCCTGAAATCCTTTATTAACCTACTACAGATTTTCTCCGCGCTCTCGTCCTTCTTCATTTGTATCTCCCTTACGTTTGGTTCTTCAAGTACGTCAGGGTCCCATTCAAGCTTTATGTACGGAAGGCCATTAAATTGCGGAACAAAGTCAAGGTACATGTCGGGGATGGGTGTCGCGGAAAGGTAACAGATGTCTTTAGCCTCGTTGTCAAGACGGATGAGGAAGTTCACGTCGGTTGTTCCCTTGAAAGTAGCGTCACCCATAAGGCACTGGAACTCGTCAACCACGAAAAGGAACCTGTCTATAACGCCGCATTTTTCCAATACGTCAATTACTTTTTCGCATGAATCCAATGTTACGAGTATCTTTGCAGATTTCCTGTCGGTGAACGGTGTGCTTCCGCAATAACTTATGTAACTGTTCAGCTCCGACATCAACCTCTTTATGTCTTCCGCCACTTTACCGTTGCTTGTATAATGTGAGTGGAAGAAGAATGTGTCTGGGTGTTGTTCATGCTTGTCTTTCAGTGCCTGCAAGCGTGGGGATATTATTACCACGTCGATACTTGAATTCAAGAACAACGATGTACCTCCACATCCTGTAACGGTCTTGTTGAGTATGAACTTGTTGAATTGTCGCAAGTAAGGAAGAAGGTCTGTGTCTTCACTCATGTACCTGCAACCTTTGGGCATATCATAATATTTTTCCATTTTTCTATCTTTTAAATTGTTATTGTTGTACGTTCCACCAATATTTACAATGTTAACGGAACGCATTGTTGTTTTACTTTTATTGTTCATTTGCTTAAGCGGCGCAAGCCTACTTCAAACGAAAGAAGAAAGATGTTGTGGCTTAAAGTTCAATCCATAAAAAGCTGCACATTGGTTATATCAAAGTTAACAGGATGCAACTGTTTTACCATTGGATTTCATTGTATTTAAGTATTAACCGGTATTCAACTAAAAAAAGCTGCACATAAGCTACTTCATGGTTAACAGTATGCAACCTTTTTTCTTTCAATATGGTACATATATAAGTATCATCCCTTATTTCTGGAAAAAATCCTGCATCTCTTCTCTCTTTCGTAAGATGTAGGTCAACGCCGCCTGAGTTGGTTATCCATTTGTTCCATTATAGTTGGACACCTGCCTTCGGTTTACCTTGGGCTTCATCCCCTGCAGTGTTTTTTCACTGTTCACCTTGTTTTTTTTGTAAAACGTAAAATCAACAGTGCCGAAGTTGTCTTTCTCTGTCTTGTAGGCATTGGTTACATGGCCTGTTATTTCATCTTCCGACATTGTATCGCTTTCCCAGCCCTTGATGAAATACTCCAAAGCCAAGTCCTCGTCAACTCCCCATCTGCAAAGTTTACAAGCCAAATAGAAGATGCTGCAAGCCCTGTGTCCTTCCTGCCAGTATTCGGGATTGTTCCTTTTCCAGACAGAGTTCATTATGCCTATTTTACTCTTGTCCGATTTTCCCTTTCCTGTTTGGGCATAATGGTTCGTAGGTTGTGCTTGCCTTATTTGCTGTACTTGGTTGATTGGCTTTATTGTCGGCACGTAATGGTAAGGCACTGGATTGGGGTTTGTCCAGATGTACGGATCATAGCTAAGGTAGTTCCTCCTTGCCAAGTCCCTGCAACTCGTGTCAGGGTTTACAATGTTGAACTTATCCAATAGCTGCCCGTACAAGTCCCCATGCATTGCCGGGTCTGCATTGTCGTGAAGGACCAAAGCCTTAAGCCCATCTCCGCCTGGTGTGACAAAGACACAGCAGACACAGGGAATCATTACAAGCCTTCCCCATAAATGCCCCATCTCATTAGGGGTTTGGATGTTGTCAAAGTCCATAGCCGTAATGTTTGAATATTGCGTAAGATGGTGCCTTTCCACTTCCGAGAACAAGCCATTATAAGCCACGGCAGGCAACAGTCTTTCTTTCCACGCTTGTCGTTCGGCCTTTGTTTTAAAAGTCCTGATGTGCTCTACAGCCTGTTTCAAGGTGTACTGTTTATATTCACAATCATTCATCAGGATATCTCCTTCCCTGATGATTTTCACTACATCGTCAACTGTTCCATAACCAAGGTTGAACTTTGTGCAGTTGATTCGCTGGGTTAATGTTACATGTTTCATAAAAACTGATGTTTCTTGATTTTTTGAAACTAATTTTTTTACTTTTTCCATAATATTTCTTTTTTATACACAAGTAAGAATTTGGGGGCTTCATATCCCCTTTTTGTCATTTTACGGCGGATAAGAGCCAGGCATAAAAGAATGCCGCCAGGATTATTCCTCCTGACGGCACGTTCCCCTTGTATTGTCCACCCAAATCAATATGCCAATTTCAGCTTTGCATATTGTGGCGTTATCTCGACGCAGGCTGTCTTCATGTGGCTTGCGCCCAACTTCCTTGCCGACTCCTTGTAGCTGTCGATGAAACAATCCGTGTCGATGAAGGTGTTGAAATAACTTCCAAAAGGTACGCTTGGATATGGTTCCGGCATCATGAAGCCATTTAGTCCCGTGCCTGTTATGGTATCGGCATCGGCAGAGTTTATCTTGTCTTTCTTGACCAAGTCCTGCAATGAAGTACGCTCGAAAATGAACTCGAATTCATTTTCCTTTGGATTGGCAACAGAGAAAACAACCCTGCGCTCATTTGTAACACTATCCAACTCATTCTGTATCTCCTGTTGGATGTTCATAATGGTGTCAGGTTCAATCTCACGAACCTTGCCCACTAAAAAAACTTTTTTCTTCATACTTTTCTTTATTTTTTGTGAACGTATTATTAAGTTTATACCGTAGTTTCTTTTCAGGTATCCGACAAGTCCTTTGTAAGCGTCACTGCGTTTCCTCTCACGCGGACATACTCCAAGCATCACCTGCAAGGTCGTTTCGATGCAGAGTCCGGTCATGAACCGGTCTCCGTATTTTGCTTTCAATGCGTTGATGTCGGATACATATCTTCCATTGCCTGTTTTTTCGATAACATCAGGACAAGTCTCTTTCGTATTATCAACAACCTGACGCCCCGGCAAGCCTTCTGAAAAACAACCGAAGAGCATATTCAATAAATTGACCATTGTTATTTTTCTTATTTCAATGAAATTTATGTTTCCCATTTCAAGAGTAAGGTTTTCATGTATTCTCAAGCGCGTTTTGTTTTTTCAGAATCCGTTACACAGTTTCTAACATTAAATATTGTTTTCATCAGAGATAAGGTTTTGACACCTGTTCAAGCGCAAAACGTCATTTTCAGACAAATAAAAAACGCACCAAGAAATTACTCCCGATGCGTTAGCTATAATGTCAAATGGATTTATCTCAACATGAATTATAATCCTATTGAGTTCTTAAACGAATCTGTAAGAACATCTGCCAGTTCATTATAACCAAAATAAATTTCTGGTTGACCTAAATAACCGGCTCCAATACTGTACTGCGGAAAAACAAATGTAATGCCTGAATCTGACAGAACAAAGTTATCCGGCAGTTCCTCAGCTTTTGAATCATATTGTTCTGATGAAGATATGCGTTGGTTGACAATATCCAACATAGCAGTATAATTATCTGTTATATCGTTTATTCCTAATGCACGCTTTAGGTTTTTATCATAATAAATATAAATATTGTTCGACACGATTGCAGCACCTGCTCCACCTCCCAAATCGGCAAACAGATGGGCCTTAAATACATATAAATCATTAATTTTTTGTAAGAATTGTATTTCTACTTTACCCTCCGTACATCCCTCAAAGAATTTTGCAATACAGTGTTCTATACTATTATAATTACTATTAAATACTTTTTCAATAATTTTTTTTTGTAAATCTGTTATGTCATCGATACCTGACATTGCAACAGGCCACTGTATATCTGCCTCATAATTTTCTTTACGTTCTTTGATATTTTCAAATTCAAAATTGTCGGGCATTTCTTTTTCTTCTACAGCAGCATAATCGGAAGGCACTGTATCTACAGCAGTAGAATCGAAAGCTATTGAATCAACAGCAGATGTATCCACATTCCAGTTTTGTTGCTTACTTACATTGTCGCTTTTATTTAAACTCCAAACTAAAAATGAGATGACACCAACAAGTACGATAATAATAATGCTAATGCCTGATTTGGAATGAAATAATCGGCTAAAAGCATTAGCACCAATATTCCTATTTCTACCTGTTTTTACTTTCCTACCAGATTCTTTTTTATGAATTTCCAAAGTAGCAATTTTTGGATCAAAATTATAAATGCTTTCGTATTCAGCTTTTTTCTTACGTGCGTTAGATATATCTCCTTGTTCAATACATTCTTTGATAATGTAATAATACTTGTCAGTTATTGACTTTTTACATACTTCGACCAATTGTTCTTCTTTTAGAGATAACTTTTCATGAGAATTTATCAACATGGCCAAAGCTGTTTCATAATCCCCTTTCCTGAAAAGGGCCATAGCTTCCGAATATAGATTTTCACTCATATCATTAAAGTATTATACCCAATTAATTCTCACTTATCTTCAAATCTAACAAATTACATCAATAGTTATATTTTTGATCAAATTCGTCATCACTCATTGTCAGATATATAATTCCTTCTATCAATCCTAAGATTGTCGGAATCCAAGACCAGCAAAAAATTAAATAAAGTATTCCGAGCCAAGCATGTCCCAAGTAAAATTTATGCCACCCTAAACCTCCAAGCACAATTGCATACGCCCCGGCTACGCCTCTTTTCCTGTCATGTTTCTTCTGGTTTTGCTCATGATGAACATGCTTTTCCTCTCCTGAAACATATTCATAATTTGTATGCACGTCCTGCTGTGTTTTAGGCTCTTCATGTGATTCATTTTCCTCTATTTTAAACTTTGTCCCACAATAAAGACATTTTGCGGACGTTTCATCAATCATTGAATATTTATTTCCACCACAATTCGGGCATTTAATTTCTTTCTCCATAATTTCTTATAATGATGTTTTTATTGCCGTAACATAATTGTTTAATTGCTCAATACGGTTTGTTATTTGCGACCTTACGCTTTCTGTTTCGCAGCCATCATGAGACAATTCCTGTAATAAATTCTTTATGTCTTCCAAACGACCGTTTGCTTCGCTTATAAAGTTCTCGTTTCTATCAAGTTTCACAGAAGGAATGCTTGTCATTTTATCCAATACTATCTTTATAGAACGTAGTGTTTCATCTTTCCAGATGGAATTATCTAAAGTCATAATAGACTGAACACTTAAATAATAATTGTCCAATGACTGATGAAAATCTTTTCTGTAAGCAGAAAGGGATTTTTGTCTTTTTCCCTCATCCGACATTACGTTACCGCCAACAGACACCATTCCGAAAGCAACAATGAAAACAACACTTACGGCAATCATCCCTATATATAATATGTCAAAGTCGTCTTCTGTTTCAATGAACAGGCTGTATATCACAGTCCACAAGAAAAGGACAACCGCATAAATATCAAGAATAGTGGATACAGCCTCATTCTTAAACGTCAAGAGCCTTGCATTTGAAAGAATGGGGATATTTGCCAGCAATATAAGTTCACAGATACATGTTGTTATTACATTTATATAAAACAGCTTTGTATGTTCATCAAAAATCAGATGAAATATAACTATCGTGCCTATCATTACACACAATAGAATCAAACCTTGTATAATTTTGTCTTTCATTTTTTTATGCTTTTATGTTAACCTTTACATTGACGAAGGAGGTGGTGGAGGTGTCAACAATGACAGCAGGCGGGCTATTTCCGGTTCATTTCCGGCGAAAACCCATTCTTTTCCTCCAACTTTATAAACGTATGTGGTGTTTACTATCTCCTTGCGCTGTATCATTCCTTGTATGACATCCATGGAGTAAGGACCAACTGTCTGTCCGTTTTTTGCCACATAATATGACGACATGGGTGGTGGGGGCGTGGCAATACCGCTTTGCCTTATTGAATCTGCCACCATATTGCCTATATTATTACCCATTCCAAATCCCATACCAATTCCCATGAAAGTTCCGACACCCTCATTGCCTGCTGCTGTCTGGGCTATGTCTATCTGCTTCTGTTGCAGATAGCTTACACCCAGTTTGCTCAGTTTGGCTTGTTCGGCTATACCTTCCATTACAGTTTGGTAACCTTTGTCATTTTCATCGAAATTAATATCTTCGAAGTTGAAATTCAACAGCTGTACACCGTATTCATCGAATGTTGCCTGAAGTTCTTTTGAAACAACCTTTGACAACGCCTTGTATTCAGAGCCCAAGTCATTAATGGTAAAATTGTTTTCCTTCATGAACTTTGCTATGGAAACCTTCACTGCTTCCACTACGTCCACCTTGAACTGTTCCTCTATCAAGTCAGTGCTTGCAAAGCCGATGGTACCAATCAGCTTTTTCAGGAACAAGCCTCCATCTGATATACGGATTCCGTATTGTCCTCTGGCTGAAAGTTTGATTGGTATTTGAAAATACGGATCAACCACACGCAGCCCACCGGTCCCCCATAGCATATTCCTCTTGTCGAGTTTGCTGACAAACCACACTTCAGCCGTAAAAGTAGTGTCTCCACCGCTTGGTATGTTTATAAGATGCTGAAGGATTGGAAGATTTGCTGAAGACAAGACATGCCTTCCGGCTGTAAACGAATCGCACAGCGTTCCGCTTTTATAAAAGAAAGCCTCCTGACTTTCATTAACAGTCAATACGCTGCCCATCGTTACGTTATTGAACGGGAACTTGTAAACCAGTTCTTCTTGGTTGTTTTGTTCCCAATAAATAGATTTTATTATAGCCATAGTATATTGTTTTCCTAATCTGATCCGATATAAAACGTTATTATTACCTGTTGGCGGAATTATTAGTACTTTCTTATGGTAGGAAGATTACGGTTTGTTGCATTTTTATGCTTCTTACTTACGGTTCCCGCCCGCTTCCGACAAGTTTGCAAAAGGTTACCTTTTGTAGTGCTAAAGGTTACCTTTTGACAGGCGAAAAGCCGTGTCTTGCAAGCTTAAAGGTCATCATTTGAAACTGTAGCCATCGTTTGGCTGCTAAAATAATTCCGCCAACGGGTTATTATTATGTCTTTTTAAAACAATGTTATTACCATTCACCATGTATGGCCTCAAATAATATACCTTTATCATACATATATTCTCCAAACAACCCTTGAGAGCCATAAGGCACAATAATATGATTATCTTCCAGATACATTTTATATTGTTCGTCAATAACACCCACCAATTTAAAGGAGGCCTCTTCCGCATTACGGACTCTGTAAATGGCTGTTTTCATAACACCCATCGTCTTATCGCTTAAAGATATCAGGACTTCGTCTTTTCCGTCATTATCCAAATCAAAATAGGATGTTTGTATAAAGCAGTTCTTATTTATATTGCCTTCCGCATCAAAAAAGTCCTCAGTATTAAATTGTAATAAATCTACGCCATATTTTCCCTTCATTCCAACGACTCTCGTTCCGTTAGGATGGTCTGCACCGACAATTATGGTTTCTTTTTCTCCATCCTTGTCAAAATCTGCATACAAAGTTTTTTCTTCGTAAATATCCTTCCACGAGCTTAAAATAAAGTGATTATTCCCTAATACAAATATACCCTTATTTTCTTGCGGATATGTATGTATTTCTTCTTTTACTGACAGAGTACATCCTTTTGCTGCGTCTTTACTGAAAAAAGGAATAAGCAATAAAACTATAAATAAAACAGAGAGTCGTATTGTTCTCATAATTCTTTCTTTTTACTGCCTATAAATCCGCCAAAATTCAGCTGTTATACTTGACGTTACCATACAGAAAAGGCGCGGACTTGATTATCGCTCACGCTCTCATATTCTCAGTATCGCCAAACACTGTCACCAAAAGAACGGAAGAAAACAATCACCCCACGCCGTAACGATATGACGACATGGACAGAATTTCTCTTCCGTCCACGTTCATATACGAAAACAGCAAAAGGGGCATCCTTCACTTGTGTTCTTTGGTGATTCTTAAATTTGGCGATTTTAGAATAAAGAACTAAAGCTCAAATGCCTTTCTGTAACTCCGGATTTCTCCCCGAAGCCGTTGGCAAATTTAGCTATTTTTTGTGAAGTTGCCCCATAAAAAGATGATTATTTTCTTCAAATATAAGGAATTTACGGTTTTTCAGACGTAAACGGTCACCGTAATTAAGAATATTTTATTGTTCAAACATATTGAAGGATACTCTTGCAATATCATTCCTCTTAAAAACCGCCATTATCATTATTTTGCATGCCAATATAACCGACTGTTTTTCTGTTTAACACTTCTTGACAAAAACATGTAGCGGACTTCAATTTACCGTTAATATACATGTCTTCTAAGAGTAAACTGTCTCAGAAGCCCTCAAAGCCTTAATAATGAGGGATTATGATACACAAATATCACCCTTATCCGACAGCCAAGAAAACAGCTGGTTCGGATTATCGTTCGGCTTGTGGAAAGAGAAAAAGAACAAATTCATAGGCTGAACACAAATTAGGCAAGAGGCACCACGGATGAAGAATTTGTGGAAAAGGCAACCAAGAAAAAGTTGTCAGTTTAAGGTCTTGGTGACGAAGCGTATGACCTGCTTTTACCTCATGTGTAGATTTTTGGAAGTACGTGGAACCTAAAGCAATGGTCGGGACATTTGGTGAAGAACCGGGTGTTTCGGCTTTTTTTATTTTCATCACTTCTCACCTTCGCTTTACCTTTTTACCATTTTACTTTTTTACCTTTTCATTCTCACCTTTTTACTTTTTTACCTTTTTACTTTTAATTTTTTCCGTCTGAGAAACCCTGAAAGCCTTAATTGTGTATTAGGAAAACATTTATTATTAATCATTTTAAACAACAAAACAATTATGGAAATCAGGAACATTTTAAGGACAGGTTACAAAGTATTGGTAGTAACCGTGACTTTAATCGAGGCCATTGACTTGAGCAAAAGTCTCATTGGCAAGTACAGGAACAAGAAAACTACCGCTTCATTGGATACGGTAGCAGGGACAAACAGCGTTGAGAGTGCTTAAGGGAAAAGACCTAGACGTTCTGATTAATCTCTTCGAGGGAATAACAACGCTCTTGAAGGGAATAAGGAAATTACAGGGGGTAATCGTGAAACTTTATGAATCGCGAAAGCCCCCTTAGTTTTTCACCGTTTAAACCAAATCAAAATGAAAAAGAAGAACAAGACAACAACGAAATGCAGCATCGTTCCAATCAATGACACAGCTGCAAACCGACCGGACAACAAGGCTAAAATAATAAGAATGCCCCAAAGTCCGGTCCTTTATTTCTTCAACATCGGGTAAATCAATTGTAAAACCAATAAAAACATAAATAAAATGAAGACAAACAACAACGACCAACAGACTATAACCATGCCATTAGAAGGTGAGGTTATGACGAATGACGGTGGAGGTAAAAGACATCCGCACTTCATCGAGAGCAACACACAAGAAATATCGCTTGAAGAACTTACGAAAAAGAACATCATACCAACGTTCAGCGATAATTCATTGACTATCAGCCACCAGAACTTCATATCAGCTGTTACAAAGGTGGCAAGCAATGTGTTCGGGGAGCTTACGCCGGTCGAGTTAAGGGTTTCACATCCCATCATCGGTCGTATTCCATCTGCCCAGCACAAGAAAGCATACGAACTGACCGAAAAAGAAAAAACAGTATTCTATCAAAGGATAGCTTTCTGTTGCCACGTACTGAACCTTACAAGGACCATCAACGGCCAAACAGTTAATCTTTGCATAGGTGGGGTGAGAGCCTATAATGAGGACAAATTATACAGCAGGAAGTCGGCGATGAAGTTCAAGGTGTTCGTAGGCTGGCAAGTAAGGGTATGCTCAAACCTAATGCTCACTTGCGACGGTTATTCGGGTACTATTGAATGCTTGACCGAGGCTGACATAATGCAGAAGACCTTTGAGCTGTTCGGTGGTTTTGAGCCGGGGATGGATAACACTTTACACAGTCTTGAAGATTTACGGACAACGCCAATATCCGAAGAACTGTTTTGCCAGATAATAGGACGGATGAGGTTGTACCAGGCATTACCCATGAACAAGCAAAAGGAACTGCCACAGCTTATTGTTGGAGATACGGCTGTAAATGCTATGGTAAGGAATTACGTAACCAACCCTGATTTCGGAATAACAAGCGGAGGGGACTTTACTTGCTGGAACCTTATGCAGTTGGGAAACGAGGCGGTCAAACAAAGCTATATCGACAAATGGCTTGAGAGGAACCAAAACTGCACCGACTTTGCGATAGGGATACAGAATGCAATAAACGGCGAGGACAACGAAGGCTATTCCTGGTTCATCAACTAAGGAAACGGCTAAACAAAATCACTTACAAGAGGAGAGATACACAATAAAAATAAGAACAAGTGTGTCCCTCCTTTTTTGTTTGGTTCAACTTAAATCAATAATAACTTTAAAAATATAGGACAATGACAAAAACAAGATTTGAAAGACCTGTATTACCGAAGGACGCAACAGACGAGGAAAAGAGGAAAGCAATGTTCGACGCCCTTTATTCACTCGACCTATCCGACAAACTTGAAAGACGGGAGAATGACAAACTAAGTTATTTGTCTTGGGCAAACGCATGGGCTGAGTTCAAGAGGGCATATCCGGACGCAACGTACAGGATTATCAAGGATGCAAATACCAACCTTCCTTTCTTCAACGATTCTGCTATTGGAATCATGGTTTATACAGAGGTTACTGCGGATGGGAAAACTTACGAAATGTGGCTGCCAGTGATGGACGCAAAGAACAAGGCGATGAAGGAACAGCCATACACATACCAAGTTTACGACATTTACAAGAAGGCCTACATTGAAAAGACGGTACAGGCAGCAACAATGTTCGATGTCAATAAGGCTATAATGAGGTGCCTGGTTAAAAACTTGGCAATGTTCGGATTGGGACTTTACGTTTATGCAGGAGAAGATCTGCCAAATGATGAGACCATGCCTGTTGAGAAGGAAGAACAGAAAAAGCAACCAACAAGGCGTTCAAGGGCAATGACCCCTTCACCGACAGCTGCGACACCCCAACAATCCACTGACAAGTATTCGGGGATAAGGACTGCCCTTTCACTATGCAACGACAACACTTCCCTCATGAACCTTTACAGACAGCACCAAACCGAAGTGGAGGGTAACTCTGAAATAAAGGCACTGTTCACCGAAAGGAAGAACCAGTTGAAGGCAGCATAGTTTGCAAATTAAAAATTAAAAATCAAAGGAAATGAAAACAGAAAGGATTGAACTGAAAGACAGCGGCGTTCTTTTCGACAAGGAGCGTCACGAATATTGGCTGGGAAACAGACAGCTATCGGGAATTACGGGAATGCTGCAAAGGCAACTGTTCCCTGATGAATTCGATGGGATACCTGACACCGTAATAAAAGAGGCTGCAAGGTACGGAACTGAAGTTCATGAGAGTATAGAGCTTTTTGATTCAAGCTGGATAAACGACGGGACACAAGAGGTACTGGACTATATCAGTTTGTGTCAAGAAAACGGACTGGTACATGAAAGGTCTGAATACACGGTTACTGACGGGGAGAACTGTGCAAGCAACATAGACAAGGTTTACAGAAGCTCGGATGAAACTTTTTCGTTGGGCGACATCAAGACTTACGGAACAATGACACCGGAGAAGCTGGAGAAAGCAAGGTGGCAACTCTCTATTTATGCCTATTTCTTCGAGCTGCAAAATAAGGATGCAAAGGTTGACAGGCTCTTTATCCTTCATATCCGCAACAAGGCAAAGGCAGACGGGGCATTCGACCACATAAGCAATATCATGCCGGTTGAGAGGATACCAAGTGACATCTGCAAGGAACTCTTGGATGCAGATATAAAAGGCGAGCAGTTCATTAACCCTTATTCCATCCCCGAAAAGTACAGGGAGCAGGAGGACTACATCAGGCGGCTCATCCAGACCAAGAACGAAACGGAGGCAAGACTGAGCGAAATCAAGTCTGAAATCTTGGAGGACATGGAAAGCATGGGAGTGAAAACATGGGATACAGGCACAATGCGGTTGACGAGAAAACTTCCGACCACAAGGCTATCGTTCAACGCCAACAAGTTCAAGGCTGACCATCCTGAGCTTGACTATTCACCATACGAGAGGACTTCAAACGTTTCGGGCAGCTTGCTTATTGCTGTATAAGAAGAAAGATAAATATAACCCACTAAACCAAGGGCGGGGCATTTCACTGAAAAACAAATACAACGGTGAAGTGTCCTGCCTTTTTTCGTTTTATCAATTTCATGTTTAATCATTAAAAAACAAAGAAAACTATGTTATACTATAATTTTAACGGATATGAAGAGTTCCGCTACCGCTTCGGGATAATCGAGCATGGCAACGGTAAGAGAACAAGGAGGAACAAGATACTCCTCGACTTCATCAAGGACAAGCGGCTATTGCACGAGGCTGTGGAAAACGACGACTTCTCGCTGCTCAACATAACCAACATGGCCGACCTCAAGAAAGTAATGTTTGCAAGGATAATGGATTCAGGCGAGGATGACAAGCTGCCTTACGAAGTGCTCCTCATAAATTACAGCTTCCGCTCAAGCAAGTACGAAACTGACATATACAACGGGATATGTGTGGACGGAGATTCACGGGCTGTCAGGTACATCAACCACGACAACGGAGGTAAGGTATTCAAGATGAAGGCAGGAAAGTTTATCAGGCATTTAATCATGGAGACATCATTCGGAAGGACATTACCCGAATCTGTCATTATCTATTTGCAAGAATGCTTTACACAGGACTGGCAGGCATTCTCCATTTCATCGCTACCGAAAGAAAACAGGCTGTTCGTTGATGATAATTTCGGTGGCATATACGACTCAAGTGAATGTGAGGGAGATTTCTACAGTTGCATGACAGACAAGGGATACCACACCTTTTACCGTGACTCAGTGGATGCAAGTGCCGCCTATTTGAGGAACAACGAGGGTAAAATAATAGCGAGGTGCATAATCTTCAACAAGGTCTACGAGGAAGGCACAGGCAAAATCTGGAGGCTTGCGGAGAGGCAATACTCAACGAACCAGGATGACAAACTGAAACGTGCCTTGGTGAACGCACTCATCATAGGCGGTTACATTGACGGTTACAAGCAGGTAGGTTATGATTGCCATCATTCAAGGGCGTTTGTTGACATATATGGGAATTCTTTGGAGGACAAGAGGTTTTACATTGACTGTAGCCTTGAGACTGACGACACGCTCTCTTACCAGGACAGCTTCAAGTGGTACGACATGTCAGAAGGAAGGGCATACAACTACGAGGCGAGCGGCTACGACTACGAGCTTGACACCACGGACGGAAGCATTGACGGAAACGATGACGATGAAAGCTATGACGAGTTCCACGACACATACGGTGATTTTGATACCACAATAGTAATGTACCACGGAAGGGAATACAGTTGCAGCGTTGACGACCTTGGCGAGTTCGTCTGGATTGACCCGAAGGAAATGTACTACCACGAAAGTGATGTCGACCGTTGTCCTTGGTGCGGCGAATGGTTTGTTAAGGATGACGGACACGAATCGGAGTTGACAGGAAACTGCTACTGTTCGGAAGAATGCAGGGAAAAGGCGGAGGATTGCTATATCTCCGAGAATTGGCATAGATGTGACTGGGACGGCAGGTATTACGAGCATGAAGAAGACTTGATAACATACAAGGCGCTGAACATTCTCTCGAATACCTACACTGACAGGACGATACCGAAAGCCCTAATCACCGAAGCCGTCAACAACAACGAGCTTTACTTTGTCAATGGTGTTTACTATGACGCTTTGGATGAAAATGGAAAGCCGTATAAGCCCGAGAGCCGGACAATGCTTACTGCCGCATAACTACTGAAAACAGGAGGAGACTATGATGAAAACCAACATAAAAAATCATGGTTTCCTCCTTCAATCTCTCTTCAAACAAAATTAAAATCAAATTCAACAACAAAACAAAAAACGTAAAAAATATGGACTTCAAATTATTAAAACAGCTTTATAAAATCCACTCTAAGTCAGGATACGAGGGCAAGATTATTTCCTTCGTCTGCAAGTGGATAAACAAGAACATACAAGGCG
This sequence comes from Marseilla massiliensis, assembly GCF_023336985.1. NCBI lineage: Bacteria > Pseudomonadati > Bacteroidota > Bacteroidia > Bacteroidales > Prevotellaceae > Marseilla > Marseilla massiliensis. Next base: position 91,931 of record NZ_JAMBLP010000013.1, on the reverse strand, counting down.
CAAGAATAGAACTCGACTGGAACACCGGGAACATCTACATAACCAAGGGAACATCAAATACATATCCCTGCATGGTGGCTCATTTGGATCAAGTACAGAAATACCACCCTACAGACTTCACGGTAATCGAAACTAAGGACTTATTGTTCGGCTTCAGTCCCAAGGATAGGAGTTTTTGCGGCCTGGGTGCTGATGACAAGAACGGAGTCTGGTTGTGCCTTCAATGCCTGCAAAAATTCGATTTCATAAAGGTCGCATTTTTCGTAAGTGAGGAAGTCGGTTGTATTGGAAGCTCAAAGGCAAACATGGAATTCTTTAATGACTGCCGTTTTGTAATACAGCCGGACAGAAGGGGAAACACGGACGTAATAACCCAAATCGGATTCATGGATATTTGTTCGGATGATTTCATAAAGGACATAACACCTGAAAAATTTGGATATAAACCGACCGAGGGAATGATGACCGACGTTGAACAGCTGAAGGAGAACGGACTAAATGTTTCCTGCATCAACATAAGCTGCGGTTATTATGAACCACACACCGACAACGAGTTTACCGATAAGAACGACCTGATGAAATGCTTAAACTTCATTGAGCATATAATCACACATTGCAAAAAGGTATATCCACATGAACCGGGAATGATGAAAGGATATGACTGCCAGTTGGTTTGGTGGGAACAGTACGAGGAAATGTATGAGCTTGTAAAGGAAGCACTTATATCAGACCCGACATTGACACCTGCAGACCTTCATTCATTTTACCATGATGAATACCCTTTGTTAGGATTGGATGACTTCGCTATGATATGTGACGACGCAATGACAGAACTCTACTACGAAAGGAACGGGGATGTCGCTTAATCGAATATCACACTCTCTTATATCACTGAATACCAACCAGTTAACACGAAGGAACAACCAACGATGCAAAAGACGGTAAATGGGGCCCTAAAACACGGCCTATTGGAATGCGAAACACGGTCTTTTACAAGCTGATTGACGGTCTTTTAGAAAATGGTGGGTATTTGGTGAAAATTTAATCAACAAAAAATCAACTTCAAAACAATAAAAATCAAGACAACAAAGATTATGGACACGAGAACAACAATCATGAATGAAAAAGAAAATAAACCTTCAATGGCAAGATATATCTGGAGGATTTTTCAGCACAGTGTAATCCCTTTAAGTTGGGGAATATGCTTCGCTTCGGTAAGAACTTTGGAAAACGGCACGGAGTTTCATGTACATGGCTTCAAGTTGACGGGTTATGTAAAAGTCGAATATGATAAAGGCTCCGACACATTCACTGTCACCCTTACTCCTGACGGAAATAAAGGAAACATGAAAATCATAGAAAACGTTTATCTTGACAACTTGATTTCAGTGATAGACGAAAACGTGGAATATTGCGAGGACTATGAAACCAAGGTAAAACAATGGCTAAGAAAACAAGCGGTCTGATTATAGAATATTTGAGTCTTTACAAAAATTACAATTACAGGAGAAAAACAAATAAACGGAAAATCACATTCTGTAAAACTTCGATTTTCAGTAAACACTTAAATATTTGAAAGACTGAACTCTCTTAAATGCAGGGATATGTGAAAACGGTAAATGTGACAAAAGACCGAAAATCACGTATCATTGTTTTTGTTATAACAGCAAGAAAAATCAATAAAACGACAACAGCAAAAATGATTAGATACCACTTTAACATTACAATCAATGGCGTAAAACTGAATGTCAACGTTAATGCAAACAATCAACAGACAGCCTACGGAAATGTTAAACGGCTCTATCCGATGGCAACAAATATCCACTTGACAAGAACTGAAATGCGATGGGACCAAGGTATGTTATAATCCTCGACTTCTGCATCGGTGCCTTGAACATTATCAGGCTGACAGACGAGGAAATAAAAGAATCTGAACGATACGACGACTTCGAGGAATACTTGTTAACACTTGAGGACAAATACGGCTTCAGGCTGGATAATTGCCAGTGGATGACAACAGAGAACTTGAACGTTTACTGGTATGATAACGGACAGGAAGTAAGCAGAGAACAATTTTAATACTGAACGGAGAAGGATGGCCCTAAACGGCTGTCCTTCTTTTATTTTTGTCCTTGTTAAAAATCTTTGGCGTAAGTAAGAACGAACGGGGACAAGAACAACTGATATTTTGCGTTGATTATTTGAAACGTACATTGCTTTAATTCGATAAAAATTGGTATTTTTGCATTTGAGCAATAAGTCATTTCATCATGCCTATACCCGTAAACATAGAAGACCTGTTGAACAAACGGAAGCTGGAATCCAACCGAATAGAATTCAAGCGTGGTTGGAATCCCGACAAAATATACCGTACAATATGTGCCTTTGCTAACGATTTTGACAATATTGGCGGAGGATATGTCCTTGTTGGCGTTGAGGAGGAAAACGGCGTAGCCAAGCGTCCTGTTGTAGGTGTTCCGATGGAGGATTTAGACAGAATACAGAGGGACATGATTGGGTACAACAACAAGATTGAACCTTATTATATGCCACGTGTGGATGTTCAGGAAGTTGACGGCAGATATGTGTTGATAATATGGATACCGGCAGGAGTTAACCGTCCTTACAATGTCAGGGTGCGTGTCACGGCCAATCAGTCGCCTTGCAAGTGGTATGTAAGGAGTGGTACGAACACGATTGAAGCCAAGGGAGAAGTGCTTGATGAGTTGCGCGAAATGGCAAACCGCATTCCTTTTGACGAGAGAGGAAATGAACAGATAGACACAACCGACCTGTCACCTGCATTGGTATTGGATTATTTACAGACAGTAGGCAGCCGTTTGGCGCAAAACTTTGACACAAAGCCGTTTACGGAGATACTTAACCAGATGGACTTGCTCATTGGTCCGACAGAAAGAAGGCTGGTCAAGAATGTTGCGGCAATGATGTTCAGCAAGAATCCTGCGAAGTTCTTTCCCGTAACTCAGATTGACATAGTGGTTTTTCCTGAAGGTTGCGTCGAGAACCCTAACAACATGATAGAGATTCCAAAGATTGTCGGCCCTGTTCCTGAAATGATTAAGCAAACTTTGGACTACATTCGGACAAATGTCATCAAGAAACGGATTGTAAAGCCAAGGGACAAGGCCGAATCAACCACTTACTTCAACTATCCGTACCAAGCCATTGAAGAGGCAGTGGTAAATGCCTTGTATCATAGGGATTATCAGGAACGTGAGCCTGTGGAAATAACTATTGAGCCGAATAAGATTTCCATCCTTAGCTATGCAGGACCGGACCGCTCAATAAGTTCTGAAGCAATACGGAAGGCTGAAAGGCTGAAGTCACGCCGTTACCGTAACCGTAGATTAGGGGATTTCCTGAAAGAGTTGCGATTATCAGAAGGCCGTGCCACAGGCATTCCGACGATACAAGACGAATTGCGCAGGAACGGGTCAGCTCCGGCAAGTATTGAAACAGATGATGACAGAACATATTTTCTGATAGAGATACCATGTCGTGACGGCTTTGTAGAGCGCATGGATTTATCGGCTGGCACAAGCATTGAGGCTATAAATGAGGCTATAAATGAGGCTATAAATAAAAATGCGCTGGCTGTATTATTAGAAATCGCCAAGTCTCCACGAATTAAACGGAAGGCCTTATTGTCGCAGATAAATATTTCAAAAGCGACGTTAGAACGAGCAATAAAACTATTATCATCTGAACTTTTAAATCTGATAGAATATCAGGGCTCTTTAAAGACAGGCGGATATGTGTTAACGGAGAAAGGGGAAACTTTTGTAAAAAGTCAGCAGAATAAATCTTGAATTATGAGCAGTAGTTTTATAACAAATAAAGAAAAATTCTTATCCGATATAATCAATGGCATTTTGCCAAAAACAGATGCTGTTGACATATTGGTCGGTTTTTTTTATTTTTCAGGCTATATGCAATTGTCTGAAAAGTTGAAAGACAAACAAATAAGAATATTGGTCGGCTTGGATGCCGATTTACATATAACCAACTATATACGTGAAGTTGAAGCAATCAGAAGTAAATTTGTATCCCGAAACGCCATTAAGGAAGAATATTACAAACAATTTGTCAGGCTGTTTAATGATTCAGATTTCTTGGATACCGCAGAAAAACTGGAGCAATTCAAAATGTTTTATGGAAAAATCTTGGATGGCACACTTGAAATTCGAAAGACACTTGAGCCTTGCCATTCCAAAATGTACCTGTTTGCTTATAACAACATGATGAATGAAGACGGTGAATTGCCCGGAGTGTTGATTACAGGGTCAAGCAATCTCTCCTATCAGGGATTAAAAGGACGTTTGGAATTGAATGCCCGTTTCAATGATAAGCAAGATTACGAGGAGGGCATAAGAATTTTTGATGAATTATGGGATACGTCTGTGGCTGTTGTTGATAAAGATAATTTAGATGAATGGAATACAAAAGTGATGGCTCACATATGGTATGACAAGATTTATTCTCCTTACCTAATGTATGTCAGGGTTCTCAAGGAATATTTCAACATTCCCTCATCAGATAACATATTGACTCCTTATGATATAACAGAAGGGAAATATTCCAACTTAAGGTATCAGACTGATGCAGTGCAAATGGCCCTGAATGCCTTAAACAACCACAACGGAGCTATCATAGCAGATGTGGTAGGTTTGGGAAAGAGTGTGATAGCTTCAACCATTGCACGTAATTTAAGGTTGCGGACTATCATTGTGTGCCCTCCGCACCTTTACAAGCAATGGGAAAGTTATCGGGATGAATTTGGCTTTACCGCTACAGTATTTAGTGCCGGGAAAATAGAAGACGCTGTTTCGCATTATCAGGAATTAGCCAAAGACGGGGAACAGTTTTTGATAATCATAGACGAAGCCCATCGTTTCCGTAATGAATATACGCAGGATTATGCTTTGTTGCATAACTTGTGTTCCGGTAATAAGGTCTTATTGTTGACGGCAACTCCGTTTAATAATCAGCCGGCCGATATTTATGCACTGATTAAATTATTCCAGATACCTTCTCACTCAACACTTAAAACAGTTGAAAACCTTGGAGCTTCATTCAAGGACCTGATAAATAAATACAGGACATTGCGTGAAGAACAAAGAGAAGGTAAAGCGACAGAAGAAGACGTTAAGACTGAGGTTGATGACATAGCAAAGAAAATCCGCTCAATCATTAGTCCCTTGGTTGTGCGTCGTTCCCGTTTGGATTTGCAAGAAATACCAGAATATGCAAATGATTTAAAACAACAGGACATTCAGTTGGTGTTGCCAGATGACCCGGAGGAGCTTGAATATGATTTGAGTGGGCTTAAAGAATTGTATCTTTCAACCCTTGACAGAATCAGTAAATCAGAAGGAGGCAACGATGCCGTTTACCGCTTTAAGGCTGCCAGGTATTCTCCGGCTCTTTATATTCACGAGAACCTTAAAGAAGAACTTGCAAAAGAACTTGAAGCCAAGACGGGCGTTAAGTTTAACCTTTTAATTGGGCGGCAAACAAATATTTCAAGTTTCATGCGCCATCTGTTGGTAGCGCGTTTTGAAAGTTCGGTGGCAGCTTTTCAAGCGTCATTGGAATATATGATTCGGTCATCTGAGCATATGCTGAAATGGATTGGCAAGCGGAATAAGATTCCTGTTTTCAAGAAAGGAAATCTTCCTGATGTTGATGCCTTCTATGAGTCAAGCGAAGATGGGATGCAGGAAATCGAGGAACTTTTCGAAAAATATGAAGCCAAAGGATTCTTTGAGATAGACATGAAGTATGTCAAGGATGATTTTGTTACAGATGTTAAAGCAGATATTCAGTTACTGAAAAACTTGCGTGAACAATGGTTCGGGAAAGACAATACTATCAAGGAAGACCCTAAACTGGATTCATTCATTCGCATCATCCTTAAGCAGATGAAGGACGAGCCAAATAGGAAATTGGTTGTGTTCTCTGAGTTTGCCGACACCGTAAATTATTTGGGTAAAGCACTCGTTGATGCCGGACTTCCAGTCATGAAATATACCTCAGCCGATGCAACGTCAGCAAATAAAGACTGTATTCGTGCTAATTTTGATGCCGGGCTTAAATCGTCATTGCAAAAGAATGACTTTCATATCTTGGTAGCAACTGATGCCATATCGGAAGGATACAACCTACACCGTGCCGGAGCGATATTCAATTACGACATACCGTATAATCCGACTCGTGTCATCCAGCGAATAGGCCGTATTAACCGTATCAATAAAAAGGTTTTTGACAAACTTTACATCTATAATTATTTCCCTACAGATGTAGGTGAAGCAGAAACGAGAACTAAAGAAATCTCTACGCTAAAAATGGCCATGATTCATGCCATTATGGGAGAAGATACAAAAGCCCTTACCAAAGAAGAAGAGCTTCAGGCTTATTTCAAGGAACGCTATCGCAAAGAATTTTCCCGGAGTGAGGAAGCATCATGGGATACCCCTTACCGTAAATTATTGAATAGCCTGAAAGGTACAGAGGCCTATGACAAGGCAATGGAACTGCCACATCGTGCAAGGACAGCACGCAGTGTGGAGAAGAGCCAAAAAGGAGTATTGATGTTTGGTCGTAAAGGAAATGATTTCGTCTTCAAGATAGGCAATACGGCAAATGTGCCTGCAATGATTTCAGCCGAAGAAGCCATTTCCCTTTTTGAAGCCGAAAAGGATGAGCAACCGGTTGATTTAAGTCATGATTTTGACATGGTTTACCAAAGAGTGAAAACATCCTTATTCTGTAACGATGTAACAACCCGCAATGAAAAAGAACTTATAAACGCATCAGATAAGATAAAAATACTGATAAAGAATCAACTATTGCCAAAAGATTATTTGGCTGATTTAATGCAAGTCATTAAGGCCGATGCTTTGTCTGGTTACGAGATAAGATACATAAACCAATTGGCACCAAAGGACGCTGCAAAATTACCTTTGAAAATTTCTGCCGAATACTTAACGCGCATCATCAATATGCAGAACAAGGCGGATGACAGTGAAGAGACTTTGATTTTAAGTGAAGAACTACAATAAACGAAAATAATCATGGAATTCAATAAAGCATACAACCGTCAGGAGTTTGCGAACTTCCTGTATAACAGTTTTCTACCGAATGATTTTATTCCGGAGTCAACCCCAGTGTCGTTTAGGACAAAAATGAAATATAGCACTCAAGCTGTAAAGTTAGGTGCTTCGGCATTGCTTGATTTGGTTGTTTATGAGGTCAGACATAAATCAAAGCATGATGCAAGAGTTTCTCTTTCAAAAGAAGCTTTCCGTATGCTTGCCGATGAAATGGAGGATAGGGCGTTAGTCGTATTTGTTCCTGAAGACAACAATGACAATTATCGTTTTTCGCTAATAGAGATTACACTCGAAGCGAAAGAGGACTCAGCGCGTATAACCCGGAATTACAGCAATCCACGTAGATATAGTTATTTCTTGGGAAAAGGTATCGCTTATTACACTCCGAATAAGTATCTGAATGAGAAAGGACGCGTCGTTAGCCCGGAAGATTTGCGTAGCCGCTTCTCTGTTGAGGTTCTTACAAAAGAATTCTATCAAGAACTTAGTGACTGGTATGCTTGGGCTATTAAAATCATACGCTTTCCTAATGACCTTAATGACAAGACGGATGATGACAAGTATAACAACGAGAGCGCAATCCGTCTGATTACCCGTTTGATTTTCGTGTGGTTTTTGAAACAGCGCCATCTTATACCTGATGAGTTCTTCGACGAGAAGTATATTGCCGATAATCTGATTAAGGACTTTAATCCTCATGTTAAAGTTGATTTGTTTTATAAATCAAATGAAAGCAGGTATTATAAAGCCATTTTGCAAAATCTGTTTTTTGCAATGCTGAATAGCCCGATTACGCCTGAAGGTAGTACTGATTTGTCTGAGCGGCATTTCAGGAATGGGCGTGGAGATTACGACAATAACAAACTAATGCGTTATGAATCATATTTCAAGAATCCTCAGTTGTTTGTCGATTTGGCGAACAAGACCGTTCCTTTCTTGAATGGAGGTTTGTTTGATTGCTTGGACGAGAAGGATAAAGACATATATTACGATGGCTTCAGCGACCGTGAAGCCGTAAAGAAGTCATTGGTAGTTCCTGATTATCTTTTCTTCGGGGAGGAAGTCGGCAAGAACATTGACCTGTCGGAATGGTATGGCGACAAGAAAAAGAAAAAAGTTTCCGCCCGTGGCATTATCGACATCCTGAAGCGCTATAACTTTACCGTCGAAGAGAATACTCCGTTTGACCAAGAGGTTTCGCTTGACCCTGAGCTGTTGGGCAAGGTGTTCGAGAACCTATTAGCTTCATATAATCCTGAAACCCAAACTACAGCCCGCAAGCAGACGGGGTCGTTCTACACGCCTCGTGAGATTGTGCAATATATGGTTGACGAAAGCCTTGTTGCGCATCTAAAGCGGACTGTGGGCGAAGAACTTGAACCTCAATTCCGTCAACTGATGCAATATACGGACGATGAGGTTGACTTGACCGATGAACAGCGGAAACAGATTATGCTGTCGCTTTATAACTGCAAGGTTCTTGACCCCGCTTGTGGCTCGGGTGCTTTTCCTATGGGTATGCTGCAACAGATGGTGCATATCCTCAGCCGCATTGACCCGGACAACACTCAATGGAAAGATATGATGCTCAACAAGGCTATCAATGAAACGTCTGAAGCCTATCGTACTGCATCTTCTGATGAACGGCGTGAAATCATCACCGATATTGAGCGGAGCTTTGACGAGAGTGTCAACCGTCCGGACTATGCCCGTAAACTTTACCTGATTGAGAATTGCATTTACGGTGTCGATATTCAGCCTATCGCCATCCAGATTAGTAAATTGCGTTTCTTCATTTCCTTAGTCGTTGACCAGAAATCTAACAATAATCCTGTTGAAAACTTCGGTATTCGTCCGCTCCCGAACCTTGAGGCGAAGTTTGTGGCAGCCAACACATTGATTGGCTTAAATAAGAACGACGCAACGCTGTTTGATACTGATGCAATCCGTGCCAAGAAAGAAGAACTGAAAATAGCAAAGCACAAAATCTTCGGAGCAAAAACTGTCAGGACCAAGCGTAAGTATCGCCAGATTGTAAATAATCTGCGTCTTGAAATTGCCGATATGTTAGAGGATTGCGGTGCGGTTGGCAATGCAGAAGCACAACAGTTGGCATCTTGGGATATGTTCGACCAAAACACGTATTCAAAATTCTTCGACCCAGAATGGATGTTTGATGTTAAAGATGGATTTGATATTGTGATTGGGAATCCGCCATACGGTGTATCTGTTAAAGGAGAATATAGAAAGGCTGTAGTTGATAACTTGGGGAAAGTCCCTGATTATGAAATATATTATTACTTTATTGAGAGCGCTAAAAATTTGTTATGTGAAAAAGGAATTTTGTCATATATTATTCCTAATACATGGCTTTTTAATACATATGCTGTAAATTATAGATGTAAAATATTGAGTACATGGAATATTTTTGAAATTCTTGATTGCACAAATTTTCCAATCTTCGACTCTGCAACTGTTTTAAATTCAATTATAATATGGGAAAAAGCAAACTCTCAACTTCTAACTTCTATAGGATTTAGGAATACTAGTAAGGCCTTTTGTCTTAAAGACTTATTAGGTGTACCTCGGTCGTATATGTCTATATCTGATTTAATGCAATTAAACCAAAATTGGAGCTTAGCATTCTCGCGCCCGTTGAATGTGATAAGACTTGTCCGTAAGATTAAAGATAACAAATTACAACTTAAAGATTTATTTCCAGAGATTAGTCAAGGTTTAATTGCTTATGACAAATATAGGGGTCAAACTTTAGATGTGATAGCAAATAGGGCTTATCATTTTTTTGAATATAGAGAAGGATTAAAGAAATGGCTATGGGGTGAAGATGTAAAACGCTATGTAGTTAAATGGAATGGTAAAGAGTATATTGATTATTGTGAAGGAATTGCAAACCCTCGGCATCCAAAATTCTTTAGAGGTAAAAGATTGTTAATTAGAGAGATAACAAATCCCTCTATCTATGCAGCTATTACTACGGAAGAATTATATAATGATCCTGCGATAATAATTGTTTTGGATAACAACAATAATTCTTATCCACTGGAAGTCGTTTTAGCGATACTAAACTCTAAATTAGCTACATTTTATCATTTTAATCATTCACCGAAAGCAACTAAAGGCGCATTTCCTAAAATACTAGTAATGGATATCAAACAATTTCCATTACCAGCATTAACCGATAGTGCAAAAAATAAAATAGTATCAATAGTAAAAGAACAAATTATGGAAGCTACTGATGCTAATGAACAATCACTGAATATTTGTATATATCATCTTTATGGTCTTAATTATGATGAAGTCTTAATAGTTGATCCTCAAACACCTATAACACGAGAACAATACGAATCATAAATATAAATATATGAATAATCTTGATAAAGAAATAATTATTCGGAGATTGGCAATTATTAAATACTTGTACAATCTCGGAGTGCAACAGTCAATGCAAGTTGATACTGTTGCCGGCTTTTCGATTCTGTCATTTCACGATTGTGCGGAGATGTTTCTTCTTTTGGTTGCGGAAAATAAAGGAATGAAAGGAGAAAATGTATTTATGGACTATTGGAACAAAATCCCAGAATTAACACTTAAGGAATCAATGCGCATTCTTAAGGAAAGACGTGTTAACATAAAACATAAAGGATTATTTCCTTCTAAGAATGATGTTGAAATAAGTCGTATAACTATGGCTGATTTTTTAAGTCAGAATACGAAAATACAATTTGGGTTGGATTTTTCATCAGTATCTGTATCATCTTTAATTTCATATAACGAGGTAAAAACATACATTGATGTGGCAGAAGAATATTTTGTAAAAAATGATTTCTACAATTGTATGGTGAATGCTAAAATAGCATTTATGGAATTATTATCATCTTATGAAGATACTAAAAGAGGAAAGTATAATGTAAATAGCATAACTGATGTAGGCAGAAAAATTGGTAACGAGTATCAAAAACTTATTGGACATGATGAAAAATCTGGTGCGCGATGGTTTCGTGATGTTTCGGAAACAACGAATCGGATACGTGAGGTATTGAAAATTACTGCTCTTGGTATTGATTATCGAAAATATGCCTTTTTTGAATACATTACTCCAGAAACTAATGTTTATTGGAGTAATGGTTGTTGCGAATATCATTCAATACCAAAAGATTATTATGAAAGCAAAATCAATCTGCGTGCGAGTGATTGTCAATTTTGTATTGATTTCGTCATTGATAGTGCGCTGAAATTGCAGGAATTTGATTATGATATAAGTAATTTAATAAAATAGTTATGCCTTAAAATATGAGATTAGCACTCATAAAGATTATACACTATTTAATAATTGAAATATGTCCAGATTAAGCGATTTATATAAAGCAATGGAAACCCTGCGTAAAGAGGGGCTTCCTGTAAATGAAGACCTTGAAAAGAAGGCAAACGAGTTGGAGGAGGATATTATCAAGAAAGAAATACTCCCCGTGTTGAGCAAAACAATAGAACCGGCCTTGCAACCAGTAAAACGCGAATTGGTGTTAGTCGTAGATTATGTGCCTGGCCAACCTTTAAGCGTTCACCTTAGCCGTAAACGAAACTTCACAGCAGAACTTGAAGACGCAAAAGAAATTGTGCTTGACCCAGAAGTGTTGCATAAAAGTCATAATCCCCATTCTGACGAAAAGTTTGAAAGAGGACCGGCTAAAGATTTGTCAGTAATCTTTCCTGATGGAACCGTAATAGCAGAAAGAAACGCAGCGGAAACCTTGTTCGCATTTGTAAAAAGGATTGGCGTAGCAAAAGTTCGCAAGGTGGTGGAAGAGTATAATCTTAAGTTTAATAAAGTTCCTGTAATATCAAACCGAAGAGATACAAAATACGGAAAAAGCCAGAAAGATTTAGGCGGGGGATGGTTACTTATCACCCATAGCAATAATAGGACGAAAAAGACGTTTATAGAAAAGGTATCAGAGGCTCTACATCTTGGCATTAAGGTCCTTCTAAAAGAGTAAAACTGAGCTTTGAAGATTTATGGTTAGAGATTAGCTTGCCCGTTGACTGAATTATTTTTTGCCTCTTTGTGGCGGATGCTTACGGTTTATTGTATTTCAGAGGGGTGGTGCTTACGGTTTCCACCTGCGCTCAGTAAATTTGCAAGAGACATCCTTTTTATAATGTAAAAGATTGTCTTTCAAAAGGCGAAAAACCATGTCTTGCAGACCGAAAGAATACCATTTGAAACTGTAACTATCGCCGTGCCGCTCAAAATAATACCACCGATGGGTTAGCTTGCCGTTTACATAAAAATATCTTTAACACAAACTTCTAAAGCCAAGAAACGATGCAACACTTGGAATGACGTTGCAGAAGATTATTAGTCCCCCTTTCATCATTGTTTTTTTATATTTGCATCGTTTTATTGCTATTATATCTAAAATATTGCATTAATTTTATGCAAAAACATTATCTTTGCGCTAAGAATTAATGCAAAATACGTATGGAACGGTTATATGAATTTTTTAACAGGAAGCTGAAAAGCACACCTACCGATTTCCTCAGATACAAGTACGAAAGGATAAAGTGGGACGGAAGGGCGTTCGGTATTGTCGGGCCAAGAGGTGTAGGTAAATCGACAATGATTTTACAACATATCAAGCTCAATTTGGATACTGCGGACACACTGTACGTATCTGCCGACCACATATATTTTTCCGAACACAGCCTTGTCGACCTAGCCGATTACTTCGTCAAGATGGGAGGAAAGCACCTTTTCATTGACGAGATACACAAATACGACGGCTGGTCGAAGGAAATAAAACAGATTTATGACAGCTATGATGACTTGCAGATTGTTATCTCAGGATCGTCCATACTTGACATATACAAGGGGATGGCTGACCTTAGCCGACGGTTCCCGATTTACGAGATGCAGGGACTTTCGTTCCGTGAATATCTGCGTTTGTTCCATGACATAAATGTTCCGACATACAGCCTTGACGAGATATTGAGCAATAAAGCCGTATTGCCCGACGTGAAACATCCTTTGCCTTTGTTTAAGGATTATCTTCGTAAAGGGTATTATCCATTCGGGCGGGATGAGGAATATGAAATGGAGTTACTTCAGGTAATAAACCAAACAATGGAAGTTGACATCCCTACACATTTGCAAGCCAATGTGTCTTTGGGAAAGAAACTGAAAAGCCTCTTGATGGTTGTATCAAAGAGCGTTCCGTTCAAGCCTGTAATGCAAAGGTTTGCAGAAGCGACTGGAATAAGCAGGAACGACATCCCCAATTATCTCGTTTATATGGAACGCGCCGGAATGATAACCCAGCTAAGGAACTCTACCGGAGGGATTCGTGGAGTGGGAAAAGTTGAGAAATTGTATCTCGACAACACCAATCTTATATACGCTCTTTCGCCTGAACATGCTGACATAGGAAACGTAAGGGAAACATTTTTCATGAACCAGACGAGGGTGATGAACGATGCTACAAGTTCGTCCATTTCAGACTTTGAGATTGACGGTAAAGTGTTTGAAATCGGTGGAAGGAAGAAAGGACAGAAGCGGATAGAAAACGCCGAAGAAGGTTATATCGTAAAAGATGACATCGAGAGTGGGTATGCAAATGTTATACCGCTTTGGGCTTTTGGGCTGAATTATTAAATAGACTTGCAAGAAGGATTATTGCCAACGCCATTACCACAAAATATAGCAGTATGGAAATATTGTCAAGAAGTCAATAATGCACTCAAGGCATGATGAAAACATTACTTTAGCCAAACAACAAAGTAACCACTATAATTATATGTTCATGCAGTTTTTATCTTTGTAGGATGACATTGTTCATGGTTAACAGAATGCAGGATTTTTTCTTTCAATATGGTATATATATAAGTATCACCCTGAAATCCATGTAAAAAAGCTGCATTTCTTTCTCTTTCGTAAGATGTAGGTCAACGCCGCCTGAGTGGATGATTATATTGTTGTTTACACTTGCCTTCGGTTAACTATGAAGTCCATGATAACAAAACTGTAATATCTTAGCATGTAATTTGTGCTTTTCATCAATTATGCGTATATTTGCAAAGAGGATAAATGTTGACTTATTGTTGACTGATAGATATAAGCAAATCCTCAAGAGAGTTCGTTAAATGGTTGATAGATAGCACTTTGCTTCAATAGCTCAGTTGGTTAGAGCACCTGACTGTTAATCAGGGGGTCGTTGGTTCAAGCCCATCTTGAAGCGCTGTTTCAATTGGAGTGCCAACCGCAGCAATGTGGTTGGCACTTTTCTTTTTTGCCCGCAACCAAGTTGCGGCGCCCCGGGGCATAGGCGGTTTGAAATCCGTTGCATTCGTTGCTTGGCAAAAATTCCCCAAAACAGCAGGAATCCGCACGGTTGCCAGCGCGGCCCCGCCTGCCAGATGCCACACTGAAAGCATATTCAACTATTGGTTTTATAAAACCGCTGAACGCCCAACCGACAATGCCGCCGATGATGCCAAGCGGCGCCCCTCATTGTGCCAAGGCAATGCCGGCGCGGGCTGATATCGCCGTGCACATGCCTCATGCATCTACAAACACTCCCCAACCTCAGCCCCACCCCGTCACAGCGAATAGGCCACCCGCAGGAAGGCGCCGCCCAGGTTTTTCCGCTCGGGATAGAAAGGGCCGAAGCTCGTGCCCTTGTATGCCATGCCGCGCCTCATGGCGTATACGTCGAGGTCGGACCAGGCGTAGCCCAGCGACAGGGTGACGGGGTCGAACGCCGCGTAAACGCCTATGCGCACACTGAACGCATACCACCGGCCACGGTTGCCACTCACACGGTCATACCCTGTGGGCAAGCCCCATTTGTCTTTCATTTCAATGGTAACACTGCTGTAAGGCACGTTCATCATGAAGCCCGGCTCGGCCATGAGGCCGATGCCTACGCTTTCCGTCCTGATGAGCGCGGGCGTTCGCAGCAGCAGCGACGGCATGAGAAACGCGCTCATCATGCAACGGCTGTCATCGTCGGTGCGCCACTCATTTGTCGCGGGCACACCGCCATACGAATATTGCTCCCACATGCCCAGGGAGACGCCTATGCCCGCATACCTCACGGGAAACCAGTGGTAAGAGGCTTCCAGCTGCCATGTGTCGCTTGATGTAAGCTCGCCGGTAAGCCCCAGGCAGTGGCGCCAGGCAGCGTCGTCTTGACCTTTGTCGGCTGCGCCCGCCACAACCGCCACCATCAATGCCAAGGCGAGCGCCATGATACGAAAACCATTAATATGCCTAACCAATTCCATATCCCATTTACTTTATACCTGATTTCTTTATACCTGATGCAGCAACAGGCCGCGTAATGTTTATGTCAATGCGGATGCCGTCAAGTTGCAAATAGCAATGGTGAGCTATATGAGTGATAGTAAGTTAGCGGACAACAGCCTTGGTGGGTAATGTCTTCTGACTCCTTCTAACTTCCCATTACTCCCAGCTCTCCCATTACTCCCAGAGCTCCCATTACTCCCAGCTCTCCCAGCTCCCCATCTCCTTTTCCCCTTCCTTTTCGCCCCGGTACCACAGCCCGCCACAGCGGCACCTGGCCCGCCGCCATTGCCCCGCCGATGCCCCTGCGATGGTCCTGCCGCCGGAGAGCCCGCAGGTTCTTTTCCACTTCTCACATGTTCCTCATGCAAATATAGTCAATGGCGGCCGCCTTATGAAGCCTTGATGCAAAAACTTTCACAGTCTGGTACTGTTGCGAACAATCATAAGGCAATGTCAACCAACGGCCCCGCTTCCCCACCGCCCCAGGCAAGCGAAAAGGCCCGTACACAAAAGCCACCGTCCGCCCCAGCCGCAAAAGCCCGGCCAAAACCGGCGACAGCCAAGGCCGGGACAGCCTCCCGGCAAGCGCCGAATCATGAGATGCCATGGCTTAGGGGCACAACGGCCGTTGCTTACGCATCAAGGCATGGCGCACAACCGGCCTGCGCCACAGCCATGAGGGCCATGCCCGGCCGTGGCGCCCGTGGCGTTCAATAGGCTTCCATCCAGTTGCCATGTTTCAGCGGGTTCATCTCGTCTTCCTCATGAGGCATGCCGGAAAGGGGCAGCATGGTCACTATGGCGGGCTTCATCTGCAGTGTCTTGAAATCAATGTTCCTTTCCTCCACCCTCACCATGCCTGAAAGCAGGCTGGTGTAATGCCTTGTGCAGAGTATCGTCCCCCATTCGCTTCTGAGCACTTCCTCCCGCAGTAGCCCGCCTTTCCAGATGCGCGCCAATGTGTCACGGCTGCTTCCATACACCTTGGTGTAAATGTTGGCCCCGTCCACCGCTGTGAGCGTCACCGTCTCCTTGACATCGCCCGGACATCTCGGGTTGGGGTGGCACACAGACTTGAACAGCCGCCCGCCAGCATAATGCATTTCCGTTGTGGGCATGAAGTCGACGAATCGCTTTATGAAATACGTGCCACCTCCGGCGGATATGGGCACGATGTCGGCCTTAAGCAGGTAACGGCCGCCGTCCAGGTCGCTCGACCAGAACCCCACGCATTGGTCCACCTTCACCTCAATCCTGTACCCCTCGGGGGCCGCCAGGCATTTGCCAGTCGGCGTCTCCCTGATCTCGCTCACCCACCCGCCGTCGCCATAAACCATTTCGGTCAAGGTGTGCCGCGTGGTGTCGGGATTGTGGAAGTCGACACTGTCTATGGCCATCCTGAAGCCCAGGTATGCACTGTCTGTGTTCTCTTCCCAAAGCTGCGGCTCGCCCAGCTCGTCGAAACGCAGCAGATAGCGCAGCCTGCCTTTGTCGTCGTATCCGTACACCAGGCGCTGCGCGTAGGTTTCCGAAGGCGCCGAGACGGTTGCCATCAGCCTGCCGCCGCTGTCAACATATCGCGTGAGCATGTTTTGCGGTGCATTCCTCAGCTCCATCACGGCATACGAATTGTCGGAAAACACAATGGAGTCGTATTCAATGCATCCTTTCTCGGCAACAAGGCTTTCATCGTCCAACTGGCTGTAACGGACGCTGCTTGAAATCTCCAGCGGCTTGTCGTGACAGCACGCAGCCACCGTCAACGACAACAAAAGCGCAACGGCGGCGGGCGCATGGCTGTTGTTCAGTTTGTTATTCATGTCAGTCATTGTTTGGTCGTCACGATAAAAAACGTAACAACGGCATGCAATATTGCAGGCCCTGCGTTGATTATGAGCATTTTCATCTGCCGGGCTTGTTTCACCGGCTGCACCAGTAAGGCTGCACCGCGACGTGGTGACAGGTGGTGACAGGTGGTGACAAGCGACAGGGCTGCAAGCCACAACAGACGTGGGTGTAGATTGGTGCCAACTGCAATATATATTTATATATATATTGCAGTTGGCACCATCACCCCCGCAGTGAACATTAATCAACCACCCTTCAGAGAATATTTCTCTGTGTGCCTGTCAACGGCCAGTATGCCCATGGCGCGTGCCTCGGTCACCTTGCGCTTGGCCGTGCGCCCCGACACGGCGGCGTGCACCGCCACGGCCTCGCACAGCTCACCGTAGGTAAGCTCGGGGTTGGGGCCGAACGACTCGCGCATCACGGCGGTCAGCCTGGCTGCCCGAACCTCGGCCGCCGCCTGGCCCCGCCCCATCTCGACAGGCATTATCACCCCGCTGTCGGTGATTGAGAAGGCGAATGGCGCCACGGGGCGGTTGCGGCAGTCGGTCTGCTCGACCACGAAGTCGTCGGCGCGGCGGGTCACCTCGAACACCTCGCTGGCCTTCTGCAGCAGCAGCGTGCCCAGGTGGCCCTTCATGCCGTGGTCGCCGTCGCCCTTGTTGGTGTGCAGCACGCAGCACACGGCGCAGTCGGCCCCGGCCGAGAGCCTCATGAGCTCGCCTATGAGGGCCGTGCTCTGGCCCACCTCGTTGAAGTCGGCCAGCAGGTCGGCCACGCCGTCGATGAACACCGCCGCTGGCCTGGCGCGCTCCACCGTGCGGCGTATGAAGGGCAGCCGCTCGGCCATGGGCATGGCTCGCAGGCAGTAGGCTGCCAGACGCGGGTTGTTGCGGTCGGTGTGCCACCCGAGCATGGCGTGGATGCGCCTCACCAGGCGCATGGTGCTCCTGGGGTGCTGCTCGGTGTCGAAGTATACCACGCCCGCCTGGCCGCAGCAGGAGCTGATGCCGAAGGCGGCGCAGCCCAGCACCGAGGCGGCGAGCACGGCCGAGAGCAGGCTCTTGCCGCTCTTCGACTTGGCCTTGATGGCCTGCAGGTCGCCCCGGGGCATGAAGCCCACGCCGTCCTGGCTGAGCAGGAAGGTGGGTCCGGGGCAGGGCTTGGCCAGGTCGACCGACCACTCGGCGCCGGCGGGCCCGGCGGCGGTGTCAACGCTGCGCAGCCCCTCGGCCACGGCCTCAACGGCCTGGCGGAGCCCCACCACCTCCGACGTGGCCGCGGCGCGCGCCAGCGAGGCCACGGCGGCCATGCGGCGGCGGGCGGCGAGCTCGCGCAGGCGGGCCAGGTTGCGGGCAAAGGGCGACGCGGGGTTGGGCCTGTCGAAGAGTGACGTGAGCGCCTCGGGGCTGATGCCCGCCTGGTGGGCTGCCGACCACGCCATGACGCCCACCACGTCGGCCTCGCCGCCCGCCGAGCGCACGGCCCTGGCGGCGGTGAAGATGGCCGAGCAGGAGGGGTCGCGGAAGAGCTCGGGCGAGAGCGAGTCGAGCAGCTGGTTGTAGGTGAGCGCCGCCCCGAGGGCGTCGCGCTCGCACTGTGCGTCGGCCATCGGCGCCGGCGCGGGTGTTGTCTGTGCAATTGTGTGTTCCATGGTTGTGTGCTGTTTTGTGTAGTTGCGGGCCAGGGCGGCGTGCCCCGGCCCGACGGCAAAGATACACTGCGGGGAAGGCCATGGCAAGGCCCGGGCGGGCAAAAGCGGCCATCCCGACCTGCAAAACGGCATGTCCGGCCATGCGGCGGGGCCCCCGCGGGCGGGCCGGGGCGTGGCGGGCCTGACGGCTACAGGACCATGAGGCTGTAGGCCCTGACGCCGGTTTGGGTTAAATCATATAAAAATGAGGGGCGCGGCAGACCGCGTTGGCAGAAAAAGGCTATCTTTGCAACTGACGGCGGGCACCGCCGCCAACGGGCGGGCTGGGAGAGCTGAGAGAACTGAGAGGGCTGGGAGGGCTGGGAGAACTGGGAGAGCTGAGAGTAATGGGAAGTTGGAGAAGACATTACCCACTAACGCCGTTGCCCGCTAACTCCCTATCATTCCCAATAATTCCCAAAGCTCCCAGAACTCCCAAAGCTCCCAGAGTTCCCAGTTCTCCCAGAACTCCTACCACTCCTATAGCAACTTTGCAACTTGACAACATTAATATAGTTTTTTAAAAGAAAAGACATCAGACTATGGAAAAAATCGATGTGAAGGCCCTGACCGACAATGTGTTCAGGGCCATCGGCACGGAATGGATGCTGGTGACGGCCGGCACGGCCGAAAGCTTCAACACCATGACGGCCTCGTGGGGCTGCCTGGGGTGGCTGTGGAACAAGCCCGTGGCGGTGGTGTTCATACGCCCCGAGCGGCTTACCCACGACTTTGCCGAGCGCAGCGACACGCTCACGCTCGCCTTCCTGGGCACCTCGGCCCAGGCGCGCCGGGCCTACGAATACTGCGGCAGCCACTCGGGGCGCGACACCGACAAGATGGCGGCCACGGGGCTCAAGCCTGTGGGGCTGCCCGGCGGCGGCGTTGGCTTCGCCCAGGCGCGGCTGGTGCTCGAGTGCCGCAAGCTGTACAGCGACAGCCTCAGGGCCGACCGCTTTGCCGACAGCAGCCTCGGCAGGTGGTATGGCGGCAAGATGGGAGGGCTGCACGATGTGTATGTGGCCGAGATAAAGGCGGCCTACGCCGGCGACGGCTGTTGGGCCGGGGCAACCAACGGATAGGGCCATGATGAGGTTTGCAATGTCACTGGCCGTGGCCGCCATGATGGCGGCCTGCGCCACGGGGCCCGCCGCCGGCGGCGGTGGCGGTGCCGAGGGCGGCGTGAGCCCTGCCGCCTACGCCGACGGGCGCCTGCTGCTGCGCCCCACCATGGCCATGACGCAGCGCGGGCGCAGCGTTTCGCTCACCGACGGTTTCTTCCTGGAGCTCAGGGGCGACAGCGTGGTGTCGCGGCTGCCCTACTTCGGCCGGGCCTACACGCCCACGCTGGGCACGGGCAGCGTGCTCGACTTCGAGGCGAGGGCCACGGGGCTGAGCAAGGGGCGCACGGCCGACGGGGCGCTGAGCATAGAGTTTTCGGCACGCACCACGGAAGACAGCTTCAGGTTCAGGGTGAGGGTGTACGACGGCGACAGGGCCACCGTCGACGTGAGGCCGCAGCGGCGCGACCAGATTAGCTTCGACTGCGACGTCGACGGCAGCCGCTGACACACCGAAGGCCGCCGCTCGCCCTTAGGCACAAAGGGGTAAAAAAAGACACCCGGCCTCACGGCCGGGTGTCCCGATATCAGTCTATTTTTGCCTAAAACAATGGTATGTGTTGTTTACTTAATATCCCATCTTGTCGAGCGAGTCGTTGAAGTCGCGCGGCTCGCGCTCCTCGTCGCGGAAGGCGCCGTCCTGGCGGTGGTCGCCGCGGGGCTTGCGCTCGGGCCTGGGCCTGCGCTCGCCGCGCTCACGGCGCGTGGGCCGCTCAACGTAGCCCTCGGGCTTGGGTATGAGCACGCGGTGCGACAGCTTGTACTTGCCCGTCTTGGGGTCTATCTCCATGAGCTTCACCTTGATCTTGTCGCCCTCCTTGATGCCGGCTTCCTCGACGGTCTCGAGGCGCTTCCAGTCAATCTCGCTGATGTGCAACAGTCCGTCCTTGCCGGGCAGTATCTCGACGAAGCAGCCGTAGGGCATTATCGAGCGCACGGTGCCGTCGTAGACCTCGCCCACCTCGGGTATGGCCACTATGGCGCGTATCTTTGCCAGGGCGGCGTCGATGCTGTCCTTGCCGGGGCCGCTTATCTGCACCTTGCCCACGCCGTCGGTCTCGTCGATGGCTATGGTGGTGCCTGTCTCCTCCTGCATCTGCTGGATGATCTTCCCGCCCGGGCCTATCACGGCGCCGATGAACTCCTTGGGTATCTCTATCTGCACTATGCGCGGCACCTGGGGCTTGAGCTCGGCGCGCGGCTCGGCTATGGTCTCGGTGAGCTTGCCCAGGATGTATTCGCGGCCGGCCTTGGCCTGCATGAGGGCCTTCTCGAGAATGTCGAAGCTCAGTCCGTCGCACTTGATGTCCATCTGGGTGGCCGTGAGGCCGTCCTTGGTGCCGGTGGTCTTGAAGTCCATGTCGCCCAGGTGGTCTTCGTCGCCCAGGATGTCGCTAAGCACGGCATACTTGTCTTCGCCCGGGTTCTTTATCAGGCCCATGGCTATGCCGCTGACGGGCTTCTTCATGGGCACCCCGGCGTCCATCAGCGCCAGCGTGCCGGCGCATACGGTGGCCATCGACGACGAGCCGTTGCTCTCCAATATCTGGCTCACCAGGCGGACGGTGTAGGGGAAGTCCTCGGGTATCTGGCCCTTCAGGGCGCGCCATGCCAGGTGGCCGTGGCCTATCTCGCGGCGGCCCACCCCGCGCTGCGCCTTTGCCTCGCCGGTGCAGAACGGCGGGAAGTTGTAGTGCAGCAGGAAGCGCATGTAGCTCTTGTCGAGCACGTCGTCGACGAGCTTCTCGTCGAGCTTGGTGCCGAGGGTGCAGGTGGTGAGGCTCTGCGTCTCGCCGCGGGTGAAGATTGAGCTTCCGTGGGGCATGGGCAGCGGGCCCACCTCACACCAGATAGGGCGTATCTCGTCGCACTTGCGGCCGTCGAGGCGTATGCCCTCGTCGAGTATGCATCGGCGCATGGCGTCGCGCATCACGTCGTGGTAGTAGCGGTCCATCATGGCCTGCTTCTCCTCCATCTCGTCCTCGCCGAGGTCGGCGTGGGCGGCGGCGTAAGCCTCCTTGAAGTCGGCCAGTATCTTGTCGAAGGCCTCCTCGCGGGCATGCTTGTCGAGGGCCTGCTTGGTCACGTCGTAAGCCTTCTGGTAGAGCTCGTCGGCCATCTGCTTGCGCAGGTCGTCGTCGTTCACCTCGTGGCAGTATTCGCGCTTGGTGTCCTTGCCCAGCTCCCTTGAGAGCTCGGCCTGCAGCTCGCACATGGGCTTGATGGCTGCCATGGCGGCCTTGAGGGCGCCTATCATGTCTTGCTCGGACACCTCTTTCATCTCGCCCTCCACCATCATGATGTTCTCTGCCGAGGCGCCCACCATGATGTCCATGTCGGCCTCTGCCATCTGCTGGAACGTGGGGTTGATGACATACTCGCCGCCTATGCGGGCCACGCGCACCTCGCTGATGGGGCACTCGAACGGTATGTCGGAGCAGGCCAGGGCCGTCGAGGCGGCGAAGCCTGCCAGGGCGTCGGGCTGGTCGACCCCGTCGGCCGAGAAGAGTATTATGTTCACAAACACCTCTGCGTGGTAGTTCGACGGGAATAGCGGGCGGAGCACGCGGTCAACGAGCCTCGAGGTGAGTATCTCGTTGTCGCCCGGCTTGCCTTCGCGCTTGGTAAACCCGCCGGGGAAGCGCCCTGCGGCCGAGTACTGTTCTCTGTAATCCACTTGCAAAGGCATGAAATCTGTTCCGGGAACTGCATCTTTTGCGGCACAAACAGTGGCCAGTAGCACGGTGTTGCCCATGCGGAGCATGCACGACCCGTCGCACTGTTTTGCCACCTTCCCGGTCTCGATGCTGATGGTGCGTCCATCAGGCAGCGATACGGTCTTCGTAATAACGTTCATCTAAAACTAAAACTTTATTGTTTCTTTAACATCTAAATCGCCACAAAGGTAAGTAAAATAAGTGTAACCGACGAAGGATGGCGCAATTAATTTGCACTTATTATGAAAATATGCAGCAATGTGATCCGGAGGTTGCAGGCGCGGGGCAAACCGTCGTGCCGCCAGTGCGGCTGCAAATGAGTGTTTCATGTCGTTACGTCTTTTGGATGTTCATCATCGGCCCGGCCCCACGAGGTCCACCTTCCACCCGCAGGCCGGGAGCATGGCGGCCATGAGGCAGGCCGCGAGCCATGATTTCTTCCTCATTGCGATGGTGCTGATTAATGGTTGTTGCGGACAGCCACTTTGGTTGCGGCAGCCCGGCGCACGCTGTACGCACCGTGTGCGCCGGGCCGCCGCAGGGTCATTCGAGCCGGAGCTTCACGGCCTGCGTGCGCCCCGCGCCGTCGGTGAGCCGCAGGATGTACACGCCAGGCTGGCGGGCAGCGAGGCTGGGCGTGCTACCCGCGGCCACGTCCACATGCGCCCCGGCGGCGGAGAAGAGCGCGGCCCGGCTGCCTTCGGGCAGTCCGCCGACATTCACGCGCAGCCCGCTGATGCCAATCTCCACGCCGTCGAGCGGCAACCGCCCGGCAGCCGACGGCCCGCTTACGGAGAATTCGCCCCAGAACGTGAACAACGGCATGTCGGTGCAAGTCATCTCAACGCTGTACCAGCCAGTCTCCGTGATGGCGTACAAACCTCCCAGCGGCGGCATCTCGGTGCCGTCGCGGGCAAGCGAGATGACCACGGGGTGGCCGTCGGCGGAGAACAGCTCGCCGCTGAGGTCGAGCAAGTCGCCCGTGCCGGGGTCGAACGGCGGCTGATACCACAGGCTGAAGGGTGTGCCGTCACCGATGGAGCCATTCACCACGGCGGCCTGCATACGGTCGGGTATCTGCGAAAAGCCGAACGAGTTGCCTGTGCAGCCCAGCTCGAAGAGCTTGGCCTCCGGTGCGAAGGCCAGCCGCCTTATGCGGTTGTACTCGCAGTAGAGATACTTCAGCCCCGTGTTTTCGGTGAGGTCAAGCTCCGTGAGCTGGTTCATGTTGCACGACAGTGTGCGCAGCCAGAGGCACGGCGACACGTCGAGCGAGGTGAGCGCGTTGGCACCGAGGCTAAGCTCGTAAAGCCCCGGCATGGTGGAAAGGTCTATGCGGTCGAGCTGCATCCCGTCTATCTCAAGGTAGAGCAGGCCGGGCATGGGCTGCGTGCGCAGGCCCGACATACTTACGCTGCCATAGGCGTCGGCCGCTCTTATGGTCACCCGCGACGGCCCGTCTATTGCCATGGCATGGCGCGTGGTGCCGGCGGGCAGGCTGTAGGGCGTTGCGCCGTTGGCGCCCCATCCAACATCACGCGCCCTTGGCCGTCGTAAATCTCGAAGCCGTAGCTGCTGCGCACATCCAGGAGCACCTGGCACGGCTCGTCGGCGGTGAGGTCGAAGCTCATGTGCGCGGCGTCGAGGTCGGCCTTGCCCACGGCGTATGAAGCGGTAGCGGTAACGTTGGCACCTGCGGCGAACTCGGCCACGGGCGCGCCGTAGTCCTGCCCGCCCACGCTCCAACCATCGAACGCGCACTCCTTGCCGCCCAGGGTCTCAGCCGTGGCGGAGGCTTCGAGGCGCACCTCCTGGCCCGGGGCGTAAAGCCCGGCACCCTTTAGCACCGCGCCCTCCACGGCCGACTTGGTGCGCACCGTGTAGCCATACTCCTCTATCTGCGGGCAGCGGCTCCAGTCTGCGTCGGCAAAGTAAAGGCCGCGGCTGCCTATGGGCACGTGGAGCGTGGCGGCCTCGAGCACGCCTTCGCCGAAAGCATCGCCGTAGCCGGGGGCGGCTGTGTCGGCGGCCAAATATATGTCGGTGAGCGCGGGGCAGTCGTACACTTCAATGCTGCGAAGGTCGGCGGGCAGGCGCAGCGTGGTGAGCGAGGTGAGGCCACGGAGCGAGGATATGCCTTCAAGGGCGGCGCAGCCCTGCAGGTCAAGCTCAGTGAGCTTGGCGCAGCCCACGATGCCGTCTCCCGATATGCTACGCAGCGTGGATGGCAGGCGCAGCGTGGTGAGCGATGAGTGTATGCAGCCATCGTGGATGCCGCCTGTCACCACCACGCGCGTGGCAGGAACTGCCGTGTCATTGTCCGGCATGCCCTCTGGCAACAGGTCGAAGCTGAGGCCGTAGTGCTGCTGCAGGGGCGAGGCCGAGAAGTCTACCTCCTCCAACAGCGGGCAGTAGCTCGGCCCGGCAGCCTCGCGCAGCTGCGTGGCGGCCGAGGCGTCGAGCGTGCGCAGGCGCAGCATATAGTTTATGTCGAGCCTTTCGAGCGAGGCGGGCAGGCGCAGCGTCTCCACGTTCCAGCCACCCACGCTGAGCTCGCGCAGCCCCTCGGGCAGCGTCACGGTCTCCACGGGGCCGTATGCCCCACTGAGCACCTGCAGGCCGGCGGGCAGCAGCAGCGTGCGCAGGCGGTGGCACGAGCCGAAGCCACTGAGGCTGGCAAGGCCGGTGCAGGCCGAGAGGTCGGCCTCGGCCACGAGCGAAGAATTGAATGAATTGGGCTCCAGGCCGGTGAGCGTGGATGGCAGGCGCACGGCGGTGAGCATGGGCGCGCCCGTGCAGCTGAGGCAGGTCACGCCCTCGGGCACGGTGAGGCTGCCGCCGAGGAAGGGGCAGTCGGTGATGGCAAGAGCATACCGGCCTTGTGGCAGCGAGAGCGAGCAGAGGGCGTTGTCCGCAAACGCCACCTCGCTGCCGGTGAACGCGGCTCCGGCGAGGTTGAGGAAGTGGAGGTTGGGCAACTGCGCCAGCCACTCCACGTCGGCCTGGCCTATGGTGCCGCTTACGGTGAGGCTGCGCACGTCGGCAGCGCGCAGCCCCATGCCGCCCACGGTGCGGGCCAGCTGTCCCTCGGCCGCGTTGCTTACCACAATCTCGTCTATCTTATCGGTGACGTCGACGCCGGGGAACGCCTCGGCGTAGTCAGCCGGATTGGGGGCTATGACGTAGGGGCAGCTTACATTGCCCTGCTCGCCGAAGCTCACCGTGGCCACGCCCTTTATCTCGATGCCGCACAGGGTGGCGCCGTGCAGGGCGCTGTCGGCCACCGAGGTGACCGTGGCGGGCAGCGTGAGGCAGCCCGTGTGCCTCGGGGCAACGGCCAGCAGGCGGGTGAGGCCACGGTCGTACACGGCTCCGCCTATGCTCCGCGCCGTGGCCGACCCCTCTGGCACTTCTATCTCGGCGAGGTGGCCCATCTTCCAGAACGCCTCGGGGCTTACCGAGCGGAGGCCTGCGGGGAGTATTATCTTGGTGATGGAGGCGCCATAGTGCCACTTGGTGAGCGAGTTGTCGCCCACCTTGGTGAAAGCGTACACGGGCATCTCGCCGGCCGGATAGAGGCGCGGTCGCCCGCCGCCCACAATCCATTCGGGGACGATGGGCGAGTAGCTGCCGCCTGTGCCGCGGTACTCGCAGATGGTGGCCTCCGAGAGGTCGAGCTCCTGCGTGGCGGTCATCGTGGCGGCCTTCAGCGTCCCGAAGTCGCGCGCGTCGACATAGCCCGTCACCTTCAGGTGCGTGGCTATGAGGGCTTCGGGCGTTAGCTGCAACTGGCCGGGGCCGGGGCTGCTGACCGTCACCACGTCGGCGGCTGCCGCTACAAAGGATAGTGCTGTGACGCAAACCGCAAGCACACACTTACGGATGCAGGTTGTGGTTTTACGGATTCTCATGTTTTATGTCTCAGTTAATGGTAAGTTGCTACACAATAAAAAAACTATATCCGGCATGGCATTAAGAGGTGTGCGGCGCACGGCGCAATCCCACGGACAAAGGCATGGGGCCCATGCCCCAACCGTCACGCGCAGACCGTACTATCCAAAGGCAATGCAGGCGTTCATCAGGCGGGCCTGCCCGAAATGCCGGGGCGAAACTAGTATATGACACAAAGGTAAATATATTTTCCTTGCCCACACCTTCCGTTAATATTTATTAACAATGAAATTGCGCGGGCGGGCCCGGAAGCCTGCCCGCGCTCTGCTGCAAACCCATCAAGACACAGGCCATGCAGCCACTGCACTGTCCATCCAAGCAAATTGTGGCCCGCCTGTTTTCCTGGAAACCGGAAAACTGAATGAATGGCAAACAGAAAACAATCCAATGCTACAGCACTATTTTTCCTCCCTGACAATAAGTTCAATTATCTTGCCTTCCGCATTGAGTTCCGAGCTTACACGCACCACCTTGACCCTAGCAGGGGCCGTGCTCAGGCGCATAAGGAAATCAGCTGCAGTCTCTGTCGCCACTATTGTTGTGCCGTTACTGCCGATTATCTTAACCACCGCATCAGACGACGCAAACAACAGTGGCAAAAGCCTTTCCGACTCCGCTATCCTCTCATCGGGCGACAATACCTGGTCGGACAGCACGTCAAGCTGTGTCATATAGCTTGTGGACGGCTCTGGCGAATCGGCAAGAGTTCCATTAACCGAAGCTGCCTCTATCTGCCCAAGACGAAGTTTTGCCTCGGCAATCAAGTCTGCGCCCGATGGCGAAAACTGCACCTGCAAGAATTCTTCCACCATGCTCAAATAGAACTTTGCCCTTTCTAAGTCTTTTACATGTCCATGCCTCCCTTCAAGGTATATCTTTCCGACTTCCAATGCCGCCGAAGCTTCTTTCATGTCGATTGCCTTGAGATACAAATCCATTTCTTTCTTGTAATCATGGTTTACCTCTGCCTCGTATTCAGCCAACAACACATAACCTATAGGGAAGTTCCTTTCCACCAACTGATTTGCCCAATATGGCACTTGCCCATAGTCCCTTGCAACATTAACGCCAGAACTGTAAGAGGCTGCAATATCGTATAATCCCTGATAGAAACCGCCCTCGGCACTTTTGCGCAAATATTCGAACCCCATGACAGTATCGCGCTCCACATAGCAATATAATTGATAGCTGACATAAGCGGCCGCAGGGTCTCCCTGAGCCGCCTTGCGCTCAAAAGCAGACAGTATGTCCTTATCCTTGTTCTGAAGATAAAAGTTAACTATCCAGCCAATGCCAGCCCCAACCAAACGGGCATGTGAATAGCCTGCAGAGTTTGCAAAACGGCAAACCCACTCCACGCCGGACCCAACATCGAGAGGCAACCCGATAGAGGGTCCGTCAAAACACATCTGCACCATGCGGAATTCAGCATCTGCGTGACCCTGCTCGGCCGCCATCTTTGCAAACGACAGGCTTTTGGCCGCATCCTTGTCTGGCCGTGGAGAATACAAGAAGCGGTCAAACCCGTCGGCAACCTGAGAAATGTCAATGCCCGATGAAGGAATATAATAGAAGCTCATCACGTAAGCAGCGTCGGGTTCTCCGCCATCGGCAGCCAACCTATAATATTTCAAGGCTTCTTCATACTTATTTGCTTCACGATATTCGCATGCAAGTAACTTATTGCATACAGGTGTATTCAACGTTTTCAACTTGCCCAAATATTCTTCATATTTAGCCGTGTTCTTTTCCTTTTTGTATATCCCGAGCAAGCCACCGTATACATAACTGTAAAGTATTAGCTTGTAATCAGCACCAAGAGTTAAAACCGGAAACAGATTTTCCAATATAATGAGATTGGACTTCAACTCAAGCAAATCGTCACGCACCGACGCAATGCCGATCCTCAACAAGTATGGCAACACTAAGAAATTGCCATCATGAGCATTGTTTTCTTCTACATACTTGTCTACCTTTCCCAAATACATCCCGGCTTTGTCCAGGTTGCGTGGAACAATGTTACCCTGTATATAAAAAGCAGCAAGATTGTAACTCGCCACAAGCGATGCTTCAGGGCAATCTTTGTCTTCTACCGAAGCATACCGCTCAAGCAGCTGCATGGCCTTAGTGGGATTATAGTAGTGGGCAGGAATCCTTAAATCCACGGTTTGCGAAGACATTACGTACATTTGTGCCAGCATGACACCGCCTACAGGATCTTGTTCGGAAGCCATGGTAAGCATGCGTTCAGCTTCGGCCCACTTGGCTTTGCAAAACAAATGCACTCCCATAATCGTCATTGCCCTAAAACGCCCCGGGTAAGTTTTGTAGCCCGAACATTTCTCAAGAAGCTCCATTCCCTTACGTTCATCACCGTTTTCAAGCATCTCAACCCCTTCAAGATAGAGAGAATACGGGTCTTCGTACTCCTCCGAGACGGTACCGCCAATCTTAAATGACGACAGGTTGACCATGATTCGCAGCGGCACCGACTTGTCGATGCCACTACCCTTAATCTTTTTCACCACACGCACCGAGGCATAAGCATTGGTAAGAGAAACGCCGCCCGGCATTCCACTTCCGCCAAGGCCGAGGCTGTTCATCTTCGGTTCGGAAACCACTTTCTCGCATCTGAAGCCTGAATATTCCACCTGAAGAGAATTATCGAACTTTGACGTGATATTCTGAAGATACTGGAACAGCGGCAAAGAATTGTACTCTATATCGCCCGACTTGGCTCTCGGCGAGATGTCATCGAAAGTCTGCACCTTGTCATTCTCACACATAGCAAATATGGAATCCATCTTGTCTATCTGCTCCAAATTCCCGGCAAACAACTCCATAAAGCCACAATATTTCTTGACACGCTCCTCTACGGCACCGCGCTCATCGGCAGACAGCCTGACCGTTTGCGACATAACAGGAGCACCAATGCCTAACACAAAACCTATAATCAAAAATAATCTACACATGTTATTATTAACACTACACCTAATATGACATCAAAACTTTTTAAGCTGAGTTATCAGCCAACCTGTGTTGTACTCACCGCGTTTTTCTACAACCTCGACAGTGAAGCTATAGCCCGGAACAGAATGAAAATGGAACCGCACACAATCTACAGATACAATGTCGAGCAGGCCATTGCCAAGCAGCACGGCAAGCATTGACAACCTGTCCGGAGAATACACGCGCCTGTCCATAAGGCCGGATACGTTGCGGCGTCGGCCACCCATGGACAGCAGCCCGACAAAACCAACTTCGTGTTCTACGGGCGATATGGACACCCCGCCTGCGGCATCGGTTGCCGCCACCTCGAACATATCACCATAAGCATTGCTTATCACCCACCGATACTCGCTCTTGCCAACCTTGAGAGTGTGCAAGTAGAGTTTCAACTTGCCCAACCGTCCGCCAACTCTCACAGAGCACTGCACTTCGGCCGTCCACGTAGAGTCTTCGTAACGCAACTGATAGTCGTGGCCCACAACATCGTTGACAAAGCTGACCGCCATGCTATCGAACACGCCATTTACATCACGAAACCTAGAATAATCGAACAATGTGAAAAGATACTTCTTGCGGTATGACGTGTCGTTACGCTCGGTTATCTTCTGTCCATCCCATGCCTCTGTTGCATTGAAACGAGCCATGAACTCATCTATCTGCTTCACCCTGCCCTTTAGGAGGCTCTCGTAAGCAGAAGGAACTGGCATCAATGCCTGAGCCGACACCAACAAGCGACAGGCAAGGGCAAAGGAAAGAATGGTGATAAACCTACACATAAATACAAACTCAATAAGCCATAGTCTCCATCACCTCTATGTCGCCAAGCCTAACACTCCAATGCTGACCAAGCACATAGTCATTCTCAGGAATTATATAGACCTTAATGTTCTTTTGCGTAACATCCCTATAGACCTTACGCATTTCCTTGCCCATAAAGCCCTCAAAACGTTGGAATATAGTGGCAGTAGCCTCATAGTGGTCGCCAACTTTATAAATGTTACTTATCCTATATGTGTCGGCCTTGGACAACCTCACTTCTGCATAAGGTAATTTTATGAGATTATCAAGATAAGTAACCAAAGGCGTTTTGCGCTTCACCTCCTTGCCATTGCGTACTGACGAGACCTGCATCGACACACCTTCACGATACTGCCCGTTGGGATCGGTGTATGCCTGCCCCTCACCTATAAACAGCTTCAAGACACTTTTCTTGTAGGTCTGCTTCACCCTCTGCGAATACTTTTTTCCTCCCAATATTGACAGATTGTTCTGGAACATGTCTATTACCTCGCCAACACGGTCCTTGAATGCCTGTATATCACTCTCGGACAAGTCGCTTACTTGTGCATTTACTTTCGATACAGAAAAAGACAAGCTCAACAATAGCAGAAACAATACTCTCTTCATCATTATTCTATTCATAATCCTTATATATTTCATGCACTTTCAAATATGTATATTTCCCATTAGAATCCCTTTTAAAATCGACCTCTACAAGATTAACAAGATTTCTCAATGTACACAATCGCAACATGAAATCTTTAGCCCTCTCGGTAGAAACCACGGTTGTTCCATTGCGGCCTACAGACTCAACCTTGACATCAGGAGAGGCAAAGACAACAGGCAATGTGCGCTCCATGACCTCTATCCTCAAGTCAATGTCATATTTATCGTTGCCGATTGCGGTCAGCAGGTCGATAGGTGCTTGCAGACCGTCTGTATCATCGGGCGTGGCTGCATTCTCCGGCGCATGACCCTCATGCCTGTCGACAGTGGTTTCAACATCAACTGAGTATACGGGAGTGTGCTTAACAGCATTCTTCGTAGCCTCCCGCGCATTGCTCAATACAATATCCCAATCGGCATCCATACCATTTGACACGACAAACTGAAGTGACCTCAAGAAGAAAATGGTAAACGCACCACCCGCAGGCGAACCGTCGTTATAATTCAACGTGACAGAGTTCTCGCCCTTCTGGCTACCCGAAGCTATTATGGTGCCTTTGTAATTCATAAAAAGATTGGTGTAGGCATTGACCGGACTCTTGCTGAGCACAGTGAATCCCTTTGACGCCTGTTCCTTGCTTGTCACCCCGGGAGCCACTGAGTTACAACAATCGCCAAAGACTATCTTAAGCCGCGCAGGCATATCTTCCAGCCTTCGCAAAACATATTCCAACGGAACGAACTCATTATCATAATGACTTCCAAGACACATCTGGGGGTAATCCGACTCGTCTTGCACCGACCTGGTGCCATGGCCAGAATAATAAAACATTACCACATCACCTGAAGATGTTTGCAAACGGTCAAGCACACCCATCAAGTTTGACTTGGAGCAATTGGATCCGGAATAGAAGTATTTTTCCAAATGCAGACCCGTTGCAGAGGCGATGGTGCTCATCTCCATGGTCATGTTCACAAAATCTTGCTTATCCCCACTCCCTATCGAAGGGTCGTTGGTATCTGCGAAGACTATTGCATGAAGCGACTGGGAAAAAGCCTCCCCCGCATGAAGCATGCATAAAGCAAGCAAAGGGAAATAACAAACTAAGAACTTTTTCATATCTATCTGTTAATACATGGTTATCGAACTCAAGTATTCATCGCCGGGGAACAGTTCCAGGCCGAATTGAACCAACAAGTCTTTGCACCCCCAAGCCACCTTTTTCACTATCTTGCCCTCTTTGGCAAATGCCAACTCACTGGTATTGAAAGCAAGCAACAAATACATATCACCGTCTTCTCCATTTACTTCTATCGCAAAATATGGAGCAAACAATGTTTTCACAACAGGGGCGTCATATACATAAGACTTCTCGTTGCCCAAAATAAAACGCAACACGGCCAACTGTTCCACAGTCAAGGATTGTGCACTACCTACGACACTGAAACCGACTATACTGCGACCCTTACCGCTTGCGACAGAATCGGCCAACGGATTCAACTTGTAAACAACAACTCTCTTCGAACCATCCAGGCCATTCACAAAGGCCGAATCCCAATGCCTGAACATAACGGGAGAACTGTTTATACCACCGGTACTGGCACTACGCCTAACGCAACCGCAACCGCAAAACAGTACAACATTAGCCACAAGCAGGAACAAAACGGCTCCCTTCTTTCGCTTTGATTTCATAAACTAAACTTTAATACCTAAGGACAACGCAAAAAGAATATTTATCATTCTCTGAAACATTGCACACATAGTAATTTCAACTTATTTTCCTATTAGCAAGACGTACACGCCTTTTGAGGTACAAATATACTCATAAAACAATAAAAGACAGCCTGGAGCAAAGAAAATAATGTTAATCTTATGTGTAAAATTGCAAAATACAAAACAGCATTACCGACAAAAGGCTTCAAACGGATACAAAAGCAAACAATCAACACACAAAAGTGGCCTAAACAACAATAACGAACAACAATTGCACCTGAGGTTTCCCATGAACAACCATCACAATTCTTTAACTGCCAAGCAGATTCAAAATACATGAACCTGCCATCTAACCGGCCAAACAAATATTCAGCAACCATCTTGCAACCATCTTGCGGACAAAAGCGCCCGCCCCCGCGCGGCGGCGCAAAAAGGGGGGGGCGCGGGCCATTTTCTTGGCGGCGGCTGCCAACGTCTCGATTATTTTTCGTAATTTTACCACCGCTTTCGCGGGGGCGCGGCCGGAGGGGCCCGGCGGCCCTGGGCGCCCGCCCGCACCATGCAACAAAAAGAAAACCTACAGATATGAGACAACTAACGCTTGCCGCCACCATGGCGGCCGCCCTCGCGCTGGCTTCGTGCGGCGAGGACAAGTTCCGCGTAGAGGGCAGCATCGGCTCGGCCGAGGACTCGCTGCTGTACTTCGAGCAGATGACACTGCAGGGCCCGGTGGCCCTTGACTCCGTGAGGCTGGGGGCCGACGGCGGCTTCAGCTTCAGCGCGGCGCGCTCCGACGCGCCCGAGTTCTACCGCCTGCGCATTGCCGGGCAGATTGTGAACCTGGCCGCCGACTCGACCGAGACGATAACCGTAAGGGCCGACTACCCCACCATGGCCACCGGCTACGAGGTGGAGGGCTCCGACGACAACAGGCGCATCAGGGAGCTGGCGCTCATGCAGATAGCCCTGCAGCAGAAGGCGCTGGCCCTGACCCGCAACACGGCGCTCGGGCAGCAGGAGGCCGCCGACAGCATCAGGGCGCTGCTCAAGGCGCACAAGGACAGAGTGACGCGCGACTACATATTCAAGGACCCCAAGGCCCCGTCGTCGTACTTCGCGCTGTTCCAGGCGCTGGGCAACACGCTGATATTCAACCCCGGAGGGGCTGATGGCGACATAAGGGTGTTTGCCGCCGTGGCCACGGCGTGGGACACGTTCTACCCCGGCAGCCTGCGCGGCGAGAACCTGCACAACATTGCCATCGAGGGGATGAAAAACGAGCGCATCATCGAGGCCAAGAGCAGCGCCTCGGTAGACCCGGCCAAGGTGACCACCACGGGCATAATAGACATCTCGCTGACCGACAACCACGGCCGCAGGCGCTCGCTGAGCGAGCTGAAGGGCCAGGTGGTGCTGCTCGACTTCCACCTCTTTGCGCTGAAGGACTCGCCGCAGCGCATACTGATGCTGCGCGAGCTGTACAACAAGTACCACGGCCGCGGGCTGGAGATATACCAGGTGTCGGTGGACGGCGACGAGCACTTCTGGAAGCAGCAGACGGCCCAGCTGCCGTGGATTAGCGTGCGCGACGCCGACGGGGTGGGCTCGCAGCGCCTGGCCACGTACAACGTGACGGGGCTGCCCGAGTATTTCCTCATCGACAGGGGCAACAACCTTGTGAGCCGCTCGTCGCAGATGCCCGACCTGGAGAAGGCCATCGAGGCGCTGCTCTGACCGCACGGGCGGCCTGGCGCGGCACGTGGCCGCCACGGCCGGGACGACACGCAACGGGGCGACACACAACGAGGCGGCGCATCCCCATCGCGGGGGTCGCCGCCTCTCTCTTTTTATGTTCAACTCTATATTTATCAAAATACGGATATCCGCATCCTGCAAAACGGGAATGGCAGAAGGAGTTTGAATTAGAAGGAGTTAGGAGGAGTTAGAAGGAGTTAGGGGAGTTAGAAGACATTACCCACCAAAGCTGCTGCCCGCCAACTCCCTATCAGCCCTATCACTCCTATGATATCCCATATCGTCCTATATCATCCTATGATATCCTATCGCCCTATATCATCCTATGATATCCTATCATCCTACTATCATCCTATGATATCCTATCGTCCTACAATATCCTATAATTTCCTATCACTCCTATGTCCCCCATTGCCATTGGCAACTTGCGGACATTCATTTGTCAAAAGCGGGCCGGAGGCCGCGCCCCCGGCCCAGGCCGCGATCATGGTTCCCCGAAAACGATGTAGAACGTGCGCTCGGCCCTTGTCCTGCCGTCGGCCGACAGGATGGTGATGCGCACCTCGTGGGCCTGGCCATCCATGAACTCGCCCACGTTGGTGAAGCGTATCACATAGGAGTTCTGCATGGCCCCGGTGACGGGCAGCGACGTGAGCGTCACGCCCGAGAAGTCGGACGAGGCGTAGAGCACCGTGCCGCCGGTGTACTCGGATATCCGCCACGGGCGCTCCTTGTAGCGGATTGACTCTGCGAACGAGCTGCTGCCGCTGAACACGGTGTGGACGGTGCCCTGCACGGTGCTCCAGTTTTCCTGCGAGCTGAAGTACTCCGTCGACCATGCCGAGTAGCCCGACGGCTGGTTGGGCTCGTCGGTGAAGTTGACGTATATCCTGTTGGAGCCCGTGCGGAAGTCCATGTGCTTGTCGCCGAAGAGGATGGCCATGGCGCCGCACTCGTCGTCGACGCTGCCGAAGGTTGACGCCGCCGACTGCAGCGCCCTGGCGTCGGTGCCGCCGAAGCCCATGGTGCGGTTGGTGCCGGTGCTGCGGTTGAGGTAGTCGCCCAGGGCGTCGGCGTCGGTGAGGTTGAGCGCCCCGTTGACGTAGCCGTTTTCAGAATATCCCACGCAGCCGAAGCGTATGTCGATGTTAGAGCTTTCGAGCAACTGCGCCCACGAGATGATGTCGCGCGCAATGGCGTTGGCCTCCTCCGACATGCTCCCGGAGTTGTCCACGCAGAACACAAGGTCTACCACCGAGGCCTGCTCGCCCTGGTTGTCGGCGTTGTTGGTAACGAGTATTCCCTTTGGCTTGCCGTCCACCTCGACCCATACGTTCTGGCCGGGCTCCCCGGTGCCCAGCAGCCTCATCCACCCGTAGTCGTCGGCGTTCTGCACGCCGGTCATGTCGATGCGCACGATGGCGTCGCCCCCGTCGTTCTCAACGGTGTACTGTATGTTGGGTATGGTGGTTGTCGACCCGTCGATGTCGGGGTTGGGGCCTGCGAGCTCGTCGCTCGGAATGCCGCTGCGGTTGCCCTCCTCGAGCACAATGGTGTCGTCGCCGTCGCTCAGGCATGAGGTCAGCGACAGGGCAGCCGCCATGAGCAGCGTGCCCACTGATGATATGTAACGTTTCATAGCTGTTGTCTTTGTTGTTTAGAAATTGTTAAGTATGGTGAACTCCACCCTGCGGTTCATGGCCCGGCCCTCGTCGGTGTCGTTGGTCGACAGCGGGCGCGACATGCCGTAGAAGCTGTAGGTGAGCTTGTTGCGGTCGACGCCCTTCTTCACGAGGTAGTCCACCACGGCCTCGGCCCTCTGCCTAGACAGGTCCATGTTAAACTCGGCCGAGCCCACGTTGTCGGTGTGGCCCTTCACCTCGATGCGCCGGTTGGAGCGTATGAGCGTGGTGGCCAGCTTGTCGAGGTATTCGTGCGACTCGGGGCGTATGGTGCTCTTGGCGAAGTCGAACGTGATGGCGTCGACGGCGCAGATGGTCTTGCCCTCTATGCTCTCGTTCTTGGCCATGAGGTCTATTATCTCGTCGAGCGTGTAGCACGGCTTGTCGGCCGGCTCGGGCTCGGGCGCCGCCACCACTGGCTCGGGCTCCGGCTCGGGGGCGGGCTGCCCTTTGCCGGAGAATATGCTGAACGGCACGGCCAGCACGGCCCCTATCTCAAACCCGCTGAGCTTGCGCGTGCCGTCGATGCGGTAGTTGCGGTTGAAGAGCTGCGCCACGTCGTTGGCCTCGCCGTCCTTCTCCTTGCCGCCGTAGGTGTCGGTGAAGCCCAGCTCGTAGCTGGCCTCGATGCCCAGCCAGCAGCGGTCGGAGGCCACGGGTATGGCAAACTTCACGCCCACGCCCACCTGCCCGGCAAAGTAGGTCGACGCCATGTTGGCGTCGGACAGGTCGGTCTTGTAGCCCGCCACGCTGCAGTCATCGTACTCGGCCATGAGCTGTATGTCGCCGGCCGTGGCAAAGCCCAGCACGGGGGCCACGTAGGCATAGGGCCTCACCTTGGCCGAGGCCTTGCCAAACTGGTAGATTAGCGGCACGCGTATGTCGATGTATCGCGAGCGCAGGGCATAGTAGATGTCGCTGACGCCCCCCTGCTCGTAGGCGTCGCCCATGTTGGCTATGTCGGTGAGCTTGCCCCCGCGCGTGAGCAGCGACAACTGCGGGCGCACGGCAAAGCGGCCCTCGCGGCCAAACTCGCCCTGGGCGAACACCGAGAAGACGCCGCTGCCGCGGTTCTTGCTCTCGGGGAAGAGCTCCTCGTCGATGTCAGAGAAGCTCATGTGCGACGAACGGTAGGCGCCGCCAAGCCCGAAATACCACTTGCCCCGGGGCGCGTCCTGCGCCCACGCCCCCGCAAGGGGCAGGGCCGCCAGGGCCATCGTGGCGATGATTGATTTCATTTTCCTTTTCTCCATATTTCCACTTGTATTTTAATTAGTAATGTGCAAAACCCTGTGTCACGGCATCGGCCGCGCGGCCGCGGCGGCTTGCGCCACGTGGCCCGCGCCTTGCAAAGTTACAAAAAACTACGACACCCGCAGTGCGGCCGCCGGGCGGAGCGGGAGCAAACGTTGCCGCGGCGTGAGCAAGCTGACAAAAATCGTGACCATCCGGCAAAAAATATCAGGCCCCGGCAGCCGTTTGGCCGGCGGCATCAGCCGTTTGGCAGCTTAAAAACCGGCGATGCGCCGCCAAAAGCGGCCTTGCCCGGCCTGCGCCAAGGGCGCTTTTCCTTACACAGAGCAGCAGCGGAGGCGCCAAGGGCCACCGCCCCGGCGGCACGCCCCAGGCAGCCACCCGCCGGCGGCAAAAAAGCGCCCGCCGGGGGCCGACAAAGGCAAAAAAGCGGGCAGCGGCTTTGCCCGTTCGCAGGTTTTATGTATATTTGCAATGCAGCAACCCGCGGGCCACGGCAGCCCCGGGGCCGGCACGGGCCGCGCGGGTGCTGCCGGCTAACCACTAAAAACATATCAAGATGAAGAAAGCAACAATCAAGGCAGCTGCCTGCCTCATGGCAGCCACAGTGGCGTTCAGCTCGTGCATAGGCTCGTTCGGGCTGTTCAACAAGGTGCTCGACTGGAACAAGGGCATCAGCAACAAGTTTGTCAACGAAGTGGTGTTCATACTCATATCGCCGGCCTATGCCGTCTGCGGCATGGTCGACCTGCTCGTGCTCAACACCGTGGAGTTCTGGAGCGGCTCCAACCCCGTGGCCAAGGTGGGCCATGTAGAGAACGTATGGGGCAGCGACGGCCGCCAGTATGCCGTCAAGACGCTCAAGGACGGCTACGAGGTGACCAAGC
The DNA here is from genome assembly GCF_023336985.1 of Marseilla massiliensis. Taxonomy (NCBI): domain Bacteria; kingdom Pseudomonadati; phylum Bacteroidota; class Bacteroidia; order Bacteroidales; family Prevotellaceae; genus Marseilla; species Marseilla massiliensis. The sequence goes on along the minus strand of NZ_JAMBLP010000013.1, from coordinate 53,398 downwards.
CCACGGGCGAGAAGGTGCTCTTCACCTACGACGAGAAGCACCGCAGCTGGTCGATGCAGGCCGAGGGGCAGGAGCGCGAGCTCTTCCGCTTCAACGGCGACGGCACCGTCGAGGCCACGCTGCCCAGCGGCGAGAAGAAAAACGTGGCACTGTCCGACGAGGGCATAGGCTCGCTGCGCCTGGCCATGGGCGACGGCCTGTTCTTCGCTGCGCGCTGAGGCAGGCGCCGCCGTCCGCCAAGGGCCGCCGGGGCAGGGGCATGGCGCCACTGCCCCTGGGCGGCCCGGGCCATGCCGTGCCACACAACCAGACTGGCGACTATATCAACATGAGAAGCTGTTTTGAATTTCTACAAAAAGTTTTTCTTGGCTTTGTGTTTCCGTTTTCGTGCGTACTTTGGGCGATTTTTTGGCCATTTCCGCATCTGTGCTTCGTCAGATAGCCCGCTATCTTCCTCATCACAGAAGCAAAACAGCCCCAAAGACTCATCCCAAATCATCGCACGATAATTTCAAAACAGCTTCTGAGCAAACTGACAAGAATGCTGCTGCCGGCGGCCGCAGCGGCCCTCATGGCCGCAACCGGCGGCTGCCAACGGGCGGGCCAGGCCGACCGGCCCAAGGGCAACACGGCCACGGCCAACGGACGCGGGCAGGAAGAGGCACTGAACATATACCAAGACCTCGACGACTCTTTCTTCGGAATACGCACACGAGTTGCCGGCGAGCAGGAATATCCAGACTATTACGGAGGATCTTACATAGATGACTATGGGGGCCTGGTGATTCTCGCGACCGACACAAGCAACGAAATAATATCCGACCTGCAACAACGGGCCAAGTCGACCAACTTCCGCGTAGAGAAATGTGAGTTTTCGTTCAACGAACTTTCGGCACTTAACAAGCAGCTGGGCGAAAAATTCAAGGCCATAGGCAAACTCCGCGAGAAGCTCGGCTGGGAGTCGGTGGGCATTGTAATCGACGCAAACAAGGTGTGCATCTTCCTCAACGACTGCACCCCCGGGCGCATTGCCGAGTTCAAGCAACTCGTCTATGACTCGCCGATGCTCACCTACCGCGAACTGAAACCTATAAAGCCCTATGTAATGCAAATGCCAAAACCGGCCACCGACAGCGGCCGCCACCACGCCGGCCGGCAGCAGTGAGCGCCCGACGGGCAGGGGGCAGGCGGTGAAGGCACCCGGCCACGGGGCCGCGGGCATGGCATCGGCAACACCAAACAACGACAAACGCCATTGCCGCATACGGCAGGCTGCCGTATGCGGCAATGGCGCAACAGGCCCAAAGGCCAGCCCCCGGGCTCACTCGCCGGCCCCGGGGCTGTAGCAGCGGCGCAGCATCACGTAGCCGATGGCCCCGCCCGCCAGCGACGCGGCAAAGATGCCGAGCTTGGCCTGCATGAGCATAGTGTCGTCGGAAAAGGCGAGCGTGGATATGAACATCGACATGGTGAAGCCTATCGAGGCCAGGAAGCCCAGCCCAACCATGCCGCCCATGCCCACGCCGCGGGGCAGCGAGGCCACGCGCAGGCGCACCATCAGCCAAACAGACAGGCAAACGCCCAGCGGCTTGCCCAAGAGCAGGCCCAGGCAAACGCCCGGGGCCACGGCCGTGGAGAACACGTCGGACGGCTCAAGGCCGGCAAACGACACGCCGGCGTTGGCCAGCGCGAACACCGGCATGACCACAAACGACACGAAGGGATGCATGGAGTGCTCCAGCCGCTGCAGCGGGGGCATGGCGTCGCGCGCGTCGGAGCGCATGGCCGCCACGGCGTCGAGCTGCTCGCCGGTGAGCGTGGCCACGCCGTTGGGCGGCAGGTGGCGGAAGTGTATCAGGTGGGAGGCGGCACGCCTCACATAGGCCATCTCGGGCAGAAGCGCGTCGGACGGGATGGCAAAGGCGGCCAGCACGGCGGCTATGGTGGCGTGGATGCCCGACATGAGGAAGGCCGTCCACACGCCAGCCACGGCCACGATGGAATAGAAGGCCACGTTTTTCACGCCCATGCGGTTGGCCGCCACCATCAGGCCGAGGAAGGCCACGCCCACGCCCACGCTCTCAATAGATATCTCCGACGTGTAGAACAGGGCTATCACCACCACCGCCCCGAGGTCGTCGACGATGGCCAGCGTGGTAAGGAACACCTTGGCCGCCAGCGGCACACGGCTGCCCAGGGCGTAGAGTATGGCCAGCGAGAAGGCTATGTCGGTGGCCATGGGTATGCCCCAGCCGTGGGCCGAGGCGCTGCCGCCGTTGAGGGCCAGGTATACCAGCGCCGGCACCACCATGCCGCCCACGGCAGCACCGGCCGGCAGCAGCACGTTGCGCACGTGCGACAGCTCGCCGCCGATGAACTCGCGCTTGAGCTCCAGGCCCACCACAAAGAAGAACAGCGACATCAGCCCGTCGTTTATCCAGTGGTGCAGCGAGTGGTACAGGTAGGGCTCGCCGTCGAACACGAAGCCCACCTTGAGCCCGAACAGGCGGAAATAGTCGGCCGCCAGCGGCGAGTTGGCCAGCGCCATGGCCACCACTATGCTCACCCCGAGCACTATGCCGGCCGAGCGCTCGCGGCCCATGAACTGGTGCAGTGGAGCCACAATGCGGTCTATGCGGCGGCTCTCGGCTTGCATGCCTTTCTCTTCTGTAATATCCTTTTGCATCCTTTTATATGTTATTTGACTGCAAAGGTAGCCTTTTTGGCGCACACGGCAAAGGAAGGGGGCCATCAAACGTGCGTGGCAGAACAAAACAAATGACGACCGGAACAACCGCGCGGGCCGCTGCCGCCCCGCCCCGCTGCCTCCGAACAAAGGCGAGGCGGAGCCGTCGTGGGCCGAAACGGGCCCTGCGGCAACCCCGAACGGCCCGTCAGGCAGGGCAAAACCGGCCCGGCGGCCCGGCGGCCCCACACCCACAGCGGCAAAGGCGGCAAAAGGCCGGAGGCACCCGAAGGCGTTAAGCAATGCAAAACGTTCGTAACCGAGGTTAAAATGGCCCGTTGTAGTGTAACGGGCACACATAAAAAGGGTAACTTTACAACCGCTGCCCCCGGCGGCAGCCGTAGCAACCACTACCAGGCAACATCAATAACTGAATTCAACCACAACCTGCTTACAATGAAAACAACCATCATCACCCTGGCCCTTGCCGCGCTCACAGCCACGGGGGCCACAGCAAAGAAACACCAGCCCACGGCCGGCTACCCCATCACGCAAGTGCCTTTCACCTCGGTCAAGATAGCCGAAGGCACGTTCTGGGGGCAGCGCATCAAGGCCGCACGCAACGTCACGATACCCCTGGCCTTCAGCAAGTGCCAGTCGGAGGGCCGCTACGACAACTTCGTCAAGGCCGCCCACCCGTCGGCCGACTACGACGTGTCGTCGTTCATGGGCTACTCGTTCGACGACACCGACGTATACAAGACCATAGAGGGGGCGAGCTACGTGCTGCAGACCTATCCCGACAAGCGCCTCGAGGCATACATCGACAGCGTGCTCGACATAGTGGCCGCCGCACAGGAGGCAGACGGCTACCTATACACCGCGCGCACCATCAACCCCGACAAGCCCCACCGCTGGGCCGGCAAGCAGCGCTGGACGAGCGAGGAGAACCTGAGCCACGAGCTCTACAACCTGGGCCACATGGTCGACGCGGCCTGCGCCCACTACCAGGCCACCGGCTCGCGCAAGTTCCTCGACATAGCCCGCCGCTACGCCGACTGCGTGGTGCGCGAGGTGGGGCCCGCCAAGGGGCAGGCGTGCGTGGTGCCCGGACACCAGATAGCAGAGATGGCGCTGGCACGCCTCTACGTGCTCACGGGCGAGAGGAAATACCTCGACGAGGCCAAGTTCTTCCTCGACTACCGCGGCAAGACAGCCACCAAGCGCGAATACAGCCAGAGCCACAAGCCCGTCACCGAGCAAGACGAGGCCGTGGGCCACGCCGTGAGGGCCGGATACATGTATGCGGGCATGGCCGACGTGGCCGCCCTCACCGGCGACTCGGCATACATCAGGGCCATCGACGCCATCTGGCGCAACATCACCGAGAAGAAATACTACCTCACCGGGGGCGTGGGCGCACGCCACGCGGGCGAGGCCTTCGGCGCAAACTATGAGCTGCCCAACCTCACGGCATACAACGAGACGTGCGCCGCCATCTCGATGGTGTACCTCAACCAGCGCATGTTCCTGCTGCACGGCGACGCCAAGTACATCGACTGCCTGGAGCGCACGCTCTACAACGGCGTAATCAGCGGCATGAGCGCCGACGGCGGGCGCTTCTTCTACCCCAACCCGCTGGCAGCCGACGGCAGCTACGGCTTCAACCACGACGGCTCGCGCGAGCGGCAGCCGTGGTTCGGATGCGCGTGCTGCCCGAGCAACCTGTGCCGGTTCATACCATCGGTGCCCGGCTACGTCTACGCCACGCGCGGCGACAGCCTCTATGTCAACCTGTTCGCGGCAGGCAGGGCCACCGTCGACGTGGGCGGGCGCAGCGTGACGCTGAGCCAGCTGACGCAATACCCATGGAACGGCAACGTGGAGCTGAAGGTGGAGTCGGCCAAGGGCGGCCGCTTCACCATGATGGTGCGCGTGCCGGGATGGGTGCGCGGCGAGGTGACGCCAGGCGGCCTCTACCAGTATGCCGACTCGGCACGCCAGGACTACTGGGTCACCGTCAACGGCGAGCGCGTCGACGCGCCCCTGCAAAAGGGCTACATGGCCATCACCCGCGAGTGGAAGAAGGGCGACGCCGTGAGCCTGCACATGGACATGACGCCGAGGCTCGTCAAGGCCGACGGACGAGTGGCTGCCGACCGGGGGAGGCTGGCCGTTGAGCGCGGACCGCTGGTTTACTGCGCCGAGTGGGCCGACAACTCGTTCGACGTGTTCCACTTTGTCATCGACCGCAACCCCAAGTTCGCCATCGCCGACGCACCCACGCTGGCCGGAGGCGTGAAGAAGCTCGCCGCCACGGGCACCGTGCTCGCCACGGCAGCCGACGGCAAGCTCACGGCCACGCCCACGCGCATCACCCTCATACCCTACTACGCCTGGTGCCACCGCGGACCGGGCCGCATGCAGGTGTGGATGGCCGCAGGCCCCGAGGTGATGGACGAGCGGAAGTAGGCCCGGAGCGCCTTGCCCTACAGGCAATACGGCACGCATCTTTGTTTGATGCGTGCCGTATTGCCATATAAAGAAACTGTTGATAATTAACCGATACTCAACCATTTGATGATAATTATCGTTCAACAGTTGATCACAGTGGCAGCTTTTACAATACAAGTAAAGCTGCTTTTCAAGAAGCAAAATGCTGTTTTCCCATAAAAAACGGCCGCATTGACATATAAAGTATGATGTTGCCGCAAGAGGCAGGTGGCGCCCCGGCCGCGACGCGGCCTCACCCGGTGCGGTCAGACGAGCCAGAAGATGGCCTCGGGGCCCATGTTGAACAGCAGGTCGAGCACGCTGAGGTTGGGCCTGAAGCCATGGCGGCGGGCGAAGACCTGGTAGTAGGGCCGCGGCTCGAAGGCCGGGTCGGGCAGCGGGTGCTTGGGGTCGATGGCGTCGCGGTAGTCGTCGGCCATCGCGCCGCCGGCCTCGGCCCGGGGCAGCGGGGGCGCGGCGCCGTCGCCCGGGGCCGCGCATGGCGTCACGGCGGGGCTGTAGGCCGAGGTGTGGCCGATGTTGGGGTGTATGTCGAGCAGGCCGCACACCGTTTCGCAGATGGCCTGGTTGAAGTCGCACAGGTATTGCCAGCGGCGCTCGAAGAAGGGGCGCAGGTCGTCGGCATAATACTCGAAGAAGGGCGACTCGCTGTAGGCCGACATCAGGGCGTGCCAGTGCAGGTGGCGCCAGTTGCCGTGGTCGCTGATGCGCACGTCGCGCGTGAGCAGGCGCCGCCCGCCGTCGGTGCGCTCCACGGGCACTGTGAGCGCCTGCAGGCCGTTGGCAGTGGCTATTACGCATCGGTTGCGGTAGGTCTGCTTGCGGTAAGTGTCGCAGCGCTCTATGAGCACGCTGTCGTAGCGGCACAGCTTCTGGTACCACTGCACGGGGCCGAAGTAAGTTGTGGAGAGTAGTGCTTGCATATCGTTGGTTGTGGTTGGCGTGCGGCTCAGTAAGGCATGAGCAGCGTTCGCCCGCGGCGGTAGCCGGTGTAGAAGGGGCGGCTGTCGTCGTGGCTGTAGACTATGAGGCAGACGCGGCCCAGTATGAGGCTCTCGGGCACGGGGCCGAACAGTCGGCTGTCTATGGTGTCGGCCTCGCCCAAGGCCTGCATCCAGTAGTAGTCTTCGGGGGCGCAGGTGGCTGCCCGGCCCGGCACTACGATGGTGCCCTCGGGCGTGGCCACGGTGTCGCCGGGCAGCGCGGCGCAGCGGCACACGTACACCCCCTCGCCGCCGGGTGCAGGGCTGTCGAAGGCCACGATGTCGCCCACGCCGACGCTGTCGGCGAAGACGCGGCCGTAGCCGAACAGGCCGTTCATGCCGCCTGTGCGCAGCCCGTAGCTCCACCGGTTCACCAGCACGCGGTCGCCCGCCTTGAACACTGGCTCAAAGCGGTCGCCGCCCACGGTGTAGAGGGTGAAGAAGAGAGCACGGAACAGAGCCACGGCCAGTGCCGCGGCTGCCAGTGTCAATATGGTTTTCAGCCATGCCCTCATCTGCCGGTCGGTGTGTTGGTGCCCCGTGGGGCGTCACTTGATGTTGTCGACAAACTTGAACAGCCTGTTCCAGCGCACGCCTGCCAGGCCTTTGCGATCGGGGTCGCTCGACCACCAGATGAAGATGGGCTTGCCCACTATGTGGTCTTCGGGCACGAAGCCCCAGTAGCGCGAGTCGGCCGAGTTGTGGCGGTTGTCGCCCATCATCCAGTAGTAGTCCATCTTGAAGGTGTACGAGCTGGCCTCGCGGCCGTTGATGTATATCTTGCCGTTGCGCACCTGCAGGTCGTTGCCCTCGTATGTGCGTATGGGGCGCTCGTAGACGGGCAGGTTGTCGAGCGTGAGGTCGATGCTCTTGCCCTTGGCCGGTATCCACACGGGGCCGTAGTTGTCGCGCGTCCAGTGCTTGTTGCCGTCGAGGGGGTAGATGTCCATGTCGGTGGCGTCGGTGTTCAGCTCTATGCTCTCCACCAGGTCGCGGCGCTGCGAGAGCACGGCCACGGCCCGCTTTGTGAGCGGCATGTAGCCCATGGTGTTCAGGCTCATGATGTCTTCGTTGGAAATGCCGAGCTCGCGCACTATGTCTTCGGGCAGCGACTGGCGCAGCTTGACGTAGTATGTGTACTGCACGTTGTCGGGCTCCTTGTTTGGCTTGCCGTCAAGGTACACTATGCGGTTCTTTATCTGCAGCGTCTGGCCGGGCAGTCCCACGCACCGCTTGACGTAGTTCTCGCGGCGGTCGGCCGGGCGCGTTATCACCTCGCCATACTCGCCGGGGTTGTCGGCTATGTACTTCCGGCCTGCGCTGTACACGGCGTTGTAGTATCCCATGCGCTGCTCGGCCGTGAGCGAGTCGGGGGCGGGGCCCTGGCCCGTTATCTGGTAGCCCAGCGCGTAGCACAGCGAGTAGAAGTCCATGGCCTGGTATTGCGGCGCGGAGCACAGCGTGTCGCCCGAGGGGTAGTTGAACACCACTATGTCGTTGAGCTCAACGTGGCCGAGGCCCTTTACGCGGCGGTAGTCCCAGTGGGGCCACTCTATGTACGACTTGCACTCAACCACGGGCAGCGTGTGCTGCGTGAGCGGCATGGTGAGCGGCGTCTGGGGTATTCGCGGGCCGTAGCTCACCTTGCTCACGAAGAGGTAGTCGCCGGTGAGGAGCGACTTCTCGAGCGACGACGACGGTATGACGTAGTTCTGGAAGAAGAACAGGTTGATGAAATACACTGCCACGAGGGCGAAGACGATGGCGTCGACCCACGACATCACGAACCTCACGGGCGGCTCGGAGTCTTTCCACCACTGCCAGCGTATCTTCTTGGTGATGTACACGTCGTAGATGAAGGGCACCACTATGAGCCCCCACCAGCTCTTCACCCATATCAGGAACAGCAGGTAGAGGGCCATGACCACGCCGCACTTGATCCACTGGCGGCGCATGTTTCTCTTTTTTTCGATAGCCATTTCGGTTGCGCTTTACTGTTGGTTGTGTGATGTCAGAACTTGAACATGTCGCCGATGGTGAGCAGCCCGGTGTGGCCGGCGGTGTATTCGGCGGCGAGCACCGCCCCCAGGGCGAACCCCTGGCGCGAGTGGGCGTCGTGGGTTATGGTGATGCTGTCGGCCGGGCTGTCATACTTCACCGTGTGTATGCCGGGCACCTCGCCGCGGCGCACGGCGTCGATGCGCAGCTCGCCCGGGGCGCATGCCTCGGTGCCGCTTACGGTGCCGTCGGCGGCCTGCACGGTGCCCTTCACCCAGCGCTGCTTGCGGTCGAGGCGGTCTACTATCTCTTCGGCCAGGGTGATGGCCGTGCCGCTGGGCGCGTCGAGCTTGTGCACGTGGTGGGTCTCCTCCATGGTCACGTCATACTCGGGAAACGAGTTCATGATGGTGGCCAGGTATCGGTTGACGGCCGAGAAGATGGCCACGCCTATCGAGAAGTTCGACGCCCAGAACAGCGTCTGCCCTCCCTCGGTGCACATGCGCTCCACGTCGGCCTTGTGGTCTTTGAGCCAGCCGGTGGAGCCGCTCACCACCTTCACCCCCTTGGCAAAGGCCTTGAGGTAGTTGCCGTAGGCGGCAGTGGGGTTGGTGAATTCTATGGCCACGTCGGCCGATGCGAACTCCGGCGAGTCGAAGTCCTGCTGGTTGTCCACGTCGATGATGCTTACAATCTGGTGGCCGCGGCCCAAGGCAATCTGCTCTATCATCTTGCCCATCTTGCCGTAGCCGATCAATGCTATTTTCATATTATTTCGTATTAAACGTTGCAAAGTTAGTGAATTTTGCCCATACAATGCTGATTTTCAGCAAAAAATCGCCATGTCCGGGCGCGAACAAGGCGATTTGGGGGCGCACATGCGGGCGCTGGGGCGGCCTGGGCGTCAGTCGCCGGCCACGAATGCGTCGATCTGCCGTATCAGCTCGTCGTTGGTGCGCTGCATCTTCCTGACCACGGCCACCGACGCCACAAGGCCCGCCACGGTGCCCACAACGCCGCCCACGACTCCGGCGAAGGCCGCCGGCCTCCACTCGCTGACAGGCGGCACGCCCGGACCGAAGATGCCGCACGACAGTAGCTCGAGCACGAGCACGGCCAGCCACACGGCCACCACGGGGAAAGACACCATCAGCTGGCGGCGGCGCAGCTTTTTCATGCGCACCAGGCGGCGACGCACCTCGACCATGCTGCCGCCCTGCCACAGCGAGCCGGCCAGGATGTTCACCTTGTGGTCGGCCACCACATCGGCCACACACATGGCCATGGTGAAGGCGAAGAACCACCACGACAGGCCTATCGCCAACTTGAGGCCTAAGAACACCACCACCGCCAGCGGCAGGAGCAAGTATTCCTCAAAGCGCACATAGCGGCCTATCCACCCCATTCGCGACTGCATGGCCGTGCGCACCAGCCTGTCGTTGACTATCTGCTGACTGTCGAGCTTGCGCCTGAGGGCATCGAGCTGCGAGCGCATCTGCTCCAGCCCCGTTTCGTTTACCTTGTTTTCCATATTGATTCCTCCATTTATTTCGTTTGCATATTCTTCAGTTTCTCTCTTATGCGAGTGAGCCTCACCGACACGTTTTTGGGTGAAATGCCCACAATTTGGCCGATTTCATCGTAAGGAAGGCTCTCGAGCCACAGCAATATGATGGCGCGGTCGAAGGGCTCCAGGCGGCTGATGCGGTCGTATAGCATCCGCACCTGCTGCGACTCGGCGTCGCTGTCTTCAAACAGGTTGATGTCGATGGAGAGCGGAACGGTCTTGGCCCGGCGCCGCTTGCGGTCGTGGCTCACGCAGGTGTTCAGGCTCACGCGGTAAATCCACGTGCGCACGTCGCTGCGCCCCTCGAAGCCGCCCATGCCCCGCCACAGGTTGACGAGCACCTCCTGGAAGAGGTCGGCCACCTCGTCGGCATCCTTAGAGAACATGTAGCACACGGTGTATATCGTGGCGCGGTGCTCGGTGACGAGCCGCTCAAATTCTTTCTCGCTGTCGCTTGGTCTCATATTTTAGCAATTACATTGTTTTCAAATGCCATTTTATCCCTTAGACGCGCGCCGGGCCCGTTTTGCTACACACGCGGCGCAGTTTTTTTCGCAGCCCCTTTCGCGGAAGCCGCGCGCGCAGCCCCACGCACCGCCATGCACCATGCGTGCGGCCATGGTTGCGCCGCGGCTTGCAAAAACGTGCCTGACGGGCTCGCCAAACGGCCTCCGCTGCCCGATGAAACGGCCCGTTTTGCGCTACAATGGCGCATTTTCTGGCGAAAACGCCACGGCGGCCCCACCGCCATCCGGCTGCGCCGCCACCCCGCCCCGCCTCTTTTTCTTGCCTCCCCGGTGCATATTCTTGCCCCGGGCGGGCATAATGTCGGCTATTTGCATTATCTTTGCATAAGATAAGCTGCGCTCGGCAAAATGTGAACAAGTTCAAATTGCCCTTGCTTGCATTATCTTTGCAATAAGACAAGCGCCCCGCCCACCGGCGGCAACAGGCCTCACGCAGGCAACGGGGCGCCGGCCTCAAACAAGTAATAACGGTTAGCCAAGCATGGAACAACTGCTGCACTACGTATGGAAGCACCGACTGTATGACCGCGCGGGGCTCTCGACCACCGACGGGCGCGAGGTCGAGGTCATCGACCCGGGGCTGCACAACACCGACGCCGGGCCCGACTTCTTCAACGCCAAGGTGAAGATTGGGGGCACGCTGTGGGTGGGCAACGTCGAGATTCACGACAGGGCGTCAGACTGGACGGCCCACGGCCACCACACCGACGCCGCCTACGACAGCGTGGTGCTGCACGTGGTGGCCTGCGCCGACGCCACCACGGCCGACAGCCGGGGGCGCCGGGTGACGCAGATGGTGATGGGCGTGCCGCCATACGTGGCCGACAACTACCGCGAACTGCTTGCCACCGACACCTACCCGCCCTGCTACCGCATCATACCGGCACTGCCGCCGATGACGGTCACCTCGTGGCTGGCCGCGCTGCAGGCCGAGCGGCTGGAGCAGAAGACCGGGGCCATCAGCCGCAGGGCAGCCATGAGGGCGGGCTCGTGGGAAGAGGCTTACTTCGTGACGCTGGCCCGCAACTACGGCTTCGGCATCAACGGCGACGCCTTCGAGGCCTGGGCCATGAACGTGCCCCTGCAGGCGGCAGCCCACCACCGCGACGACCCGTTCCAGGTGGAGGCCCTGTTCATGGGGCAGGCGGGCCTGCTCGGCGACGGAACCGACGGACGGGGGCGCGGCAAGGGGACTGCCGCCGACGCATACCTGGCCCGCCTGCAGGCCGAATACGCCTATCTGGCCCGCAAGTTCTCGCTCAGGCCCATCGACCGCACGCTGTGGCGATTCATGAGGCTCAGGCCGCAGAACTTCCCGCACATACGCATATCGCAGATGGCCACCCTCTACCACGAGGGCCGCACGGGCCTCAGCCAGCTGCTCGAATGCCGCAGCGCCGACGACGTGAGGCAGCTGCTGGCCACCCGCGTGTCACCATACTGGGAGACGCACTACACGTTCGGGGCCGAGAGCGCGCGCAACCCAAAGCGCCTGTCGGGGCAGTCGCTCAACCTGCTGGCCATCAACACCGCCATACCCATGCTCTTCGCCTACGGCCGCCACACCATGGACGAGTCGCTGTGCGAGCGGGCCTTCGAGCTGCTCGACAGCCTGAAGCCCGAAAACAACGCCATCATACGCACATGGCGCGAGTGTGGAATCAACGCCAGGACAGCCGCCGACAGCCAAGCCCTCATACAGCTCAAGCACGCATACTGCGACCGCCGCGACTGCCTGCGCTGCCGCTTCGGCTACGAATACCTGAAAAAGGCCAAGGCCCACACCTAAGCCGCTGCCCAACCCCGCACCGGCCAACAGCCCAAGCCGCACCGGCCGAAAAGCCAAGCTGCACCGGCCAAAAAGCCAAGCAACACAAGCCCAAAGGCCAAACAACCCCGGCCAAAAAGCCAAGCTGCACCGGCCGAAAGCCCAAGCTGAACCGGGCGAAAGGCCAAGCTGAACCGGGCGAAAGGCCAAGCTGAACCGGGCGAAAGGCCAAGCTGCCCAAGCCCAAAGGCAAAGCTGCCCAAGCCCAAAGGCAAAGCCGCACCAGCCCAAAGACAAAGCCGCACCGACCAAAAAGCCAAGCTGCCCAAGTCGAAAGCCCAAGCTGCCCAAGCCCAAAGCCCAAGCTGCCAAAGCCGAAAAGCCAAGCCGCCCAAGCCCAAAAGCCAAGCAGCACCGGACGAAAAGCCAAGCAACACCGGCCAAAAGCCCAAGCCGCACCGGCCAAAAGCCCAAGCCGCACCGGCCGAAAAGCCAAGCAGCCCAAGCCGAAAAGCCAAGCTGCACAAGCCGAAAGGCCAAGCAGCACCGGCCAAAAAGCCAAGCAACACCGGCCGAAAAGCCAAACAACACCGGCCGAAAGGCCAAGCTGCACCGGGCGAAAGGCCAAGCTGCACCGGGCGAAAAGGCAAACCATCCTGTCTGCCTCGGCCGAATGGTCAGTCCTCCCAGTTCTCCCATTCCTCCCAGAGCTCCCAAAAAATCCCCAGCTCTCCCACCCCAGCTCTCCCAGAGCTCCCAAAAGCAAAAGCCAATGGAATATATCTTTGAGACAAAAATGCTAGTCCGCGACTACGAGTGCGACATCGAAGGCATAGTGAACAACGCCAACTACCTGCACTACACCGAGCACACCCGCCACCTGTTCCTAAAGCAGTGCGGCCTGAGCTTCGCCGAGATGCACCGCCGCGGCACCGACGCCGTGGTGGCAAGGATGAACCTGCAATACAAGGTGCCGCTAAGGTGCGACGACGAGTTCGTATCGCGCCTGGCCCTCAGGAAAGAGGGCCTGCGCTACATCTTCTACCACGACATCTACCGGGCCACCGACGACAGGCTCTGCTTCAGGAGCACCGTCGAGGTGGTGTGCCTCGTGGGCGGCAGGCTGGCCAACAGCCCCGACTACGACCGCGCCCTGGCCAAATACATCTGACCGATGGGCGAGCAAGAAAGACTGTACGCCATGGCCCTGGCGCGCATCTGCCGCTTCAACTTCGCGGCGGCACAGGCCATCTACCGCGCCATGGGCAGCGCCACGGCCACCTACGACAACCGCGCCGACATAGCCCGCCTGGCCGGCGGCTGCCCCACGAGGATGCTCAAGGAGCTCGGCAACTGGGACACGGCCCTACGGCGGGCCGAGGCCGAGATGGAGTTTGCCGCCAGGCACTCCGTCAGGGTGCTCACCCCCGCCGACCCCGACTACCCCCGCCGCCTCGACGAATGCCCCGACGCGCCACTGGCCCTCTACTACCGCGGCACGGCCAACCTCAACAGCGCCAGGGTGATAAGCGTGGTAGGCACACGCCACTGCACGGCCTACGGCCGCGACATGGTGCAAGAGCTCATGGCAGGGCTGCGCGGCATGTTCGACGACGTGCTCGTGGTGAGCGGACTGGCCTACGGCGTCGACATCTGCGCCCACAGGCAGGCACTGGCCGAAGGCTTCGACACAGTGGCCGTGATGGCCCACGGGCTCGACCGCATCTACCCCCCGAGCCACCGCGACACGGCCAAGGCCATGCTCGAGCAGGGCGGGCTGCTCACCGAGTTCATGAGCGGCACCAACGCCGACAAGGCCAACTTCGTGATGCGCAACCGCATAGTGGCAGGCATGGCCGACGCCACAGTGCTCGTGGAGAGCGCAGCCCGGGGCGGCGGACTGATAACAGCCGGCATAGCGCGCAGCTACAACCGCGAGGTGCTGGCATACCCCGGGGCCGTGGGGGCGCCCTACTCCGAAGGGTGCAACAGGCTCATACGCGACAACGCCGCCGTGCTCGTCACCTCGGCCGCCGACGTGGCCGAGACGCTCGGATGGGCTACGCAGGCCCACGCCGAGGCCGCACGCCGCGCCGGCATAGCCAGGCAGCTCTTCCCCGAACTGACCGACGAGGAACAGGCCGTGGCCCGGCTGCTGCAACAATCCAACGACATGCAGCTCAACACCATGGCCGCGCAGACGCGAATGCCCGTGGCACGGCTCGCCGCCCTGCTCTTCCAGATGGAGATGAAAGGGCTCGTAAGGCCGCTCGCCGGAGGGGCCTACCACTGGATTGACTGACAAACAAGACTTTAGCAACTACAGAAAATGAAAATAGCAAACATCGACTTAGGACCCCGGCCGGTGCTGCTCGCACCGATGGAAGACGTCACCGACATTGGATTCAGGCTGCTGTGCAAGCGCTTCGGGGCATCAATGGTATACACAGAGTTCGTCAGCGCCGAGGCACTGGTGCGCTCGGTGAAGGCCACAGAGCGCAAACTGGCCATCAGCGACGACGAGAGGCCCGTGGGAATACAGATATACGGCCGCTCCGTCGACGCCATGGTAGAGGCCGCGCGCATTGTCGAACAGGCACGCCCCGACCTCATCGACCTCAACTTCGGGTGCCCCGTGAAGAAGGTGGCCGGCAAGGGCGCCGGGGCGGGCATGCTACAGAACATACCCCTGATGCTCGAGATAACGCGCGAGGTGGTAAAGGCCGTGAGCCTGCCCGTGACGGTGAAGACCAGGCTCGGGTGGGACGCGTCGCACATCATCATACCCGAACTGGCCGAACAGCTGCAAGACTGCGGCATAAGCGCCCTGACCATACACGGCCGCACAAGGGCGCAGATGTACACCGGCGAGGCCGACTGGGGCCCCATAGCCGACGTCAGGCGCAACCCGCGCATCAAGATACCGATAATAGGCAACGGCGACATCACCACCCCCGAGCAGGCGCGGCGGGCCTTCGAGCTCTACGGCGTCGACGCCGTGATGGTGGGCAGGGCCACGTTCGGACGCCCGTGGATATTCAAGGAGATACGCGACTGCCTCGACCTCGGCCCCGGGGCCCCGCCGCCACTGACCACCGACGAGAAGATAGACGTGCTGCTGGAGCAGCTGCGCATCAACGTGGAGCGCATCGACGAATACCGGGGCATACTGCACACACGACGCCACCTGGCCGCCACGCCCGTGTTCAAGGGCATAGCCGACTTCAGGCCCACCCGCATAGCCATGCTGCGGGCCGAGACCACGGCCGGGCTTACCGCCATAATAGAGCAGGCCAGGCAAATGCTGGCCCGACGCGACAACACCCAGGCACCGCAATGACATGAAACGCCCAGCCGCCATAGCCACCATCACGGCCTGTTGCATCATGGCAGCGGCAAGGCCGGCGTTGGCCGTGGCATCCGGCGCCCGGGCGAAAAAAAACAAGCCGGGACATTACATTGCTTGACATTTTTTTCGTAATATTGCAGAAGATTTCAACAAAACAGGCTATGCACCCATTAGAAAAATTCACCTACTGCCCGGTATGCGGCAGCAAACACTTCGCCGAACACAACGCGAAGAGCAAGCAGTGCGAGAACTGCGGCTTCACTTACTACATGAACCCCAGCGCCGCCACGGCGGCCTTCATCACCAACGGGCGCGGCGAGCTGCTCGTGGAGCGCAGGGGCAAGGAGCCGGCCAAGGGCACGCTCGACCTGCCCGGGGGCTTCATCGACAACGACGAGACGGCCGAGGAAGGCGTGGCGCGCGAGATACTCGAAGAGACGGGCCTCACCGTGACCTCGGCCAAGTATATGTTCAGCCTGCCCAACATCTACCTCTACTCGGGCATCACCATCCACACGCTCGACATGTTCTTCAGGTGCACCGTCGACGAAGGCGCCGCCCCGGCTGCCGCCGACGACGCCGCCGAGTGCTTCTGGCTGCCGCTGGGCGAGATACACACCGAGCAGTTCGGGCTGCGCTCCATACGCCAGGCCCTCTACATGTTCCTCAAGGAGCACGGGCTGTGAGCCCCGCCCAGCCGGGCCCGGGCCACGCGGCGGCGGCGCGCGGCGGCGGGGAGCAGGCAAGACGTGCCGTCCCGGGTTGCGGGACGGCACGTCTTGGCTTGCCAAACGGCCCCCGCCGCCACGCCAGACGGCCCCCGCGGCAAGGGCCGCCAGCGTACGGGCCGCCTGGAAAACAATTAAAAAAGTAGAAAAAAGGGCTTATATATAATGTGGTAGCGAAGTTTTTGCTTACTTTTGCACCCCAAACAAACCATCATACCGAGTATGCTTAAGAATTTAGTCATAGTAGAGTCGCCGGCCAAGGCGAAAACGATAGAGAAGTTTCTGGGCAGTGACTACAAGGTCATGTCGAGCTACGGCCACATACGCGACCTCAAGAAAAAGGAGCTGAGCATAGACACCGAGACGCTCGAACCCCACTACGAGGTGCCCGACGAGAAGCAGAAGCTCGTCAAGGAGCTGCGCCAATGCGCCGGGCAGGCAAGCCAGGTATGGCTCGCCTCCGATGAAGACCGCGAGGGAGAGGCCATATCCTGGCACCTGTGCGAGGTGCTCGGGCTCGACGAGAAGAACACCAACCGCATAGTGTTCCACGAGATAACGAAGCCAGCCATACTCGAAGCCATAAAGCACCCGCGCCACATCGACATGAACCTGGTCAACGCCCAGCAGGCGCGCCGGGTGCTCGACCGCCTCGTGGGCTTCAAGCTCTCGCCCGTGCTGTGGCGCAAGGTGAAGCCCGCCCTGTCGGCCGGGCGCGTGCAGAGCGTGGCCGTGAGGCTCATAGTAGAGCGCGAGCGCGAGATACAGGCGTTCAAGAGCGAGCCCTACTACCGCGTGGCGGCCGTGTTCGCCCTGACCGCCGCCGACGGCTCGGCCACCGAGGTGAAGGCCGAGCTCGACACCCGGTTCAAGGCGCACAGCGAGGTCGAGGCCTTCCTCGAGAGCTGCAAGGACGCCACCTTCCGCGTGAGCTCGGTGGCGAAGAAGCCGCTGCGCCGCATGCCCGCGCCGCCGTTCACCACCTCGACGCTGCAGCAGGAGGCCGCGCGCAAGCTCGGCTTCACCGTGTCGCAGACGATGATGATAGCCCAGAGGCTCTATGAGAGCGGGCGGATAACATACATGCGTACCGACTCGGTAAACCTGTCGACGCTCTGCCTGGCCGCCAGCCGCGACGAGATAGTGAGGCTCTGGGGCGAGAGATACAGCAAGACGCGCCAGTACCACACCCACGCCAAGGGGGCGCAGGAGGCCCACGAGGCCATACGCCCCACATACATGGACGCCACCACCATCGACGGCACGGCGCAGGAGAAACGGCTCTACGACCTGATATGGAAGCGCACGGCCGCCAGCCAGATGGCCGACGCCGAGATAGAGAAGACCACCGTGACCATAGCCATAGAGCCCGCGGGGGGCAAGGCCGCGGCCGGCGCGCCGCAGTTCACGGCCACCGGCGAGGTGGTCAAGTTCGACGGCTTCCTGAAAGTATACCGCGAGTCGTCCGACGACGACGACCAGGGCGCCGACGAAGGCTCGCGCCTGCTGCCGCCCATGGCCGAGGGGCAGGAGCTGCAGCGCCGCGAGGTGACCGCCACCGAGCGCTTCAGCCAGGGCCCCGTGCGCTACACCGAGGCCAGCCTGGTGCACAAGCTCGAGGAGCTGGGCATAGGCCGCCCGTCGACCTACGCCCCCACGATAAGCACCATACAGCAGCGCGACTACGTGCACAAGGGCGACCACAAGGGCGAGGAGCGCCAGTACACCGTCGACACGCTCAAGGGCAAGGTGGTGACGCAGAAGACCCGCACCGAGATGGCGGGCAGCGACAAGGGCAAGCTGCTGCCCACCGACATAGGCATCGTGGTGAACGACTTCCTGATGAAATACTTCCCGGTGATAATGGACTACAACTTCACGGCCAAGGTGGAGCAGAAGTTCGACGAGATAGCCGAGGGGGGCGAGAAGTGGACCGACATGATGAAAGACTTCTACCGCGACTTCGAGCCCGTGGTTGAGAAGACCCTCAACACCCGCTCGGAGCACAAGGCCGGCGAGCGCGAGCTGGGCACCGACCCGGCCACGGGCAAGCCGGTGTTCGTGAAGATAGGCCGCTACGGCCCCGTGGTGCAGATAGGGGCGGCCGACGACAACGACAAGCCCCGCTTCGCGCAGCTGCCGTCGGACAAGGGCATGGAGACCATCACGCTGGCCGAGGCCCTCGAGCTGTTCAAGCTGCCCAGGGAGCTGGGCGAGTTTGAGGGCCACAAGGTCACGGTGGGCGCCGGCAGGTTCGGGCCCTACATACTGCACAACAAGAAATACGTGTCGCTGCCCAAGGAAGACGACCCGCTCACCGTCACGCTCGGCAAGGCCGTGGCGCTGATAGAGAAGAAAAGGCTGCTCGAGCAGCAGCGCCACATAAAGACATTCAACGGCGACAACCCCATAGAGGTGCTCAACGGGCGCTACGGCCCCTACCTCACCTTCGGCGGCAAGAACTACCGCCTGCCAAAGGCCATGCACGCCCGGGCAGCCGACCTGACGCTCGAGGAGTGCGTGGAGGTGATAGACGCCGCCGAGCAAAAGAGCGAGCAGAAGAAGAAATGACACCGCCCCGACAGGGCGACAACACCACGCAAGCAATGACCCGGATAATCATCATAGGCTACATGGGGGCCGGCAAGACCACCGTGGGCAAGGCGCTGGCCAGGGAGCTGGGCCTGCAGTTCTACGACCTCGACTGGTACATCGAGGCCCGGATGCACAAGACGGTGCCCCAACTCTTCGCCGAGCGGGGCGAGCAGGGCTTCCGCCAGGTGGAGAGGGCCATGCTCCACGAGGCCGCCGAGTTCGAAGACGTGGTGCTGAGCTGCGGCGGCGGCACGCCGTGCTTCTTCGACAACATCGACTACATGAACAGCCGGGGGCCCGTGGTCTACCTCAAGGCCACGCCCGAGGTGCTGCACAGCCACCTGATGATGGGCAAGACGGAGCGCCCGCTCATCAAGGGCAAGACGGGCGACGAGCTCACCGGCTTCATAGCCAGGCAGCTGGGCGAGCGCGAGCCCTACTACGCCAAGGCCCGCTACACCTACGACGTCAACCTGCTCGACAGCCACGGCAAGGTGGGGCTGGCCGTGGCGGGCATCAGGAAGATGCTCGGCGTCTGACCGACGCGGCCGGCGGCAACGCCCGTACGGCCGGCGCAAGGCTAAACCATACACATCATAGAAACCCAACGACACAGAGAGAAAATGAAAAAGTGGACCATTGAAGACTCCAAGGAGCTGTACAACATCAACGGGTGGGGCACGTCGTACTTCGGCGTCAACGACCGAGGCCACGCCTACGTCACGCCATGCAAGGACGAGACGCAGATAGACCTGCGCGACGTGATGGACGAGCTCGCGCTGCGGGACGTTACTCCCCCGGTGCTGCTCCGCTTCCCCGACATCCTCGACAACCGCATCGAGAAGACCAGCAGCTGCTTCAGGAAAGCGGCCCAGGAGTACGACTACAAAGGCGAGAACTTCATAATCTACCCCATAAAGGTGAACCAGATGCAGCCCGTGGTAGAGGAGATAATAAGCCACGGGCGCAAGTTCAACCTCGGGCTCGAGGCCGGCTCCAAGCCCGAGCTCCACGCCGTCATCGCCGTGCAGTGCCAGAGCGACTCGCTCATCATCTGCAACGGATACAAGGACCAGAGCTACATAGAGCTTGCCCTGCTCGCCCAGAAGATGGGCAAGCGCATATTCATAGTGGTCGAGAAGCTCAACGAGCTCGACATCATAGCCCGCGTGGCCAAGAAGCTCGACGTGAAGCCCAACCTGGGCATACGCATAAAGCTGGCCTCGTCGGGCAGCGGCAAGTGGGAAGACAGCGGCGGCGACGCCAGCAAGTTCGGACTGACGAGCAGCGAGCTGCTCGAGGCGCTCGAGCTGCTCGACAAGAAGAACATGCGCGAATGCCTCAGGCTGATACACTTCCACATAGGCAGCCAGATAACGAAGATACGACGCATACAGGCCGCCCTGCGCGAGGCGTCGCAGTTCTACATACAGTTGCACAAGATGGGATACAACGTCGACTTCGTCGACTGCGGCGGAGGGCTCGGCGTAGACTACGACGGCACGCGCTCGCCCAGCAGCGAGAGCTCCGTGAACTACTCAATACAGGAGTATGTCAACGACTGCATCTACACCTTCGTCGAGGCAGCCAACAAGAACGGCCTGCCCCACCCAAACATCATAACCGAGAGCGGCCGCTCGCTCACGGCACACCACTCGGTGCTCGTAATAGACGTGCTCGAGACGGCGTCGCTGCCAGAGATGCCCGAGGAATACGAGCCCACGGCCGACAGCCACCAGCTCGTGCGCGACCTGTACGACATCTGGGACAACCTGAACCCGCGCACCATGCTCGAAGACTGGCACGACGCGGAGCAGATACGCGAGGAGTCGCTCGACCTGTTCAGCCACGGCATAGTAGACCTGCGCACACGCGCCGAGATTGAAAGCATGTACTGGAGCGTATGCAGGGAAATCAACATACTGGCCAAGCAGCTCAAGCACACGCCCGAGGAGCTGGTGAACCTCGACAAGCTGCTGGCCGACAAGTATTTCTGCAACTTCTCGCTCTTCCAGTCGCTGCCCGACGCCTGGGCCATCGACCAGCTCTTCCCGATAGTGCCCATACAGCGGCTCGACGAGCGGCCCACGCGCAGCGCCACGCTGCAAGACATAACGTGCGACAGCGACGGCAAGATAACCAACTTCGTGACCAACCGCAACAACTCGCACATACTGCCCGTGCACGCGCTCAAGAAAAACGAGCCCTACTACCTCGGGGTGTTCCTCGTGGGGGCCTACCAGGAGATTCTGGGCGACATGCACAACCTGTTCGGCGACACCACGGCCGTGCACATCAGCGTGAGAGACAGCCACTACCACATAGACCAGGTGATAGACGGCGAGACGGTGGCCGAGGTGCTCGACTACGTGCAGTACAACCCGCGCAAGCTGGTGCGCCAGCTGGAGATGTGGGTGACCAAGAGCGTGAAGGAAGGGCGCATCACCCTCGACGAGGGCAAGGAGTTCCTGAGCAACTACCGCTCCGGGCTCTATGGCTACACTTACCTTGAGTGAACGACAGCAGGGCACGGGGCTGCAGCCGCCACGCGCCGGCCGGAGCCCCCGACACCCAAACAGCAGACATTGAGATGAAAGAAAAACTGACAATAGTCAAGGTTGGCGGCGCCGTAGTGGAAGACCCGGCGCAGCTCGGAGCCCTGCTCGACGGCTTCTGCCGCATCGGCGGGCGCAAGGCCCTTGTCCACGGGGGCGGGCGCCGCGCCACCCAGGTGGCATCGCGCCTCGGCATAGAGAGCCGCATGGTGGGCGGGCGCCGCATCACCGACGAGGCCATGCTCGAGGTGGTGACCATGGTCTACGGCGGCCT
Source organism: Marseilla massiliensis (assembly GCF_023336985.1). Classification (NCBI taxonomy): domain Bacteria; kingdom Pseudomonadati; phylum Bacteroidota; class Bacteroidia; order Bacteroidales; family Prevotellaceae; genus Marseilla; species Marseilla massiliensis. The sequence goes on along the minus strand of NZ_JAMBLP010000013.1, from coordinate 31,854 downwards.
TGTCAACAAGGGCATAGTGGCCGCCCTGGCCTCGCGCGGCGTGAGCGCCATAGGCCTCACCGGTGCCGACATGGACGTGATGCGCTCACACCGCCGCCCGGTGAGAGACGGCATCGACTTCGGCTTCGTGGGCGACGTCGACCGCGCCGACGCCAAACGGCTCTCGGCGCTCATCGAGGGCGGAGCCGTGCCGGTGCTGGCACCGCTCACCCACGACGGCAAAGGCCAGCTGCTCAACACCAACGCCGACACCATAGCCTCGGAGGCCGCCAAGGCACTGGCCCAGGCATACGACGTGACGCTCGTCTACAGCTTCGAGAAACCCGGCGTGATGGCCGACGCCGACGACCCCACGTCGGTGATACCGTCGATCACCCGGGCCGACTTCGAGCGGCTCACGGCCGACGGCACCGTGGCCGGCGGCATGATACCGAAAATAGAAAACGCCCTCGCGGCCGTGGAGGCCGGCGTGAGCCGGGTGGTCATCACCCAGGCATCGGCCATAGGCACCGATGCCGGCACCGTGGTGCACTGACGGCACACAGCCATGCCACGCCCCGAGCCAAACAGCAATACGGCCCGTATCACCCGCTGATACGGGCCGTTTCGCATTGCAAAACAGCCCTCCCTGCAACGCCATGAGGCCCACGGCGGCTCACCGGATAAACCCGGGGGCTTTTTAGGAGGTGTTTTTTTAGGAGTGCAGGAGTACAGGAGTGCAGGAGTACAGACAATGGTTTTTGTGTATAACGGAGTTAGAGGGAGGTAGAAGGATTTATGGGGAGTTAGATGACAATAGTATTTGACTATCTCTTCCTGCAACACTTTCCCCATGCTCCCAGAGCTCCCATGTTTCCAAAACCATTGCCTCAACTCCTTTACTTCCTAACTCCTTAACTCCATCCCACCCTCCATCAAGCAAACGCCATTGTCCTCTAACTCCCCATAAATCCTTCTACCTCCCTCTAACTCCATTGTACACAAAACCATAACTCCTTCTACCTCACTCTAACTCCATTGTAAACAAAACCATCGTCTTAACTCCTTTACTTCCTAACTCCTTAACTCCCTACCTCCCTCCATCAAGCAAACGCCATTGTCCTCTAACTCCCCATAACTCCTTCTACCTCCCTCTAACTCCATTGTACACAAAAACCATTGTCTTAACTCCTTTACTTCCTAACTCCTTAACTCCCAAATAAAATATACACCGCGCAAAAAGACAACATAAAAAAAATTGCCCCGGCGTGTAACATTTCCCCCGCACAATCGTCTACAGTATAGAGAGGATGAAAGAAATAAGTTTTCGGAACGACGTCTTGCCACTGAAGAACGAACTCTTCCGGCTCGCTCTCCGCATTACTCTCAATAACGCGGAGGCAGAAGACGTTGTGCAAGAAACGATGATAAAAGTGTGGAACCGCCGCGACGAATGGCACGCCATAGAGTCGATGGAAGCCTTCTGCCTCACCGTTTGCCGCAACCTGGCCCTCGACAAAAACAAGAAGATGGCAAGCCAGGGCCGCAGCATGGACGACACCCCAGGCGCAGAGCCCACCGACGATTCCACCGCCTCGAACCCCGAGCGCAAGGCCATGCTCACCGACAGCGTGAGCCTGGTGAGGCGCCTGATAGACAGCCTGCCCGAAACGCAGCGCAGCGTGATGCAGCTACGCGACATAGAGGGCAAGAGCTACAAGGAAATAGCCGCCGTGCTTGGCATCAGCGAAGACCGCGTGAAGGTGACGCTCTTCCGCGCACGGCAGGCGATAAGACAACGATTCAACGAAACAGAAAGATATGGACTATAAGTACATCGAACAGTTGATAGAGCGCTACTGGCAGTGCCAGACCTCTCTTGAAGAGGAGCAGATACTGCGCGCCTTCTTCAGCCAAGAGCAAGTGCCGGAGAACCTCCGCCGCTACGCGCCGCTGTTCGCCTACAGCCGCGCGGCCAGCCAAGAGCAGTTGCCCGGCGACGACTTTGACTCCAGGATTCTGGCCATGACCGAAGACAGGCCCGCACCCGTCAGGGCACGCACCGTGACCATGCGCAGCAGGCTCATGCCCCTGTTCAAGGCAGCCGCCGTGGTGGCCATCATAGTCACCATAGGCAACGCAGCACGCTTCTCCGCCGGGCACGACGCCGCCAAGGACGACATCAACTATGCCGGCTACAAAGACACATACACCGACCCCGCCGTGGCCTACGACGAGATGGAAAACGCCCTGCAGCTTGTCTCCGAGGGCATCAGCAGCGCTGCGGCAGCCGACACCGCAAGCAAAGCCGCGCCGGCAGCCGGGGCCGACTCAACACTGAAGCGATGAGACGCCTGCTATGCTACATAGCCGCAATGGTCGCCACAGTGGCGGCAGCGGCGCAGACCAGCCTCGACTTCGCATCGAAGTTCATGCAGCTCTGCACCGAGGACACGGCCGTACACTGCGTGACGATCAGCCCATCGATGATGGAGCAGCTAACCAAGCAGCCAGGGGCCGCCCGCGACGAGGCCATGGCCGAGGCCATCGAGAAGCTCAAGAGCGCACGAATAATAACGGCAAGCGTGCACGGGGCCGACTACTACAAGAGGGCCGAGAGCCTGCTCAAGGACAACCCGCAGCGCTTCCGCCACGCACAAGACTACCGCAGCGCCCACGCCTACGGCACGTTCTACGTGAGGCAGACAACCAGCGGCGACACCGTAGAGCTGGTGATGATACACACAGACACCAAGGCCGGCAGCATGGTCATAGTCAACCTGACGGGCGACATAGACCGCGACTTCATAAGGAGCCTGACAAAGAGCATCGCCGGGCGAACGGCACGGGCCTGACAAACAAGACATTTCTATGCTTTCTCATATAATAATCATGTTTAGTTAAAACAAAAAAAGAAACTGTGAAGTTTCGATTCTCTCAAATTTTTCAAACATACTAACGTTGACGCGGGGCCGCCTGGGAACAATCCCAAGGCGGCCCCGGTCTGTTGTGGCGCCGCCACGGGCCCCGGGGGCGGCAGGCCTGCCCATGCGCCACGCCACCGGCGAAAGCCGGCCACAGGCCCGCAAAACGGCGCCGGAGGCAAAAAAAATGGATGAACAACGCAAAAACACAGGCAGGCGACGCAATAAATGCGGATAAAAATGATTATTTTTGCAGACAAAAGCCCCAACCACGACCCACTGCCGCGCCACGCGCCGCAGGGCCACAAGCACCGAAGGCAAGGGCCGCGGGGGCGGAAACAAACCTAAGACAACACAGAAGCACATGCCACAACTGAGCCTGACCACATTCTTCAACGGCGTGTCGACAGCCTACTTCGCAATAAACGCCTGCCAACTGCTGGCCAGGCGGCAGCGCACGCGCCTGCAAACGCTGCTCGGGGCCATCTGCGCCTACTGGGCACTGACCACGGCCAAAGACCTGGCGGCGCTGCTGCCACACGCCTATACGCCGCGCATGCTCGACGCAATACAAGTGGCCGACGGGTGGAGCGCCATCACCTTTGCCTGCCTACTGTTCGAGCTGACCACGCCGGGGTGGGTCAACGCCCGCAGGGTGGCGCTCACGGCACTGCCCTTCGCCCTGCTGACGGCGCTCTATACGGCCATGCCATCGCACACCATGGCCACCGTCTACATGGCCTTCCTGGCCCTGTTCGGGGCCACGGTGATAAGGATTGGCTACGCAAGGGCCGAGATTTACACCGCCTATCTCTACACCAACTTCTCTGACATAGACAACATGGACATATCGTGGCTCAAGAAACTGTATGTGGCGGGCTTCGCCTACATGCTTCTCTGGGTGGTAGTGTCGGTGGTGAGGCACCCCGCCGCCGACTCGCTGATATACCTGGCGGGCATAGCCTTCTGGCAGCTCACCATACACTTCTGCGACAGGCTGAGGCCCGTGGCGCCCGAACCCTACGACGACGGGGCCGACATCAAGGCCGCCCCCAACCCTCGCGACTTCACCTTTGCAGGCCGGATGGAGAGCATGGTGGAAAACGACAGGCTGTATCTCGACCCGAAACTGTCGCTCAGACAACTGGCCGAGAGGCTCGGCACCAACCGCACTTACCTGAGCCAATACTTCAACGAGGTGAAGGGGGTGACGTTTTACGACTACATCAACGCCATGCGCATAAACAAGAAAAGCGTACCCCTGATGCAAGAGCACCCGGAGTACACCCTGGATTACGTGGCGCAGCAAAGCGGCTTCAACTCACTGTCAACCTTCAGGAGGGCCTTCCGCAAGTACACCGGCACCACGCCGGGCTGCTATGCGCCCCCAGGAAGCCCGTCGCCCAACAACGGCGACAGTGGCGCCGCGCCGATGGAACGGGCCGAAAACGGCTGAAATGCGCCACAAACATGCTGTTTTGCCGGCGGCGGCACACCCCCGCGGGCGTGCCGCACAGGGCCCGACGGCGGCCGAGGCAGCCGTCATTGCGGCTCGGCATCCCACACCACGGGCACATTCTTGAACGTTATCATGCCCTTTGACTGCGGGTCTATGAACGCCCCGACCTTGATAACCTGCATCTGCCTGACCGACCTCGGCACGTCGCGGTAGTGGGCATCGGCATCGTCGAGGGCCACCTTGACAGCCACACCCTCGGTCAGAGGCTTGCGAAACTGGCCGTCGGTGCCCGTCAGATACTGGTTGCCGTCTTGGTCTACGGCCATCGACTTCACGTTGTCTACAGCCCCGCCAAGGCCCACAGAGGCCTTGTTGGCCAGCATCTTGATCTTGAACACAAGGTAGACCGTGCCGTAATTCTCAGACGTGCTCCTGCCGTAGGCACCCACCAGCTCTACATCCATCACCGAAGCGAGCGGGTTGATCATGGTGCCGCCCGACGCAACGGGCACCTCGCGGCCCTCGGCAGCCTCCTGGCCGGTAAACTGCCCCACCACCTTGTCTACTGCCTCTATTCCCTGCTTGGCCTTCTTCAGTATGTCGCCAAGCTGGGCGCAGGCCGGCTGGCTGCCGGCCAGCGCCATCGCCGCACACACGGCGAGCGTCTTCATCCTGCTTTTCATTTTCCTCTTCTTTTTACGGTTGCGTACTCAATAATATGTAGTTATCATTTCCCTATGGGCAGCTTGACTTTTGCAAAGGCAATGCAAACGAGAGCATTGTGGTACACCCGATAAACATAGTGGGCTTTTAGAAGTTAAGGAGTTAGGGAGTAAAGGAGTAAAGACAATAGTATTCGACTGTCTTCCCGCAACACTTTCCCCATGCTCCCAGAGCTCCAATGTTTCCATAGCTATTGTCTGTACCCCTGCCTTCTGTCTACCGCCACCTAAATATACCCTAAACTATTGTCTGTACTCCTGAACTCCTGTACTCCTGAACTCCTAATAAGCCTCCTGGATTTATCTGGTGAGCCGGCATTGTGAGCTCGCTCACTGATTGCCGAGTGCAGCTTGACTTATGCAAAGATAAGCCAAAATGCGGAAAAAGCCGAACCCTGAGGCCCGGCGCACAAGTCAATGGATAAAAAGAAGAGGTCAATTAGTAAAAAACGGGGCATGAGGCGCAAAAAAGCCACATTCCATCGGCACGCTGTCAGTAGCGCGAACAGAGCGTAACCACGAGCGAGGCAGCAGCCAGCAGGGCGCCGACGGCACACACACCGTCCCATCCGGCCATGTTCCAGCCCAGTGCCGACAGCATGGTGCCCATGGCCCCGCCCACGAAATAGGTGGTCATGAAGATGGTGTTGGCGCGGTTTGCCGCGTCGGGCACCTCTATCATGCACGCGCTCTGGTTTGACAGTTGCAGGCACTGCAGCCCGATGTCTATAAGAATGATGGCCACCACAAGGCCCGCATAGGTGCCGTCGAAGCCCCAGGCCACAGCCCACGCCCCCATCAAGACCACCGCCCCGGCCACGCTGAAGCGGCGAACGCCGAAGCGGCCTACCAACCGCCCCATGCCGCCGGCAACCATGGCGCCTGCCACGCCGCACAGGCCGAGGGCCCCCACGGCGTCGGCACCGGCGCAGAATGGCTCGGCCGCCAGCCTGAAAGCCATGCACGACCACACCGACAGCATCGACCCGAAGCCCAGGGCGGCCCGCACCGAGCACACGCGTATGCGCCCGCTACCGGCCACCATGCGCCCCACGCTGGCCATGAGCTGGGCCCACGAGCCGCTGAAGTTGGGCTTCATGGCGGGCATCATGGCCAGTATGACCGCAAGCGAGGCCACCATGGCCACCGAAGCCACGGCAAACATGGTGCGCCACCCGAGCCATTGGCCCACCATGCCGCTGACCACCCGCGAGGCCAGAATGCCGCACAGCAGTCCGCTGAGCACGCACCCTATGTTGCGGGCCTTGTCGGCCGGGCGCGAATACTGGCCCGCCATGGGCATGAACAGCTGCGGCACCACCGAGCAGGCGCCCATCACGAGCGACGCCGCCCACAGCACCCATGCCTCGGTGGCGATGGCAATGGCGGCCGTCATCAGCGCCGCCCCCACCATGCACGTCACTATGATGCGCCGCCGCGACCACAGGTCGCCCAGCGGGATGATGAGGCACAGGCCCAGGGCATAGCCTGCCTGGGTTACCACGGTGACCATGTTGGCCTCTACCTCGCCCATGCCAATGTCGGCACGCATCAGCTCGAGCAGCGGCTGGTTGTAGTACAGGTTGGCCACGGTGAGCCCCGCCATGGCTGCCATCATGAACAAAAGGCGGCGGGGGATGCCTTTGTCTGGCTGCAGTTCTATCATGTAGCGTTATGTTTTCTTTTCATCACATAAGCGGCGCTCGGCAATTCGCAAGTAAACTTGCATTGCTCTCGCTTGCATTGTCTTTGCCGTGACAGCCCGCCGAGGCAGGCACGGGGCTGCCGCCACGGGCAGTTACGGCCTGCAAAGTTACGACATTTATCCCAAACGGGGCATCACAACCACCACCTATTACATTTTATCGGTGTGCAAACCGCCTGCCACTGTTGCCCGCAGGGCGGCATGTCGCCGAAGAGAAGGCTGCCTACATGTGCCGTAATGCGGCATCATTGGCCAGCATGCCGGGCCGTTGTCGTTTTCCCCCGCCGGACGCTTCCGTTGCCATTATAAAAAGTGTATATTTGCGAAGAGACAGTCTTCAAATCGAACCGGGCAGATGTTGAAATTGAAAGGTCGATGCACCTGTCGATGAAACGTGCCGTATTGGCTTATGAAACAGGCCGTATGGCAGTGAAATACGGCCTGTTTCATGGCTCGGAATGGCACAGGAGCGAAAACGATGCCAACGGAGCATGGCACAAGCCAAGCAACCACAGCAGCGGCGCGACAAGCCGACTGAAGGCCGCAGACATTAAGTATAACAAAAAAATGATGCGCGATGAAGAAGTTTTTGACAAACACAATGCTCTTGTTGATTATCTGCTGGGTGTTCAATGCCGCCGAATGCCTGCTGACACCCCCGCATTAACTCAGCCTCAAGGACATAGTGACCTTGCAGAGCTTTGCATTTTCCATACTTACGATAATGGCATTGAATTATGTAAACAAAGAAAAAGAATAGGTAAAACCAGCACCTTTGGCCATGTGGCTGCTTTCGCAGCAGCGCCTTGCCACGGCAACAGCCTTTGGGGGGCGAGCCTCCGTCATGCCTATTGACGCTTGGCCAGGCGCCAAAGCCTTGCCCGCCAAGAGCCGCCGCCGCGGCCTCGGTGCCATGCCGGGCTGCCACCGGCCCGGAGGAAACGCAAGCGGGGAGAGCCATCAGGCCCTCCCCGCATGTTTACACATAGGCAGCGCCGGAGCGTCACTTGCGGAACATCTCCTCAAGCAGGCGGTCGGCGTGGCCCCACTTGTCCATCATGTAGATGACATAGCGTATGTCTACGCCAATGCAGCGGGCCAGGCGGGAGTCGAAGAAAATGTCGCTCGACAGGCTGTCCCAGTTGCCGTCGAAGGCCAGTCCGATGAGTCGTCCCTTGCCGTCGAACATCGGCGAGCCGCTGTTGCCGCCCGTTATGTCGTTGTTGGTGAGGAAGCAGAGCTGCATCTTGCCCGTGGCCTTGTCGGTGTAGCGGCCGAAGTCGGCGGCCGACATGAGCTGCTGCATCACCGGCTCGGCAAAGTAGTCGGGCTGCACGGCGCTCTTCTTCATCTTCTCGACTATGCTCTCGGCCGTGGTGTAGTAGCCCGAGGGCTTGCCTCCGAGCGTGAACCCGCCCACCTGGCCGTAGCTAAGCCGCATCGTGAAGTTGGCGTCGCTGTAGTTGGGCATGTCTTGCTCCATGCGCAGCTTGGCCGCGCAGAGGTAGCGCTCCTGCTCGTCGATGGAGTCCATGATGGCTTGCAGCGGGGCGGTGAGGTCGCCCATCACGGCCGTTATGTCGAGGCCCATCTTCACGCCGGGGTCTTTCATGAACGACTTCTTGTTGATGTAAATCTTCTGCCCGGGCTTCATCAGCACGGAGTTGGCCCACACGTAGTCCACATACTTGCGGCAGTCGCCGGCATAGTCGGCGTCGATGGTCTTGTAGAAGTCGGGCAGGTACTTGGCCGGCACCTGCTTGCGGTAGTTGTCGAGCAGCACGGCAAACATCTCCTTGTCGGTGGCCTCGTCCCAGTGCTCGCTGTTGTCTTCAAACTCAACGTACTGTTTCTTTTTGCTCTTCTTCGGGCCCTTCACCTCCATGCCGTTGTGCACGCGTATGGCCCGGGCCGCCAGCTCGCTCGTGCCGTAGAAAGTCTCGCCGAAGAACGTGCGCGACTTCACCAGGTCGAAGCACCCGTCGTAGATGCGCTTGAGCTCGTCGAAGTCGAGCTTGCCCTTGAGGTAGCCCGTTGAGTCGACGTAGGCGCGCACCTTGCGCTCGAAGGCGGCCTTCTGCGCAATCAGCCCTATGCTGTCGATGCACTTGTTCATGCCCAGTGAGTTTTTCCAATAGTTGGAGCTCGAGGCGTATGCCGTCTCATACTTTATGCGCACGGCGTCGCTCTGCCTCATGTGGCGCATCATCACTTCCTGCTTCACGCCCCTCACCTGTGCCCTCGGTGCGTTGCGCGCATCGCGCCGCTCGCGTATGCCGTACGACGAGAGGTAGCGGCTGGTAGAGCCCGGGTAGCCTATGGTCATGGAGAAGTCGCCCTCCTTGTAGCCGTCGAGCGACACCGGCGCCCACGATGCCGGATGGTAGGGCACGTTGTCTTTGCTGTATTCGGCGGGGCCGTTGGTCTTCGGGTCGGCATATATGCGGAACACGGAGAAGTCGCACGTCTGCCTGGGCCACATCCAGTTGTCGGTCTCTCCGCCGAACTTGCCCATCGACTTTGGCACGGTGAACACCAGGCGCACGTCGCGGAAGTCGCGGTATGTGGTGGCGTAGTACTTGTTGCCCTCGTAGAACGGCTTTATCTCGAGGCGCAGCGTAGAGTCTTTCTGCTTCACCTCCTTCGACCATGCGTTCTCGAGCGAGTCGACAAAGTCGGCCTGCCTCGACGGCTTCATGTCGTAGATGCCCATCTGGCTGAGCCTGTCGGTGACGTCTTTCTGCTCGACCATGAAGCTCACGAAGAGGTCTTCGTTGGGCAGCTCGTCGGCATACGTCTTGGCGAAGAATCCGTTTTTCATGTAGTCGTGCTCCACTGTGGAGTGGGCGTTGATGGCCCCGAAGCCGCAGTGGTGGTTGGTGAACACAAGCCCGTCGGGCGATACGACCACGCCGGAGCAGAAGCCCCCGAAGTTGAGCACCACGTTCTTGATGGCGTCGGGGCCCGCGTAGAGGCCGTCGTAGGGCACGGAGAAGCCGTAGCCCTGCATCTGGTTGTAGACAGCCTGTGGCAGGTCGTAGAGCGTCCACATGCCTTCGTCGGCATGGACGGCCGCGGCCGAAAGCACCGCAGCGATAAGCAATGTTGACTTTTTCATGATTGTTTATTTATTGTCTTGGGTATTGTCGTTGTCGGTTCCCTTGCCGCGGGCAAGCCTCCGGCCCACCACGGGCAGCGCCCCGAGGGGAAAGTCGCGCCAAATGGTGTAGGCCACGAACACGGCTATGAGCGCCGTGTTCACCGCCAAGGCAGCCGCCAGGGGCAGCCGGGCGTTGGCCTGGGCCATGCCGGCGTAGAGCACGGCCGCCAGGGCCACGTATGAGAAGATGCGGCCCAGGGGATAGCTGATGGGGTAATAGCGCTGGCCTACGAAGTAACTGAGCAGCATGGCCGTGGCGTAGCCCGCCACCCCGGCCCACGCGCAGGCCATGTAGCCGTAGCGCGGCACGAAGACCACGTTGACGGCGATGAGCACCACGCAGCCCGCCCCCGAGAACCAGGCCCCCCACACGGTGCGGTCGGTGAGCTTGTACCAGAACGACAGGTTGAAGTAAACGCCCATCATTATCTCGGCCGCCATCACTATGGGCACCACGCGCAGCCCGCCCCAGTAGTCGCGGGCTATGATGAACTTGAGCAGCCCTATGTATCCCACGACCACGAGGAAGGCCATCAGCGTGAATATCACGAAGAACTTCATGGCCCGGGCGTAGGTGTCGCGGTTGTCGCTGTCGCGCGACTTGCCGAACACGAAGGGCTCGTAGGCATAGCGGAAGGCCTGGGTTATCATGGCCATGACCATGGCCACCTTCGACGCGGCGCCGTAGATGCCCAGCTGCTGGTGGGCGTCGGGGGCGTCGTAGATGTATGGGAAGAGTATCTTGTCGGCCGTCTGGTTGAGTATGCCGGCAATGCCCAGCACGAGCACCGGCCATCCGTAGGACAGCATGCGGCCCATCAGGCGGCGGTCGAACACATAGCCGAAGCCGGTGAGCTCGCGGCGGAAGCACAGCGTTATGCCGGCCGTGCAGGCCAGGTTGATGTAGAAGGCGTAGCCAACGTCGGTGGGCCTGCCCGTGATGTGGGGCAGGGCGATGAAGCAAAACAGGTTGAGGGCTATGTTAACCACGATGAAGAGCAGCTTGAGGGCCGCAAACTTTACTGGGCGCTTCATGTACCTGAGGTAGGCGAACGGTATGCACTGGAAGGCGTCGATGGCCACGGTCATGGCCATCACCCACACGTACGACGGATGGTCGGCGTAGCCCATGAAGGCCGACAGCGGCCCGATGAAGGCCAGCACCAGCGCCACGAAGGCGGCCGAGGTGGCTCCCACGCTTATGAGGATGGTGGAGTAGACGCGCTGTGGGTCTTCGCCCTCTTTGTTGGCAAAGCGGAAGAAGGTGGTCTCCATGCCGTAGGTGAGTATGACAAGCAACAGGGCCGTGTAGGCATACATGTTGGTTATCACACCGTAACCGCCGCTCTCGGCCGACAGCTTGGCTGTGTAGAGTGGCACGAGCAGGTAGTTGAGAAACCTACCAACTATGCTCGACAGTCCGTAGATGGCCGTATCCTTGGCCAATGACTTTAAGTTTGCCATACTTTTTCTATATTCTTGAGAATGCAGGAGTCAGGAGTACGGGAGTGCAGACATTTGCATCGGGATGCAGGAGTGCAGGAGTACTGCAGTGCAGACATTTGCATCGGAATGCAGGAGTGCAGGAGTACAGGAGTGCAGACATTTGCATCGGAATGCAGGGGCCTGGAGTGCGGGAGTGCAGACATTAGTCTTTCCCACAACCTTCTGTTGACACCGCGCAGCCCTTTCTTAATCCTTAATTCTTAATACTTAATACTTAATTCAATCATTAATTCTAAAAGAACATGTAGCACACACCTATGGCGGCGACGACACCGGCCAGGTCGGCCAGCAGTCCGCACGCCACGGCATGGCGGGTGTAACGTATGCCCACGCTGCCGAAGTAAACGGCGAGGATGTAAAACGTGGTGTCGGTAGAGCCCTGGAATATGCAGCTCAGCCTGCCCACAAACGAGTCGGGGCCGTAGGTGGCCATGGCGTCGACCATCATGCCCCGCGCCCCGCTGCCCGACAGGGGTTTCATGAGCGCCGTGGGCAGTGCCCCCACAAAGTCACTGTTGCCTCCGCAGGCCTCGACGGCCCATCTCACGCCGCCCACAATCATGTCCATGGCCCCCGAGGCACGGAACACGCCGATGCCCACGAGTATGGCCACGAGGTAGGGAATGATGCGCACGGCGGTGGTAAAGCCCTCCTTGGCTCCCTCGATAAAGGCGTCGTAGACGTTGACCCGCCTACGCACGCCGGCCAGTATGAACGCCACGATGATGGTCATCAGCAGTATGTTGGCCACGCTTGTGCTCACAAGGTTCATCCGGTCTTTGTCCATCTGGCCGAAACCCCATATCACCGCGGCCACGGCCACGCACATGCCGCCAAGCGTGAGCAGCAGCGTGCGGTTGAGCAGGTTGATGCGCTGGTAGATGCTGGTGGCCACAATGCCCGCCAGGGTTGAGAAGAACGTGGCCAGGAGTATGGGTATGAACACGTCGGTGGGCTGCCCGGCACCCATCTGCGCGCGGTAGACGAGTATGCTCACGGGTATGATGGTGAGCCCGCTCGTGTTGAGCACGAGGAACATTATCATGGGGTTGGTGGCCGTGTCCTTGCGCGGGTTGAGCCCCTGCAGCTGCTCCATGGCCCTCAGGCCCAGCGGTGTGGCGGCGTTGTCGAGGCCAAGCATGTTGGCGGCAATGTTCATGAAGATGCTGCCGGTGGCCGGGTGGCCCTTGGGTATGTCGGGAAACAGGCGCGTGAACACTGGGCTGAGCAACCGCGACAGCGCGTCAACCACTCCGCCACGCTCGCCTATCTTCATGATGCCGAGCCAGAGCGAGAGCACGCCCGTGAGCCCGAGAGATATCTCGAAGGCTGTCTTCGACGAGGCGAACGTGGAGTCGATCATGGCGGGAAACACGCCGGTGTCGCCCATCAGAACCAGTTTCACCACGCCAATGGCGAAGGCTATGACGAAGAACGATATCCAGATATAGTTTAAAACCATTGCTCTATTCTTTTTTTATTAGGAGTTCAGGAGTACAGGAGTTCAGACATTTGCTACAGTATGCAGGAGTGCAGGAGTACAGAAGTGCAGACATTTGCAGCAGTATGCAGGAGTGCAGGAGTACAGAAGTACAGACATTTGCAGAAGTATGCTGGAGTGCAGGAGTACTGAAGTGCAGACATTTGCTACAGTATGCTGGAGTGCAGGAGTACTGGAGTACAGACATTTGCAGCAGTATGCTGGAGTGCAGGAGTACAGAAGTGCAGACATTTGCATCGGGATGCAGGAGTGCAGGGGCGCAGACATCAGCATCTGTATGCTGGAGTGCCGGAGTACGGGAGTGCAGACATTTGCCTTTTCCGTCGCCTTACGCTCACACCGCGCAACCCTTTCTTAATCCTTAATCCTTTATTCTTAATAACTTGGATGCGCAGACATTTGCCCTTTCTACAGCATTCTGTTGTTACCGCGCAGCCCTTTCTTAATCCTTAATCCTTTATTCTTAATAACTTGGATGCGCAGACATCAGCCTTTTCCGTCGCCTTACGCTCACACCGCACAGCCCTTTCTTAATCCTTAATCCTTTATTCTTAATACTTAACCCTTAGCCTGGGGCAGCATCAGCCATTGCCAACGGCAACTTGCGGCATGGCGCAGCCCTTTTTCACTTTTACCTTTTTTATTTATTATCTTTTCACTTTTTTACTTTTATACGTCTTGCAAAGATAGCCCAAAAAGACTAAACGGCAAAAAAAATGGACACAGACTTGACCGTAGGCGCAAAAAAAACGGAATCTGCCCACGGTCAAGAGGCGGGCTGCAACGCTGTTTGCGTTCACCGGAGTATGCGGGTGCACAACGGGCCGGGCGCCACCGGCCTGTCCGGCCGTAGACACAAAGCATCATGACCAAGGCCGCAGAGGCGGGCACACGGCTGCAAAGAAATACGCAAAGGGTGGCACATAGCCATGAACAATGAAGTACATAGCCATGAACAATGAAGCAAGGAGCCATGGAAAAGAAAGCACGAAGCCATGGAAAAAGAGGCACGAAGACATGCAAAACCGGGCACAGAGGGCAAAAAACAGGCTAAAACGCACTTTTTTTGAGTGCCGCGGCATTTTTTTGGCGAAAATGTTTGGCCGTTCAAAAAAAACTGCGTACCTTTGCACCGCAATTCAGAAATGAGGCGCAAACAAAGCGTTGGCTCCGTAGCTCAACTGAATAGAGCATCTGACTACGGATCAGAAGGTTACGGGTTTGAATCCCATCGGAGTCACAACAAGCAAAGAGACGCATCCACAAGGATGCGTCTCTTTTTTTTCATTCCGCCCAACGGGCCTGCTTGGGTCGGCCCTCCGGCGCGCCGCCCTGGTGGCAGCATGGCCGGAAAGGCCGCCCGCAGGTCAGTAGGCACCGTCTGTAATCTTTATGCTCACGGCCTTAAGCTGCTGCCAGCCGGCCTTGTCGGTAACGCGCACCATGAAGTGGTAGTCGCCCGTGTCGATGTCGGCGGGTATGTCGATATCTACCTTCGCCTCATAGCGGCGGCTTCCGTCGGGAATGGCGAACGACCGGTTGTATACCCATGGCCTCACGGGTTGCTTCTTTGGGTCGAAGTCGCAGTCGCCCGCCGATGTAGAGTGCGAATGGTGGTCAAAGTTGTTGTGCACCTCGATGTTGTAGTTGCCGAGCTCCACATTGTCGGAAAACACATAGCGCACAGCCACCGTCTCGCCCCTGTGGTACACCTGGCAGTCGGCCGGCGAGGCCACCGCCCCACTGGCAATCACGGGTTTCTCGAGGTCGGCCTCGGCCTCGTCGGCGGCAGAGCATGCCGCCGCCATCAGCGCGGCGCATACCAAATGACATATATTCCTGGTTTTCATAACGTTTTGTTGTTGTGCCGCCGGCCCGCGCCAGCAGCGGCGCGGGCCGGCCGCGGTTCATTTCCTTGTCACCACAAGCCCCTCGGCCTCTTCGGTCACAGAGTTGCCTTCAGCGTCGGTGACGGTAAAGTGCAGGTGGTATTCGCCCGCCGGGGCGTCGGCCGGCACGGCAATGTGCTCGTGGAACATGGCGCTTGTCTTGCCCACATACTTACCGGCAAACTCAAACGTCTTTTCGTATCCGGCGGCGCCGTTGTGCAGTTCCACCTCTATGGCCGCTATCCCGCTTGGCGCGTTCACCTCGGCCTCAAGGTGCAGCTCGCCGCCGGCCACCGCCTTCATCGAGTTGTCCTTGCCCACCTCGACTATGCTTGCCGACAACTTGCCTGCCGACGGTTCCCTGACGGTGAGCACGGCCGTGGCCGAAGCCGACTGCCCTGCCTTGTCGGTCACGGTCAGCACAAGCCTGTAGCGGCCTGCGGGCATGTCGGCCGGTATGTCCACATGCTCGTGGAAGTCGGCGTTGCGCACACCCACATACTTGCCCTCGGCCCAGGCCGCGGCCAGCCGTGGCGCCTTGCCGCCCTCGGGGGTCAGGGTCATGTCTATGCGGGCTATGCCTCCCTCGGCTTCGGCCTCGGCCTCGAGGTGCAGGTCGGAGCCGGCCGTCACCTCGCCGCTGTTGCCCGCCCCCACTTCGGTGAGCTCCACCACAGGCTTTTTCACCTTGGCTGCATCGTCGTCGTTGTCACACGAGGCCAGGCCAAACACTAACACGCTCAGCAGCATTGACGCTGCGAAAACTAAACTTTTCTTCATCTCTTTTCTTTTTTTGTGGATGCAAACCATCCGGTTAATAACTATGGTTGATTAGGGTTTTTGCATTCGTTGCAGCCCCGGCGGCGGACAACGCCCGCCCCCGGCCGCTCCCGGCGTGCCGTTTTGCGCCGCCAAACGGGCTCGGCGGCCGTGCAGCGCGGGCCGTTTGGCAAGGCCGCGGGGGCCGTTTTGCAAACGGCTGTGACCGAGCCACTTGCGCGGCTCACAGCGCCCACGAGGCCATGAGCGCGAAACTGCGCCCCGGCTCGGGCACGCCAATCAGGCGGTAGTAGCTGGTGTGGTCGTAGTAGCGGCTGCCCAGCAGGTTGTCGCAGCGCAGCGTGATGTGCAGGCTGTGGCCCGCCACCGCCACAGCCTGACCCACGGCCACGTTGACCAGGCAATGGCCGGCGGTGGGTTCCTCGGGCGGCACCACCCGGCGCTGGGCGCCCACGGCCACAAACTCGGCCGAGGCATGGCCCCCGCCCGCCCGGCGGCCCCCGCCCCACATGAAGCGCAGGCCGCAGCTAACCCGCCACGGGGCCGAGAAAGGCAGCGTGTAGCCCTTCTTGTCGCCCGAGAGCTGGCGGGCCCACAGATACTCGCCGCCGGCGCCGAGCTCAAGCCAGTCAACCAGGCGCCACGACAGCGAGGCCTCGCCGCCCCAGCGCAGCACGCGGCCCTGGGTGTAGCGGTAGAGCTGCAGGCCCTCAAGGTATTCTGGCGTGGGGTTGAGGCAGATGTAGTTGGGAAAGTAGTTGACGTATGGCGTGAGCGAGGCCTCGACACCCCTGTGGGCATAGACCACCCCGGCGTCGGCCTGGTAAGACACCTCGGGGGCGAGCGAGGCGTTGCCCCGCTCATAGCGGAAGATGCTGTAGTTGACGCCGTCGGTGCCCAGCTCCTTGGCTATGGGCATGCGGAAGCCCTTGCCGGCGTTGGCCTTGAGCACAAGACGGCCCAGCCTGCGGTTGACGCCCACCGACCACGTGACGGCCGAAAACCAACGGTTGAGCCCGGCCGAGCGCTCCATGAAAACCGAATCGGCCCCGTCGACGGGCGTCTTGTACCAGTCGCGGTAACTGTGTATGCCCACCGAGCCGCAGTCGAAGCGCACGCCAGCGCTCAATATGAGGTCGGTGCCCAGCACCAGGCGCCCGGCCACAAACGCCCCGAAGCCCAGTTGCTCGAAGTCGGGCAGTATGAAGCCCCAGCCGCCGCGCCGGTTGACCTGGCGCTCGATGGCGGCCCCCGCCCTCACTGCACACATGCCCACCTGCTGGCGCACAGTGGCCGTGGCGGTGAGCGTGTGCTTGTCGAAGCTGCGCTCGAGCGTGCCGGGCGGCTTGGGCATGTAGCCGTGAGACACGGGCTCGGAGCGTTCTCGCCTGCTGTTGGCCTGCCACCCGAGGCAGGCCTCGGCGCCGCCCCCGGCCCAGCTGCGCCCGGCGCGTGCCGTGGCCGAGAGGTGCAGGGCCGTCTGTGAGGGCAGGTCAATGTCGCGGCGCGATCTGTCGTAGTCGATGTCAGACAGCATCACCTCCAGCCCGTGGGCGTTGGCGAAGTAGCCGCTGCGGGTGCTGACGGCGGCCACGCGCACAAAGGCCCGCCACGGCCCCGACTCGAAGCCCGCGGCCAGGCTGGCGTCGGCCTCGCGGCCGGCGGTGTTGCGCAGCCGGCGGCGGTGCAGCCTGATGTAGTATGAGTGATACCTGATGCTGTCGGCCGGTATGCCATAGTCGGCGTAGCTCACGAGGGTGGCGTCGGCCTTGTACCATAGGCGGCGGCCGCGGCCCTCGACCCTGAGCGACGTGCCCACCGACTCGTTGTTCGTGCGGGCGAAGAGCCGGAGCCGCCCGCCGAAACGCGACTGCGGGGGCGCGTCGCTGTGCAGGTCGATCACACCGCCAATGGCGTCGGAGCCGTAGGCAAGGGCGGCCGGGCCCTTTATCACCTCTACCCTGTCGACGGCATACTGGTCGGCCTCGAGCCCGTGGTCGTCGCCCCACTGCTGGCCCTCGTGCTTCATGCCGTTCTCGGCCACCACCACGCGGTTGAAGCCAAGGCCCCTGATCATGGGCTTCGAGCTGCCCGAGCCTATCGACATGGCCCTCACGCCGGGCAGGCCCGACAGGCTCTGCATGAGCGAGCCGCCAAAGTTGTCTTCAATGTAACGGCTGTCGGCACCGACGGTGTTGAGCGCCGAGCGCATCTGCACGCCGGTGGCACCTGTGCTGCCGCCTACCACCACTTCACCCAGGGTTACGCTGCGACCCACCGGAGGCTCGCCGACAGTGTCGGCAACCACGGCCACGGCACCGCCACGCACCGCCGCCGGGGCCGGCATTCCGGCCGGGCACAGCGCACGGCATGGCAGGATGAAGAAGGGAAGCGCAGCCATTGCTATCTTCCTTTCCATCTTGATGAAATTAAAATGTGTTACGGATTGGGGGCGGCCGTCAACGCCGGGCGGGGCAAGGGGCCACCGCCATGGCAATCAGCGCCGGCACCGCCAAAGGCGGCAACGGCCATGGGTGCGGCAAGATATGGCAACCATGGCGCTCGGGGCCGGCCGGGCCGCAAGGCTGATTAGCCGAGAAGGCCCGACGGAGGGGCACGCAGCGAGGCCGCAAGCACGCCGGCTTTCACCACGCCCGCACAAGGAGGGGCAACGAAGAAAGCCACGAGCCGGGCACAGAACGAAACGCGAAGCACGGGGGCCTCGACGAATGGAGACACGAAGAAATGGCAGATGGGGCATGAGTCTGACTGCGACACGCTCTGGCCCGCGCCAGCGGGCGCGGCCTGCATGGCCACGGCACCCTTCCTAACGTGGAGGTGGGTGGCCTTCACGATGCACATCGGCATGAGTGTAAACAACAGCACCCACGCGAGAATTATCCTATTTCTTCTCCTCCGTCTCATTATATTAATATCCGCAAAGATAGTAAATTTTGGCGTAACTCAATGCGCCGCAGCCACTATATTTTCTGTTTTTTTTAGTCCTCTGTCCTATTTGCAACAGCGGCAAAACTATTTGCAACATATTGCCAAAAAACAGGGCCGGGGCAACGCCCCTGTGGCGGCAAAGCCCAGGGGCAGCGGGCGCCTACGAGGGCGCACGGGCCGCAAGGCAGGCGTTGGCCAGCCACGCCATTCACGCAGCGCTTTCACGGCGCCACAGCCGGCCCGGCGGCGTGCGGCCATACGCCTTGCCGCAGCACGGCCCGCCACGACCCGGGCAAAGGCGGCAGCCGGACGGCACCACCGGCACAGCCCGGACGGAACCCGACCCGACGGCCGGCCGGAATAAAAAACAACACCCCCCGCAGGCGGGAGGCCTGCAGGGGGCTGGAATGCGGGCAACGACGAGCGTGACTCACCGGGCCCGACGGGCAGCTGAGCCGTTGGCCCGGAGGCCGGGGCCGGCGAGCCCCGGACCGGGCGGCGCGGCCTGCGCCACCACTGCCTGCCCATCGTTGCGCCATGCGCCAAAGTAAATGTCGAAGCCCGGCAACCGGTTGCGAACCCGGCACTTGTGCGAACTATATTTAAGGGTTATGATCATTTATAACGCAAACAAGGCTTGGCAAATGCTCCTGATGACGATGGGCACATGCAAGATTATTTCACAACAATCTTTTTTCCGTTGCTTATATATATGCCTTTGGGCAACCTTGCGGGCTCGCTG
Source organism: Marseilla massiliensis (assembly GCF_023336985.1). Lineage (NCBI taxonomy): Bacteria > Pseudomonadati > Bacteroidota > Bacteroidia > Bacteroidales > Prevotellaceae > Marseilla > Marseilla massiliensis. Next base: position 12,538 of record NZ_JAMBLP010000013.1, on the reverse strand, counting down.
CCCATGGGCACGCCCTGCAGGCTGAACACCTCACGGGGCGTGGCGTCCGCTACGGCCGGCTTGCAGATGGCTGTGGCCACGGCAACGCCAAACGGGGTGGTGACAGCCGGGGCGGCCACCGTGGCCGGGAACGCCTGGGTAGACATGCGCACCACCACGCTGTCGAACGCCCGGCTGAAGGTTATCACGCCGTTGTCGATGGTGTAGTCGGTGCCCTCGGCCAGCTCGGCGGGCTCGTCGCCCATGGCCACCACGGTGAACGACGTGGGCTGGGGCCCGTCGGCAAGCCCCGTCAGAGTGGCCTGGGCCGACAGGTCGAGCTGCCCGTCGACGGTGGCAGGCACGGCCACGGTCTGCCCGCCGTAGGTGTATTTGTACGGCGTGTTCTCGGGCACTGGCAGCTTGTCGAGCGCAAAGCAGTTGCGGTCGATGTTGACTGTGCGCGGAAACTCGCTCCACTTAAGCTCGGTGAGCTTGTTGTCGGTTGCCGACAGGCTTCCCTTGTTTGACAGCCCGAGCCCCGTGAGGCGGGTGATGTCGAGCGCCGTCAGGCTGTTCTTGCTGAGCGAGAGGGTCTTGAGCTCGGTGTTGTCGCCGCTCACAAACTCCGTCAGGCCGCAGCCCACGGCATACAGGCTCTTGAGCTTTGGCATGCCCGAAATGTCGAGCCGCCCGAGCGGGTTGCCGTTGAGCTGCAGGTATTCCACCTTCGGCTCGTCGGGCAGCGCTATGGTTGACACACTGTTGTTGATGAGCTCAATCCTCAATATGTCGGGGTTGGCGCTGAAGTCGGCCTGCGTGAGCCTGTTGTTTGTCAGCGACACCCGCTCGAGCCTGGGGTTGCGCGAGAAGTCAACGGCCGCGATGTCGTTTGAGGCTGCCGTCAGGTCAATCAGCTCGGGGGCGTTGGTCACGTCTATCTCGGTCACCTTCTCTTCGTCGAGCTTGGCGTTGAGCGTGATGTCGAGGCTGGCAATGTCGGGCCCGAAGAGCCTCACCACGCCCGTGCCCACGGGCTTTCCCTGCAGGCTGGTGGGCACCCCGTAGATGTCGTAGACGGCTATCTCGACGTCGCTTTCCACTATGTTGCCGTCGCCCCAGTCTATCCTGATCTTGGCGGGGGCCGCCCCCGGCTTGAGGGCTACGGCAAACGACTTTGTCTTGCCTTCTGCCACGGGTATCTTGAACGATACCGTGGGCTTTTCATCCTGCGCCGTGGCACCTGTGAGCGCGGCCATGGCAAGCAGTGCTGTCATGCATATCTTTTTCATTCTTTGCTGTTTTTTGATTTCTGTTGTTGATTGTTGGGTTAAACCATGGGGGCTAACGGGCCGGCAGGCACTTGCGCGTAATCTGCCGTCCGCCCACCACCATCCTCACTATCAGGGGCATGGGGCCGGGAAGCCACAGGGTGGCCCTGCCATTGCACCGCGCCACCCGGCCCACCGGCCTGCCGTCGGCGGTATATGCCTCCACGGCCGTGAGCCCTGGCGCGCTCACCGTGAGCACGCCGCCACGCCAATCCACCACCGGCCCGGGCCCGGCTTGGGTCGCAGCCACGGCCGTGGCCACGTCGAAGGCCGCGGGGTCGGAGGGCATTGTCTCGCCGAACGAGCCGCGGGCCGTCACCTGGTATGTGTTGGTGCCGTCGGCGGGGTGCGCGTCGACAAACGAGGTTGTGGCCGACGTGCCTATGAGCGTGCCGTCGCGGTAGATGTTGTAGCCCTCTACCATGCTGCCGGCGGCCTCGGGGTAGACGGCCACGTCGTCGATGGTCCACCAGTAGGCCAGGCCCTCGCTCTCGTCCCATGCGTGGAAGCGTATCTTCATGTTGTCGCTGCGGTAGGGGCCGAGGTCGACGGTTATCTGCTCATACCTGTTTTTGGCCTTGCCCTCCTTTATCAGGTCGAAGGCGGTGTGCCATGTCTGCCCGCCGTCGGCGCTGGCCTCGACCACATAGTGGTATACGGGCGAAATGCTGCCCGGCGCGGTAGACTTAGACCAGAACGTGAGCCACGATCCGCCGGCAAACGACGGCGAGGTGAGCCGCTGGTCTTCGCTGACGGGGTCCCAGCCGTAGTTGAGCCACACGGAGCGCGTGCCCCCGTGGGCCTTTGTCCACGAGTGCTTGCCGCTCTGCTGGCGCTGCCACCCGCGGTCGTCGCTGTTTTCGATGAGCCACCCGTCGAGGCTGTCGTCGCCCTCGAAGTCGTTGGCCAACAGGGGCGCGCCCTCAAGAGGCGCCCGCCACACGAGCTCCACGCCCTGCCCCGCCGGCCTGGCCTCGAGCCCCGTGGGGGCCTGGATGAGGTTTGACGGCTGCCGGATGGTGATGGTGTCGGCCTGGGTGGCGTCGTCGGTGCCCACAAACACGAGGTCGGCCGAGCGCCCCCGGGCCGTCTCGTTGGCCGTGGCGGCAGTGACGGTGATGGTGGCTGTGCCCGCGGGGCCTTCGCCCGGGGTCACGGTGAGCCACGAGGGGGCCTCGGCGAGCCGCCACGGCTGGTCGGCCTGCAGCTCAAACGACGCCGTGCTGCCGGCCTGCGCCGACACGTCGAGGCTGCCACGGGCCACATACACCCGCTTGGCGGCCTCGAGCAGCCTGAAGCTGATGGTGGGGCCGCAGGGCCCTATCTGGTCGATGGCGAAGTTGGCCCTTTCGCCGTTGCTGTAGAACGGGGCGAAAGAGGGGTCGATGCCGAACGAGCTGCGCCCGTAGTCGCTGCTCAGGGCGGCGTCGGCGATGGCTCCGTCGGCCGTGGTGGTGCCTCCGGGGCGGAACACGTAGGTCTCGTCGAGGCGCGTGGTGCCGTTGTAGTTGACGTTGCCGCCGGTGTAGGCGGGGTTGATGCGGTAGACGATGAGCCCCGACCGGGGTATGCTGCCGTCGTAGCCCTCGCGCCTGCGGTATTCCACCACGAAGTACTCGTCGCTGCCGGTGGGCTTTATCCTGTAGGCCACGTTGCCGCTGCCGTCGCCCCCCACGGGGTGCAGCGTGTATGTGCCTGGCTGCGATATCTCGGGTATGTCGTCAATCCAGCGGCAGTAGCGCCACTTGGTGTAGGCCAGCATCTGCTGCGGACGGTCCTGGTTGTCGGCCATGAGGTCCCACACGCCCACTGGCGACAGCCTGTCGGCGGCGTGGTACAGGTCGTAGGTACCGAGCGAGTGCGACATCTCGTGGCACAGCACTCCGGTGGTGATGGGCAGGTCGCGCATGATGTCAAACCCGTTTGAGCGGTCGAACACCATGATGAAGCTCACCATCTTCTTGCCGTGTATGGTGACGGCCTTGTCGGCCGAGGCTATGAGGTCGGAGCGGTGGGGCCACAGCTTGTAGCGGCTGCTGACGTCGCTCGCCCCGGCAAAGACGAGGGTGACGTTGTCCACGAAGCCGTCGCCATCGGCATCGATGCTCACGTCGGCCGGCACGTTGCTGTCGAGCCACTGCCCTATCTCCTTGGCCAGGGCCTGCTCGCGCGCGGCGGCCTCAACATCGTCGCTATATCCCAGCGTGTTGATTTCGCCCTTAGGCTGGTAGTAGCCCTTGGGCATGGCGGTGCGGTAGAAGCGTATGCTGCCGCCGGCGGGCGCGGGGCAGAACGACGACGTCCACGACAGGCTGCCGTAGGAGGAGTGCCTGAAGTAGGCGTAGACGGAGTTTGCCCCCGGCGCGGGGTCGTTGAACAGGCGCTCGTAAAACGCCATGTCGTGTACAAACGGCTCGGGCTCTTCGTCCTGGAAGGCCACAAACACCACCAGGTTGCTCATCTGCGGCCTCGACGCTGCCCGGAGAAGGAGCGGACAGAGCGCGGCCACGAGCAGCGTGGCGGCTGCAATGCTGAAACGGTGTCGGTACATAGTCATTCGTTGTTGGCGGTTGTGCTGTGCATGGCCCGGCGGGGTCAGCGTATTACTACCTTGCGGCTCTTGTCGCCTGCCCTGACTATGTAGGCCCCGGCGGGCAGCGAGGCCAGCGACAGGGTGCGGGCAGCCTTGGCCGAGGCCACCACGGCGCCGGCGAGCGTGCACACGGATATGTCGCGGGGCTCGGTGAGCGTCACGGCGCGGCGGCTGATGTTGATGCCTAAGCCCGGGGCGGCCACCTCGTCGATGCCGAGCGTCGAGGGCTCGTAGGTGTAGATGCGCACGGCCTGCAGGTAGAGCGTGTCGCTGGCGCAGTTCTCAAGCAGCGCCACCATGGGCTGGCGGGTGTCGAACTTCAGGTCGTCGGAGCCGTTGGTGAGGTTCTGCAGGTCGTACCACTCCTTCATCCCGGGGCCGCTCAGCTTGCCGAACACCGTGGCGTACTTGGCGTTGACCACGCGGTAGTCGGTGTAGGCCAGCCCGGCGTCGTCGGGGGTGGTGTTGGCCTTGAGCCTCACCTTGATGCTCGACTCCGATGCGAGCACCATGTCAAACTTCTTGCACGTGGGCAGGTAGAACATCACGCAGCCGCCGTTGAACGTCATGTTGGCCGAGCTGGGCTGGATGGCTATGCCGCCTGTGCGGGCGCCGTCGGAGCCGATGGTGCCGTCGGTGCCCACGCCCTCGAAGTCGGGCAGGGCGTAGCATTCGTCGTAAGGCGAATAGTTGGTGGTGCCGAGCTGCACCAGCTTGCCGCCAACCTGCCATGCGCCGTCTTCATTGTTGGCCGCGCCGACATAGCGGTCTATCTTGTCCTGTGTGTCAAACCACAGCCACCCGTCCTCGTCGCAGTCGGACGGCTGGAAGAGATTGTCGGCCTGGGGTGAGAGTCTTGGCGGAAGGCCGTTGCCGCCATCCTGCGAATAAGCTGCGGCTGCAAGCGCGAGCGCAGCGATGATTGTGTAGGTTTTCTTCATGTCTTGTCGTTTAAAATTAAATGTATGTCTGTGTTGATTATTATGCCAATGCCTGGCCATGCGCCGGCGGCGGCCGTGCAGGCCGCCGCGCGGGCCACCCGCGTCAGAGCTCCACCCACTCGGGGTTCTGCTCTATGTGCTGGTAGCGCACCTCGTCCCACGGCAGCGGCCAGTAGAACTGCCTTGGCCTGAACACCCGCACCCGCTTGGGGTAGCGGTTGACGCGGCCGTAGGTGTAGCGCGTGGGCTTGCCCTCTTGCTCCACTATCTTCACGCCCATGAGCGGGGTGGTGCCACCGTTCATCTTGTCCATGGCCGTGCCCCAGCGGTACATGTCCCAGTAGACGGTCTCCTCGAAGGCCATCTCCACCCGGCGCTCGTTGGCATAGGCATCCCACGTGAGCGCGGCCAGCGGCGGCATCTTGGCCCTCTGGCGCACCTGGTTGACCTTTTGCAGGGCGGCGGCGGCGTTGCCAAGCCTAAGCTCTATCTCGGCATAGTCGAGCAGCAGCTCGGCGTAGCGCCAGATGATGTAGTTCTGGCTTGAGGCATAGGTGGGGTCGTTGTTTATCTCGGTGGCGGGGTTGACGAACTTGCCCATGTAGTAGCCCGTGACGGTGACGGCCGCCGTCTCCGACGTGCCGTAGGGCTTGAGGTCGGCGCCGGGCACTTCCCTGCCGCCCTCGACCCTGTAGTGTATGTCCATGACGTGGCCCCGGTAGGTGCATCCGTCGTAGAGCACGTTGGCATAGAACCTGTAGTCGCGGTTGTTGTAGGGGCGTGCCGGGTCGGGCTGGCCCTGCCTCATGCCGTACTCGTCGACATGGTTCTGCGTGGGCACGTAGGCGCAGTCGGTGCCGCCGAAGTATGGCGACGCCGCGTCGCGGTCGAGCTTGTGGCCCCACCCTGCCGCATAGTTGCCGTCGTTGTTGTGCTGCACCTCGAATATCGACTCGGCCGAGTTCTTGGTCAGGAATATCTTGCGGTACGAGTCTTTTATCTCGTCTTGCGTGCTGCCCTCAAGCGGCACGAGCGAATACAGGCCCAGGGCCGTCACCTCGTCGTAGGCGGCCTTGGCCTTGGCCAGCATCTCGCGGCTGCGGTCGCCCTTGAAGCCCAGCCATGCGGTGTCGCGCTCCTGGAACATGGGCGAGGCGGCCCACAGGTAGGTCTTGGCCTTGAGCATGAGCGCGGCCCCCTTGGTGGCCCGGCCCGCGTCGGCGCTCTCGTGCTGCCGCGGCAGCAGGCGGGCGGCCTCGTCGGCGTCGGCCACGATGAAGTCTACCATTTCGTCGTAGCTTGCGCGCGGGAAGCGGGCCGGGTCGTTCAGGGTGTTGTACTCGCGGTCTACGAGCAGCACGCCCCCGTAGCGCCTCAGCAGCAGGTAGTAATAGTATGCGCGCATGAAGTGGGCCTCGCCCAGCACGCGGTCGCGCGTCGGGGTGGTTATCTCGCCGGCGTGGTCAAGCAGCGTGTTGATGCTGCGCAGCTGGCCGTAGCATGCGTTCCAGTACTGGTAGGCCCGCTTGTATATCTCCTCGTCGCTGCTCTTGAGTATGTCGCCGTACGATGTGCTCGACCAAGTGGTCTTGCTCACCGTCATCTGGTCGGTGTACCACGCGGGGTAGTCGCGCCCCAGGCTCTTGACGAGCCCGTTGGTTGGCATGTATATCGAGAAGCCGTTGCTCATGTTGCGGTACCAGGAGTTCTCGTATTCGTCGAGCAGCAGGCGGTCGCCCCATATATTCACCCCCGACAGCTTGTCGATGGGGGCGTCGCTGAACAGGCCGTCGCATGACGTCGCCCCGAAGAGGACGCCCGCTGCCATGGCGGCTAAACAGATGTATCTTTTCATGTTGGGTTGTCTGGTTGGTGTGTCAATTGGGTTGATTTCGGCTCAGAAGCCGATGTTAAGGCTCATGCCGTAAGAGCGCTGTATGGGGTAGCCCCGTTGCGACTCGGGGTCCATCTCCTCCAGGTCGGTCCATGTGTGCAGGTTGCTGGCGGTGAGCGATATGCTGGCCGAGGCCATGCCGATGCGCCTGATGAGCTTCTCTGGGAAGTTGTAGCCTACGTTGATGTACTTCAGCCTTACGAAGTTGCAGTCTTTTATCCAGAATGTAGACTCCTTGCGGTTGTTGTCGTTGGCCGTGGCGAACTTCACCCTGGGGTAGGTTGCGCCGGGGTTGTCGGGCGTCCAGCTGTCTCTCATGTGGTAGTCCTGGAACTTTGGCAGGCTGTTGCTGTAGAGCGTGTAGTAGTCGGTGATGTTTGCCCTGTAGCCGGCCACGCCCTGGAACATCACGGAGAAGAAGAAACCCTTGTATCCGGCCCCCAGGCGCAGGCTCCCGTTCATGTCGGGGTAGCTTGAGTTGTGCACGGCTATGCGGTCGAGGTCGGTTATCTTCTTGTCGCCGTTCTGGTCTTTGTACTTTATGTCACCGGGGGCCAGCGTGGCGTTGCCCTGGCCGTCCTGGTCGACGTCGTATGCCGCCAGCTCCTCCTCCGACCTGAACAGTCCGTCGGCCTCGTACATGAACCACAGCAGGCTTCTCCTGCCCGTGCGCCTGCGGTTGGGCGCCACGGTGCTCTCGTCGCCGTAGTCGAGCACCTTGTCGGTGGTGTGCGACAGCGTCAGGGCTACGTCATACTTGAAGTCGCCGTAGCTGTTGCGGTGTGTCAGGGTGAGGTCCCAGCCCCATGCCTTCACCTTTCCGAAGTTGACGCTCGGCGTGAGTCCCTCCACTCCGGTCGACGGGGGGAAGGTGTAGCTCGGCGCCGCCGTTATCAGGTTGGTGCGGTAGCGCCAGTAGTGCTCGAAGGTTAGCCCTATGCGGTTGCCCCAGAAGCCCAGGTCGACGCCGATGTTGTAGTCGCGCGTCTTGCCCCACTGCAGGTCGGGGTTGGGGAAGCTCGACGTGTCGAGCGTTATGCCCTGCCTGAAATTGCCGCCGATGTTGTAGCCGGCCCCGTTGGCATAGACATACTTCAGCAGGTAGCTGAAGTCGCCCACGGCGCCGTCGTCGCCCAGCACGCCCGTCGATGCCCTCAGCTTGGCGTTGGAGATCACCGCCTGGCGCCAGTCTTTGAAGAAGGCCTCGTTGGAGAGAACCCACGATGCCGACACCGTGGGGAAGAAGCCCCAGCGGTGGTCGGGGGTAAACCTGGTGGAGCCGTCCAACCGGAAGCTGGCCTCGACGAAGTAGCGGTTGGCGTAGCCGTAGGTGGCCCTGCCTATGAGCGAGGCGCGCTCGCTGCGGCTCTCGGTGCCCACGATGCGTCCCGACGACGTGGTGCCGAGTATTTCGGGGTAGGCCCCCGACAGGTCTTGGTTCTCGGCCGTGAGGGCGTTGACCTCGTAGCGCTGGTAGTTGGCCACGAGCGTCAGGCCCACGTCGTGCTTGCCGGCAAACGTGCCCTGGTAGCTGGCCCCCACCTCATACAGGTAGTTGTCGATGCCCCTGTCGGCCTGCTGCATCGATATCTTTGCCCGGGGGTACTCGGTGTTGGGGTCTACGGAGTACTCGCCGGCCTCGGCGTCGTAGAGGTAGAGCGCCGTTGGCTTGGCAAACGACTTGTCGCGGAAGTGGTTGTCGTCGAGCGTGAAGCGCACGTATGCCGACAGGCCCTTGAGGAACGGCGCCTCGTAGCGCAGCGTGGCCGAGAGCTGGTGGAAGCGCGCCGCGTCGTCGTAATAGCCCCCGATGCCGTAGATGGGTATGAGCGGGTTGGCGCCGTTGATGCTTGCCAGGTCGCCGTTGGTGAACCGCAGCGGCTGCAACGGCGAGAAGCTGTAGGCGTTGGTTATGGTCGCGGAGCTCGTGTTGTGGTTGTTCGACCGGTTGCCCGTCATGTCGAGGGCCACCTTGAAGCCCGCTCCGAGCTCGGCGTCGAGCTTTGCCGAGTAGTTGAAGCGCTTGCGCCTCACGCCGCTGTACAGTCCCTGGTTGAATGTGTAGCCAAACGAGATGTAGTAGCTCACGGCCTTGCCCCCTCCGCTTACCGAGGCGGTGTGCATGGTCGAGTATCCCGTCTTGTCGAGGTAGTCAAGCAGGTCGTCGTCGCCGTAGACGTTGGGCATGTCGTGGCGTCGTATGGCCTCGAGCTGCTCGTCGGTGTACTTCTTGTATGTTGTTGCCGGCGAGTTGTCTACGGCCCTGTTGTAGAGCTGCGCAAACTCGTATGCCGGCAGGAAGTGCGGCAGCTGCGTGGCCTGCTGCACGTTCACCTGCCCCGAGTAGTTCACCCGGAGCTTCTGCGAGCCCTTGCCGCGCTTGGTCTGCACGAGTATAACGCCGTTGGCGGCCCTGGCCCCGTAGACGGCCGCGGCGGCAGCGTCCTTGAGCACCGATATGCTCTCAATGTCGTCGGGGTTGAGGTCTGACAGCCTCATCTCGCCGCCCGAGGTGTTGGTGCCGAAGCGCGGTATGCCGTCGACCACGAGCAGCGGCGGGTCGTAGATGCCTCGTATGCGCACGGTGGCCTCGCGCGACGACGACGGGTCGCCCGTCGACGACATCACCGACAGGCCCGCCGTCTGCCCGGCCAGGGCCTGGTCGAGGTTGACGGCCGGCATCTGCTTTATCACGTCGGCCTTGATCACCTCGACAGAGCTTGTCAGCGCCGTCTTCTTCTGCGTGCCGTAGCCCACCACCACAACCTCGTTGAGCGCGGCGGCGTCTTCCTGCATCACTATGGTCAGCGGCCTTGCGCCGGCCGCCTTGGCGTCTTGTGCCACAAAGCCCATTGAGCTCACGGTTATCGTGCCGCCCTTGGGCATCTTTGACTGTGCTATTGAAAACTTGCCGTCGATGTCGGTCACGGCGAGCGTGGCCCCGGTGTCCTTGGCCCTTATGATGGCTCCTACGAGCGGTTCGCCCTGCTGGCTTACCACCGTCCCGGCCACAGTGCCCGCCGGGCGGCTTTGCGCGTGGGCTGCAGCCATGCCGATGACGGCCATGAGCAGTGATATGAGTGTCTTTCGCATATTGTTTTGTTGCTTTAGTTTTACTTGGTCAGTGCGTTCTGCATGAGCAGCAGCTCGTATTCGTAGAAGCTCCTGTCGGTGCCCGCGGCCGTGGCGGCCCTCTGGCGGAACAGGCTCATCACCTGCTTCATGGCCGAGTGCATGAGCACGGCATACTCGGTGTCGGATAGCGTGGGCAGCCCGAAGTTGATGCGCGCAAACCCGTCGGGGGCCCCGTCGGCGTCGGCGTCGGCGGCCAGGGCGGCTGCCGCGGCGGCTTTCTTCTTGTCTACGCTGCAGGCTTTGACCATCACGCCGATGGCCTCGGCCATGATTTTCCTGTCGGCCTCGGTGAGGCGGCCGCCCCTGTAGGCCGGCATGAACAGCTCGCGCCGCGCGTCGTCAAGGTAGGCCTCGGGACTGTAGTTGCCCGCGGGGTCGTATATTCCGCCCTCCTTCACGCGGTAGAGCACGCCGTTGCTGAGCATGGTGCGCACCACCGAGGCCATTATCTTGTCGTTGTCGCTGAGGTAGGCGTATTCAAAGTTGGCTATCAGCCCCTTCGGCGTGAGCCATGTGCCGTAGGTGCGCATCTGGCCCGCCAGCCACCTCATGGCCTGGCGCTGTCTGGCCCGCGGCACGTAGGTGCGCCCGGCCTTGCCGTCGCCCTGCCTCACCTCGTCGTAAACGATGCCGCCCAGGTATGGCAGCACGTGGTTGACGTGCCTCCTGTACTGCGCCACCACCTGCCCGTACATCTCTTCCATGTCGTCGTAGCGCGCGCCGGGCTCCCTTGTCCACTCGTCGAGGTGGGCCATTATTATCTTCAGGTTGCTTATGGCATAGTCGCCGGCCTTGATGTGGTCGTCGCCCAGGTCTTCGGTCTGGTCGGTGGGGTCGACGGTGCCCATGAGCTGCTGCGCCCCGAACCTGTACATCGGGTCGCCGGCCCTGCGGGCAATCCAAGCGTCGAGCGTGTCTTTCTCCTGCCGCGGCGCCAGGCCCCCGGGTATGATGCGGTAGCCCCAGTTGATGGCGTAGCTGTCGTATACGCCGAGCACCGGCGGTGTGAGCCTCACGCCCCTCTCCAGGTCGCCGGGCTGTGCTATGTAGTTGTTGCGGGCGTAGTCCATGATGCTGGGCGTGGTGCCGTAGCGCCGGGTGAAGGAAGGGCTGCGCAGCGAGTCTACCGGGAAGGCGAAGCTGGCGCCCATGTTGTGCATCAGTCCCAGCGTGTGGCCTATCTCGTGGGATGCCACGTATCGCATGCTCTCCCACATCAGGCTGTCGGCAAACACCTTGGTGCGCACGCGGCTGTCTACGGCCGCCGTCTGCACGAAGCGCCAGTCGTGGAGCAGGCTCACCACGTTGTGGTACCATATCACCTCGGCGTTGAGTATCTCGCCCGTGCGCGGGTCGACGTGGCTCGGGCCCATGGCGTTGGCCGTGCGCGTGGCGGCATACTTCACGCAGTTGTAGCCCATGTTGTCGGGGTCGAAGTCGGGGTCTTCGGCGGGCGTGGGGTAGTCGCGGGCCACCATCACGTTCTTGAAGCCCGCGGCCTCGAACGCCGCGTTCCAGTCGAGTATGCCCTGCTTCACGGCGCTCCGCCACTTGGGCGGGAAGGCCGAGTCTACGTAGAACACTATCTTGCGCTTGGGCTCAACCAGCTCGCCCCTGAGGTAGCGCGCCATGTCGGCGCTGTCGGGCTCAATCCTCCATCGGTGTATCACCGGCTGCTTTGTCACGCGGTCTTCGGCCGACGAGTATACGTTGCGCTCGGTGTAGAAGTAGCCCACGCGGTTGTCTTGCAGGCGCAGCGGCATGGGGTTGTCGGGCAGCAGCGCCAGCGAGCGGTGCACCACCACGCTGTAGGGCTTGCCCAGCGGCTGGGTGGTGAACGACATGAGCGTCTCTATCTCTATGTTGCGGGCAAACGCCTTGACCGACTGTATGTTCGAGGCGTCGGCCACGAACGTGCCCTTCAGGTTGTCCTTGCCCCCGAGCAGCTTGCCCAGCGGACTGCTGTCCTTGATGGGGCTTATCGACTTCTCGTTGGCCCCGAAAAACGCCGTGACGTCTATCACCACGCTGCCGCCGTTGGTGGCCTCTATCTTGAACCCCTTGAACACGGGGTTCACGAAGTTGTTGCCGAACGACGCGGCTATGGGGTCGGACGGACCGACCACGCTCCCGTCCTGCACCTCGGTGAGATACACCTTCTGGGCGTCCTTGGCCAGCATGAGCAGGAAGGGCCCGTTGATGGCCTGGCCGGCCACGAAGTCGTGGGTGTCGCTCGTGCGGGCCACGCGGTTGGTAAGCAGCAGGTGCTTGCCAAACAGCGAGTCGGGTATCTCGAAGTAAACCTTGTTTTGCTTTTTGTTGTGTATTACGGTGAAGAGCCCTGCGGTCTTCGTGGCGTTTTTCACCAGCTTGCCGTAGGCCGTGTCGGCCGTGTCTTTTTTCAGGGCCAGGGCCGCGGCGGCGGCCTTCTTCTTGCCACGTGCCTGGAGGCCCGTGCCGGCCGGCGCCGCCAGCAGGAGCGTTGCGGCCAACAGGGCCGGCAGCATTTCGTTTCGTGAAGCTCGGAGCATATCTGTTTTTATATAAATTTACAATTTTCGCAAATTTAAACCTTTTATCCCAAAATGGAAGCCGCAGGTCGACAAAAACCAGCCCAACGTAACATGTCAACCAATAATACAGAATTATTGCACACTTCTGCCAC